>CAZVMD010000667.1:0-1505 GCA_964628555.1 uncultured Myxococcales bacterium | reverse complement strand
ACGTCCGCCACATCGACGGAATACACCGCCGCGGGCAGCGGGATGCGGAGGGAGCCGTTCTTGCCGGCGCCGAAGCTGAGGGAGCCGTTGTGATAGCTAAAGAGGTCGGTGCGCATGACCTCGGAGTTGGCGCCGCGCACGTACACCGGGACCAGGCCGGTCTTGCCGGGACTGGGGGGAAGCTGGACCTGCGTGCTGAGGCCGTCGCTGGCTAGGATGGCGGCGGCGCGGCCATCGATGGTGACCTGCTGCAGGTTGTAAAGCCCTAAGCCGAGCAGGGTCACCGTCGCCTCGCCCGAGTTGGGTCCGGTCGGTGGATCGATGCGATCGAGGCGTAGGCCAGTGCTGCGGGGATCGAGGGGCTCGCAGCGCTCGCTGGTGGGACTGCACACCTCGTTTTGTGTGCAGAGCTCGGCGTTGAGCATGCAGTTTTGCGGATCGGCGGCGCGATAGGCGTTCCACACCTCGCAGCTTGCCGACAGCAGGGCGAAGGCCGACAGAAACAGAGCACAGCGGCGCAGCATAAGGATATCCCTCCATAAGCCAAGATGGTTCAGACAAGGCCAAGCGGGGAGCTAAGGGGACGGCGCCGAAGCAGGAGCGGGGGAGGCGGTCGGCTCGTCGGGGACTAGGACCCGTCGGCGCTCCCCAGGCAGGGCGAGCAGCACCGCACCGGCCGCGACCACCACACCGCCCACGACTACGAGCGCCGCTCCCGGCGCTGCCGTCTGATAGACGAAGCGACACTCCCCGGTGGCCGGAATGCGATCGGCCGCACTGCACGAGCCATCGAGGGCCAGCCCCGAGCTGCCAAAGCCCAGCAGCACCGCCCCAGCGGCGATGCTGGCGCCACCGAGGATCAGGCGATAGCGGGGCCGGGCTTGTCGCTGCCAGATGTAGCGTGGCTCGGGGCGATCAAACGACAGCGGGGCCAGGTCGAACTCGACGCGCTCGGGCTGCCCGCCGCGGACTTCGAGAGGGCGCCGCTCGCTGCGATAGCCGGGCCGACTGGCGGACAGCGTATAGCTGCCGGCCCACATCTCGCGCTCGATGGGGGTGCGGCCGATGCCAAGCTCGCCGATCTCGACGCTCGCTCCGCGCGGGTCGGAGGCGATGGTCACCAGCCCATGCTGGCGGTTTAGTCCGACGGAAAAGAGCTTGGCCAGGATCGGTCGCAGGCCGGCGGGTAGCGCCTGGCCAGCCTCGATATCCAGGCTGACCGGGGGGGCGGCCGGCTCTTCGATGCCTTGGTGCAGCAGCTTCAGCGAGAGCGGGCCGCGGGGGCTGGTGGCGGCCGGCGGAGAGCCGATCCCCGGACCTGCGCCCGCCCCGGCTGTCGGGCCCGGTGTCGGGCTGGCGGGGGCGGCGCTGCTGCCCGCTGGCTCTGGGCCCGTCGCCGGAGCGGCGGGAGGCGCGGCGGGCAGAGCGGCCGGGCTGGTCGGTGGGGCCGCGGCGGCGGCTGCGGCCGTCGGGGGTGTCGCCGCGGCGGGGGCGGGCGGGCTAGC
>CAZVMD010000666.1:0-1505 GCA_964628555.1 uncultured Myxococcales bacterium | reverse complement strand
GTCAATCCTCTCAACACCGTCGCCACCTTCGCGGCCAACCTGACCGGTCCGGACCCCGGCGAAGCGACCATCGACGAGACCTTTGACAAGGGCAAGGCGCTGGCCGACTACCTGCTCCTGCCCAATGTCGCGGCCAGCACGGTGCGCGGCAAGATCCCGATCACGCAGGCTCGCTACAGCGTGCAGTCGATCGCCTCGACCGCCCCGACCCTGGCGCGCAGCTGGGCCTACTACAAGCCGGCGAGCGGTGCCAACATCACGCAGTACTTCTCGTTTGATGCCCCGGTCGGCGCCGATCCCAAGACGCAGTGCGGCCAGATGGTGTTCTCCGACCTGCACGTCTCGGCGGGCCTCGACGGCGCGACCGAGGACTCGGCGGGCCCGGACTTCCCCAGCGGCTGCCGCTCGGGTGCGCTGTCGCCGCAAGAGAAGGCGCTGATCTTTATGCTCTTTGACCTCAGCAACTGTCTGTCAAACCCGATCGGCTAAGGAGCCCACGAATGCGAACCTCTCTCTTTTCACGAGGCTGGGCGCCGGCTGCGCTGACCTCGCTGCTCGCGGTGACCGTAGGGTCCGGCTGCGGCTCGGGCGTGAACTCCGATGAGCAGGCGCGACGCGCCTACGTTGGCCTGGATGCCGCCATCGACAAGGCGATCAACCTCGGCTTCGCCGGCTTCAACGCGGCCAGCAGCGCCAACATCCCAGCCCAGATGACCACCGGCACAGCGGCCGGCACGCTGAAGGTCACCGGCCAGGTGGACCAGGGCGCATCGGCCAACAAAGGCATGCGGCTTTTGACCGAATTTACCGGCTACTCCGACGACACCAAGCTGTTTTACGTGACCGTCGCCGGCAAGACGCAAGAGCTGAACATGCAGCTTAAGAACATCCCCACCGGCACGCTAAGTGGCGATGCCAACTGGACGCTCGACATGACCGGCGAGCTGGCTGGCCAGGTCACGCTGAAGTTCGTCTTCTCCGGCACTCTGCAGTCGGGCGCCGGCAACATGGTCGAGCGCAAGCCTGGCACCACCCACATCACCGGCACCGCTACCTCGGGCCCCGGCATCTACAACATCGACGTCACGCGATAAACTAGACAGGTTCCCCGCGGCTAGCGCGGCTCTCTGCGCTGGCTAGTCCCACACTCACCCACTGCCGCAAGGCAGGAGCCGACCCATGGCTGCACAGTCCGAAGTGATGCGCGGAGCAGATGGCAAGTACCTGGCCGCGCGGCTTCACGATCTCGTCTGCTACTACTACGTGAACCAGGAGAGCGAGGCCAACTTCCGCGCCTTTAGCGAGTGGACCGCGCGCCTGCCCAGCGTCTGCCCGCGCGGGACTGGCACGATCGTCTGGGTCGATGCGGTGGCCGCGCTGCACCCGCCGCCCGAGCCAGTGCGCCGTGCCTACTCCGAGCTAGCCGCACACAATGCGAGCCGCCAGTTCGGCCGCGTCCACATCGTGCAAGCCACTGGCTTTGCGGGAGCAACCATTCGCGCCGT
>CAZVMD010000665.1:0-1507 GCA_964628555.1 uncultured Myxococcales bacterium | reverse complement strand
GCTTCCATCTTTCGGACGAAACTCAATCGGCGCCTAGAACAGCCAGCCGGAGTAGGCGACGGTCAGGGGCAAGCTGAACACAGCGCGATCGAAGCCTCCGCCAAATAGGTAGTCGAAGCGCAGCTCGCCTCCCAGATGCAGCACACTCCCGCCCCCGAAGCCGTGGCTGCTGCCGCGCTGCACCTCACCCCAGAGCCGGCCAGAGGTTCCGAGGAAGAGGCTGGGTGCATGTAGCATCGGGCCGTTTATGATCTTGCGCCCGGTATAGCCGGCGCCGACACGAAGCCCGACGGGATCGTGTTCGTGAAGATAGATAAGAACTGGGAGGTCGAGACCGATTAGCACATAGGGAATCTGGGCCGGCGTCATGCCGCCGGAGCCAAGTCGTGCCGTGAGCGGCACAGCCACACCGCTCGACGAAGACGCTGCCCCAAAGCCGATGCGAAGCTGCCCCTCTACTCCGGGGCTGCCGAGGGTGTCTAGGGTCGGTCCAACGGCCAAGGTCGCCGTGCCGACACAGCCCTGGGCGACGAGTAGCCCGGCAAGGCAGCCCCCCCTGCAGACAGCGCGCGAGCCAGACATTCTTCTCAACGTACCAAATCATGCGCAGCCGCTCCATGCCGGCTGCGGCCTGCGGCAGCAGGGATGGGCGCTAAACCAAAGCCTGGGACATCGGCTATCGCGGTCTGTGGTTACGCCTGATGTCGACGCCAACAGCGAGCGCTCATCGCATTCCCCGCCAGCGGATGATCGTTTAGGAAGTCGGCCGCATGGCTAGGCGAAGGAGGATTGTGATGACGCCCGTTTCGCACATCTTGCGCGACATAAAGCCAGAGCTAGCCGCAGCCTGGGGACGCTGCTTTGGGTGCGAGGGCAACGCAGCACCTGCGCGTCGAGCACGACGGCGAGCTTCCAGTCGGCCACTCCCACCCTGAACCTGACGAGCACACCAGGACCAGGGGCTGCGAAGTCCTGGGGCTCGCCAGTTCACCGCGTCGTGCCAGTTGGCTTGCCTGGTCTGCCTCGCTGCTCAGGGGTGACATGGCCCCCGGCCCTCTGAAAAGCAGCCTGGCGATTCGGCGCGATCTCGCACCTTAGCCAAAGCCTCACGAGCCCAGTCATGCGGACATCCCGTCCCAGAGCGCGCTGCCGAGAGTCTTCCGATGGGCAAGGGTCCACCCAAATAACGCCTATGATCTCGTGAACCTTGTGGTCCACAGCCAGTAACTATTTGCATAGAATATGAATTCTGAATTACTAGCTAAATTTTGATACATATTAACCTTCCGTCGCTGCGCGACGAAGCGGCAGCCAGGTCAGTTTGCCCTGAGCCAGAGACCTTTTTTGGCGGACAGCATCTGTACCTGGGGGCCGCAAAAAGTGTCGCCGGGATGGGCCCCAACTTTGAGCACAGAGTTGGGGAGGGGCCCCACGCCGGGCAGTTTGTCGCTTGTGACCAAGTGAAAGAGCGCCGGCTGGATCAACCCGCCATGAAGACAGCAACACA
>CAZVMD010000664.1:0-1509 GCA_964628555.1 uncultured Myxococcales bacterium | reverse complement strand
CGCACTAGTTGCCCCTGCTTGTCATGCTCTTCGAAGTCGTCGCAGAGCATCGCGGCTACTTGCCATGATGGGTGGCTGTCAGCCACCAGGCGGATCTGGCCACGCTCCGCGCACGCCTGATAGGGCTTGCTGCGCGTGAACTTGTCCCCGCGGTCCGCTGTCAGTGCGACCGTGTAGCCCTGGCCCCCGAGACGTTGCGCGCTGGCGCTCTGGATGCCACCAGCCGCGCCGGCATCCTTTGGTAGTCGAACCTGTACCGCGCGTCCATCCAGCGCGGCGCACAGCTGAATGGCTCTTTCGACGTGCGCCATGGTGCCCCGAAAGCGCAGCACGTCGAGCACATAGATCCCGCCGTCAGGCTCGATAGCCAGCAACACGCCCGGCGTCCAGTCGGCCTTATCCGACGTGCTCCATGCGTTGTCCCAGCTGCGAACCAAGCGCGCCCCCGCGCTGGGCCGGTACTTGGTGACCCGCGGGAAGTGGTCCTTGCGAAAGTACTTCCCAGCGCTCTCTGTGGCGTACCAGTTGCCCTCCAGGCGGCGGCGGCGCTCGAATAGAGTGAGGCTCGCGAGCTTGCTCTTGTACTCGCGCCGGAAGTTTTCGTTTGGGTGATCATCGATCAGCGCCGGAAAAAAGCTCACAGACTGCGGGCGGATCGGCGTGCCATCGACATCGCGGGGGACGTGGCCCGTCGCGATCAGCTCATCGATGGTGTCCGCAAACAAAAACTCATCCGTATCACTGTCGCGGGTGTAGAACCGCACGCGCCCGGCCATGTCGAGGCGAGGGAATCCGTCGTCACCAATCCACCCGCCCGCCGTAAGCAGCTTGGTAAGCCAGTGCTCCTTGCCCTCCTCAGGTGGATTGGCCGTCGCGAAGATTCGGCAGCGGACGCGCGCTGTCGAGCGATTGCGACCAAAGAGCGCGAAAACCTGCCGCTCATCGGCTTGCTCGATCTGGTCCACGCCAATCACAGCCGCCTCCATTCCGTCCCACTGGCCAGGCTCGCCGATGTACGACAGATCGATCGTGCTCTCGCCGCCGCCGGGACACGGGAACGTCCAGCGCTTGCGCGGCGTCTGCCGGTACCCATCAGCCCCAAGAGGATGCGCCCGCGCGTAATCGCGCTTCGTCTTATCCACAAGCCCGCCCGCCTGTTCGAGCTTGGTGTTGCTCTCGGCAAACAGGACCGACTGACACCCCGGCGTGCATCGGTACTCTGGCAGCATCGGCAGCATCGACAGCGTAAAGGTCTTTCCGGGCCCGTTGCCGCCGCCGAAAAAAACGATGTCCGCTGCGCTCTGGATCGCGGCGCGCTGCTTCGGTGAAAAGGTGACCGCGAGAGCCATCAGTTGAAGCTCACCAGTTCGGCCGGCTTTGGCTGCTCTGGCGCAGGCTGCGCCGGGTCATTCGGCCTAGAGGGCTGCTGCGGCGGCTCGCGCAGCTTCAGCCGAGCCAACGCCACACCGGGAAGCACCTTTGCGATCTGGATCTTGTCCCGCAGGTCGG
>CAZVMD010000663.1:0-1510 GCA_964628555.1 uncultured Myxococcales bacterium | reverse complement strand
AGGCCGCGGATTAGGCCATAGCTGAGCGCGAGGAGGAGGAGGAGAGAGGCGATGACTGCAGCGGTGGTGCGGCGGCCGGCCGCGCGCAGGGCCCGCAGATCGACCGCGAGGCCGAGGGCAGCCATGGCGAGGACGGTGCCATAGCGGCTGAGCTCTTTGATCAGCGCGGCGAGGCTGGGCGAGATGAGGCCGAGCGAGCGGAGGATGGACAGCGCGATGAAGCCGGCAATAAACCAGGGGAAGAGCTGCTTGAGCGAGAGCCGGCCGCTGCGAGAGCCGGGGGCGGTGCCGCGCAGGCGCTCGCTGAGGGTGAAGTAGAGGGCCACCGGGGCGAGGAAGAGGACGCGGGTGAGCTTGACCAGGGTGGCGGTCTGGCCGGCCGCTTCGCTGACCGGATAGCTGGCCGCCAAGACCTGCGGCACGGCATAGACGCTCATGCCGACCAGGACGCCGTACTGGCCATGCGAGAGCTGCAAGAGCGGAATGAGGAACGGCAAGAGCAGCACCAGGCCGACGCCGACGATGGCCGTAAAGGCGATGGCGCCGGCGACCTCGGTGGTGCTGGCGGCGATGAGCGGGGCGACGGTGGCGATGGCCGAGTTGCCGCAGATGGCGTTGCCGACCGCGATGAGGATCGCCGGCTTGCGATCGAGGCGAAACAGGCGCCGGCCGATCAGCGCGCCGCCGGCCAGAGAGACGCTGACCAGGATGGCGACAGCGAACAGCAGACGCGGCCCGCCCGACAGAAGCTGGCGCAGATCCATGGTCGCGCCGAGCAAGAGCACCGCCGCTTCGAGGACCTGCTTGGCGCCGTAGGCTTGCCCCGGCTGAAAGCGAGCCGGCAGCCCAAACAGCTGACGGCAGACCACGCCGAGGAGCAGCGCCAGCACCAGGCTCTCAAGCGGCGGGTGGGCCAGGTAGCGCGCCTCGACCGCGTAAAGCGCGATGGCCAGGCCGCCCAGCGAAAGCGACAGCAGCAGACCGGGCAGCAGGGTGTTTAGTCGCGACATGGGGGGTGGCGAGCCGGCTTAGGCGCGCCAGGTGGCGTGGTAGTTGCCGTCTTCGACCGCCAGGGCCTCGGCGGTGGGCAGGAGCGGCTTGAAGGTGTCGAGCATGACCGCGAGCTCGTCGGTGCGGGTCTTGCCGATGCTGCCCTCATAGGCGCCGGGCTGCGGCCCGTGCGGGATGCCGGCCGGATGGAAGCTGAGGCTGCCTGGACCGACGCCGCGGCGGCTGGTGAAGTTGCCGCTGACATAGAACAGCACCTCATCGCAATCGACGCTGGAGTGGGGATAGGGGCAGGGGATGGCGTTGGCATCGAAGTCGACGAGGCGCGGCACAAAGCTGCAGACGATGAAGCCGCCGCCGACAAAGGTCGAAAAGGTAGTGGGCGGCAGATGCACGCGGCCAGTCTTGGGCTGGTAGTCGTGGATCGAGAGGGCGATGGGATAGACAGCGCCATCCCAGCCGGCGATGTCGAGCGGATCGCGATCGCGGATGACCTCGTGAT
>CAZVMD010000662.1:0-1521 GCA_964628555.1 uncultured Myxococcales bacterium | reverse complement strand
CGGTTCTTGTTGAACTGCGTCGGATCGCGGTCGATCTGGATGATCTTGGCCTTGGGGTTGATACCGGCGCCAAAGCCGATGCGGAAGTCGAGCGGCGTGCCGATCAGCACCACCAGATCGGTGCCGCGCAGCGCCCGCTTGCGAGCGTGATTTAAGGCCTGCGGATGATCGGCGGGCAGCGTGCCTCGTCCCATGCCGTTCATCACGACGGGGATATGCGTTACGCGGCACAGGCGCTCCAGTGCCGTGTGCGCGCCCTCCCAGTACACCTGCGAGCCGGCAAAGATCACCGGGTGCTCGGCCTGCGCTAGGAGGGCGACCGCGGCGGCCAAGCCCGTCGGGTCGGCCTGCGTGCGCGGCCAGGTTGGCAGAGGCGGCGGCACGACCAGCTCGTTGTGGTCGACCTGCGCCATCAGGATGTCAAACGGCAGCTCAAGGAAGACCGGCCCCGGTGTGCCGGCCATCGACACCCGCAGCGCCGTCTGCACCATCTCGCGCAGGCGGCGGGGATCGGTGCAGGTGGCTGACCACTTGGTGATCGAGCGCAAGACCGGTAGCTGCTCCATCTCTTGCAGCGCGCCGCGCCCGACCGAGCGGACTTCCGCCGCGCCGCCCAGGAGCACCAGCGGTGACTGGGCCTGATAGGCATTGGCCACGCCGGTGACCGCATCAGTAACGCCGGGCCCGGCCGTCACCAGGGCCACCCCAGGGCCGCGCGTCATGCGGGCATAGCCGTCGCCAGCATGGGCCGCTGCCTGTTCGTGTCGGGTGTCGATCAGGCGGATGCCGAAGCGCAGGCAGCCGTCGTAGATCGGGGCGATGTGGCCACCGCAGAGCGTAAACAAGTCGCGTACGCCCGCGCGGTGAAGCTCCTCTGCAACCAAGTGTCCGCCGATGGAAAACGCCATGGGTTCCGACGCTAGCAGGGGGGCAAGTGTGCGGTCAATCCCCGATGGCTGGCGTCCCCTGGCGAGTCCCGATGGGCGGCGGTCGGCGGCCACTTGGGGCCTGACGCCCGCTTTTGACCCCCCGGTCCTGCTGCGTCCCGCTCGGATGCCGAGCGGCGCTAGCGCTTGATGCCGAGCAGCTGATCCATCGTGCGCTGATCGGCGTCGGGGAACTGATACTGACCAAACTCAGACGAAGCCACCCAGCGGAAGTCGCGGACGCGCTTGGCCCGCATCATCTTGCCACCGGGCACCAGGCTGGCGGCGTACAGCGCCAGGACGACCTCGTAGCCGTCGTACGTGTGATGTTTTTCGCCGATCTTGCGACCGATGACGAAGTCGGCGTCGAGCCGCTCGCGCAGCTCACGCTGAAGCGCGTCCTCGTCTTTTTCGCCCTGCTCGACCTTGCCGCCGGGGAACTCCCACTGCAGGGGCAGGACCGCGGTCTCTCGACGCTGCGTGATCAGGTAACGACCGTCCCTCTCCACGACGCCAGCGACAACGCGAACGACTTGCTTCGGCATGACCAGCAATGCTCCTCGGTGACTGTATTCGCACAGGCTACCCCAAAAGG
>CAZVMD010000661.1:0-1522 GCA_964628555.1 uncultured Myxococcales bacterium | reverse complement strand
GATCTGAAGCCCTCGAACATCCTGGTCATGCGGCAGGTGGGCAGCGACGGCAGTGTGCTGTACGAGCCGGTGGTCATGGACTTTGGGCTGGCCCGCGACAGCAGCGATGTGGCGGGGCTGACAGCCTCGGGCGATGTGCTGGGCACGCCGGCCTATATGTCGCCTGAGCAGGCGCGCGGCGAGACGCGGCGGCTGGATGCGCGCAGCGACGTCTACAGCCTGGGCGCGACGCTGTACGACATCGTGGTCGGCAAGCCGCCGTTTGATGACCAGACCGTCGTCAACATCATCCTCAAGGTCATCAGTGCGGCGGCGCCGCCGCTGCGCAGCCACGATCCCAATCTGCCCGAGGCGCTGGAGCTGATCGTCAGCAAGTGCCTGAACAAAGAGCCGGAGCAGCGCTATCCCTCGGCCAAGGGGCTGGCCGACGATCTGCAGCGCTTCCTGCGCTCGCAGCGGGTGGCGGCGCGGCGGCTTAGCTACCTGTATCGGCTGGGCTTCTTTGCCCGGCGCAATCCGGCCCTGGCGACGCTGGCCCTGGCCCTGGGGCTGAGCCTGCTGGGCCTGCTGGCCTTCGGCATTCAGTCGCGTGTCGCGGCCGCGCGCAAAGACCGCTTGGCGCGGCAAGAGGCCGAGCTAGCGCAGCGGCTGGGGCAGTCGGTCAAGGATCTGGAGTGGCTGGTGCGCACCGCCCACCTGCTGCCGCTGCACGACGCCGGTCGCGAGAAGCGTCTGGTGCGCGAGCGCATGGCCGAGATCCACGCCGAGCTTGCGCGCAGCGGAGCGCAGGGGGCCGAGCGGCTGGGCGCCTATGTCCTGGGCCGCGGCCATCTGGCGCTGCAACAGTGGGACGCGGCCCATACCCAGCTGCGTCGGGCCGAGGCGCTGGGCTATCGCGATATCGAGCTCGACTACGCCCTGGGGCGCGTGCTCGGTGAGCTGTACAGCCGCGGGCTCGACGAGGCGCGGCGCAGCGGTGACCGCAGCTTTGTGCAGCGGCGCAGGCAGGAGCTAGAGGCGCAGTACCTGGTGCCGGCCCGGGGCTATCTGCAAAAGAGCCGCAGCCTGCGCACGGTCTCGACGAGCTACACCGAGGCGCTGATCGACTACTACAACCAGCACTACGACGCCGCGCTGCTCAACGCCGGGCAGGCGCTGGCCCAGCAGGGCTGGCTGTACGAGGCGCTCAAGCTCCAGGGCGATGTCCACCTTAGCCGGGCTCTGGACGCCCGCGACCACGGCGACCAGGCCCAGGCCGAGCGCCACTTCGCGGACGCCGTCCGCCGCTACGAAGAGGCCGCGCACATCGGCCACAGCGACCGCCTGATCTACGAGGCCCTGGCCGAGACCTGGATCCGCCAGGAAGAGATGGACATGTACCGCGGCATCGACCCCAGCCCCAAGCTGACCCAGGCCCTCGCCGCCGCCGACCGCGCCCTCGAAGCCGCGCCGCAAGACTCCGTCGGCCACACCAAAAAGGCCTTCGCGTATTTCTTTGTGATGTATTTCCGCCAGGGGCAGC
>CAZVMD010000660.1:0-1537 GCA_964628555.1 uncultured Myxococcales bacterium | reverse complement strand
CTAACGCCTCTTGAGAGCCGCGGCCACGCCTCGCTGGGAACGCGTTCCCGCGGGGCCAGCCGGGTGGAGAACCTGCGATGAAGCTCCTGCGACTAGGCCTTGGCTCGGTGAACTCCACCGTCGGTGCGGTGCGAAAGAATGCCGCCTCTGTCATCGCCCAGGCCCAGGCCCTGGCCCAGGACGGCGTGCAGCTCGCGGCGTTTCCCGAGCTCGTGATCTGCGGCTATCCCCCCGAAGATCTGGTGCTGTTCCCGCGCTTTGTCGCCGCGCAGTGGCAGGCCGCCGCCGAGGTGATCCGCGCCACGTCCGAGCTGTCGTCGATCGTCGTGCTGGGCCTGCTGACCAGCGTCGACAGTCAGATCTACAACTGCGCGGCCGTGGTGCAGCGCGGCGAGCTGTTGGGCCTGGTGCCGAAAGAGAAGCTGCCGCTTTACAGCGTGTTCTACGAGTCGCGCACGCTGTCGCCGGGGCGGGCTGGCCTGCTGCGCAGCGTCGATCTGTCGGCCTATGGTCTGTCGGCGGCGGTGCCGTTTGGCGATCTGCTGTTTGCCACCGACTTGGGTCTGCTGGCGGTCGAGGTCTGCGAGGATCTGTGGTCGCCCAGCGGGCCGCTGAGCCGGCGCTGTCTGCAGGGAGCCGAGCTGGTCGTCAATGTCTCGGCCTCGCCGTTCCGCATCGGTGTCGAGGCCAGCCGGCGCGAGCTGGTCTGCACCCGGGCCGCCGACTATCAGGCCACCGTGCTTTACGTCAACGCGGTCGGCAGCAACGACGGCCTGGTCTTCGACGGCGGCGGCTTTGTGGCGCAGAACGGTCGCCTGCTGCTGTCGGCTCCGCGCTTTGTCGCTGGACCCAGCGCCGTCACGCTGGACATCGATCGCACGCGCCGCCTGCGAGCCGAAAACACCACCTTCCGCGCCGATACCGCGGCCTACCAGAGCGAGCTCCCCAGTCGGGCGGCGGCACATCGTGTCAGCCTGCGGCAGCCGACCACGCCGACTCAGCCGGCCTGCTTTGCGCTGCCGGCTGGCAGCAGCTTCTTTTTGCCCAGCGATGCGCGTCCGCCCTCGCCGCGGCAGCAGTTCTGCGAAGAGCTGCTGTCGGCGATGACGCTGGGCATCGGCGATTACTTTGAAAAGAGCGCCGCCTTCGCCCACATCGGCGTCGCGCTGTCGGGCGGGCGCGACAGCCTGCTGTGCCTGCTGCTTGCCCATCGCTATGCCCGCACCCGGCTGCCGGCGTCCGAGGTCGGCAAGCTGCTGCGCGCCTTCTACATGCCGACGCGCTACTCGTCGCAGGCGACGCGCAAAGCGGCCGAGATCACGGCGGCGGAGCTGGGCGTGCCGCTGTCGATTGTCTCGATCGATGAGGCCTTCGAGCGCGAGGCCGAGGCGGCCCGGGCCATGCTGCAGCCGGGCGAGGCGCTGACCCCGCTGACCCTGCAGAACATCCAGTCGCGGCTGCGCGGCGAGCGGATGTGGAACTGGGCCAACGCGGTCTCGGGCATGTTCCTGCAGACCGGCAACATGAGCGAAAAGGC
>CAZVMD010000659.1:0-1545 GCA_964628555.1 uncultured Myxococcales bacterium | reverse complement strand
CGATCGGCGAGTCGATGCGGGTCTCGCCCAGGCGGGTGGCGATGGCGGCTAGCTGAGCCTGGGCGGCGGCCTCCTGGGCCTCGGCCTGGCTGAGCGCGGTGCGGCTCTGCTCGACTTCTTGCATCGACACCACGCCGCTTGGGGCAAGCTCGCCCAAGCGACCGCGGTTCGAGCGCGCCAGGGTCAGCGCGGCCTGTGCCTGCGCCAGCGTGCTCTGGGCCGAGCGCAGCTGATCGGGCAGATCGCTGGGTCGCACCAGCGCGACGAGCTGACCCCGGCGGACGCGATCGCCGCGATCGACCAGCACCGCGGAGAGATAGCCCAGCTGCTTGCTACCGATCTCGACGATCTGCAGCGGCCGCAGATCGATCGGGGCGCGCGCTTCGATCGGGACATCGCGCCGCTGCGGTGGCTGCACGATGACCTGGGGCGGTGGCCGGGTCTTGGGGGCTGTCGCGCCGCCGCCGCACGCAGCCAGCCAGCCGAGCGCGCACAGCATGGCCGGCAACAGCGCTGCTCGCAGCCGGCAGCGGGGGGGAGGCAGAGCAGAACGACCGACGAGCTTCATGGTGGGAATCAGATGTCAGCCATCTGGGAGGGTGGGTCAAGTGAAGTAAGTGTAATCAGCCGGTTTTTCGCCCCAGCGCAGCCAGCGCATCAACGCTGGCAACGCGAAAGTCCAGCCGCGGGAACTGGCGCTGCTCCCGCCCCGTAGATCGGGGTGGGCGTGTTCTTCCCCGCGCTTGTGCCTGGGGTGAGGGCTCGCCCGTTTCACAGAGAGGGGATGAGCATGACAGGACGACTTTGCTTAAAGCGCTGGCATCGTGGGCTGCCAGTCGCCGTGCTTGGGCTGGGACTCGGCCTGGGCGTGGCGTCGTGCAGCAACGGGCCACCTCCCTTGGGAGCGAACTTTACGCCAGCTGCCGCGACCACTTCCGGGGACTACACGCTGCCGCTCGATAGCGTGCCTTCGAGCGACGGCAAGACCTTTTACTTTACGGCCAGCAGCACAAGCGGCATGGGCATGGGCGTATACCGCGTGGATGCGGCGGGCGGCGCGGCCACCGCGCTGTTTGTCGGCGCACCGCTGGTGTCGCCGTTTGGCATCGCCATCAGCAGCGATGACGGCACGCTGTACATCGCCGACTCGGCAGCCGGTCACGACCCCAATGACCCGGCGGGCGACAGCAAGTCGGGTGCGCTGTACACCCTGCCCGTCGGCGGCGGCACACCGACCGCCCTGCCCGAGACCGTCGGTCTGCGGCCGCGCGGCGTCGAAGTGGCGCGGCAAGACAACAGCGACGTGGTCTACTTCACGGGCACGGCCAGCGATGGTCGCGCTGCGGTCTTCAAGCTGGCGGGCGGACTACAGACGGTGGCGGCCGGCGATCCGCTGACCGATCCGGGCGGCATCGCGGTCAGCCGGACCAACCAGGTCTACGTCACCAACACCGCGGCCTCGACGAGCGGCCTGTCGAGCGTCTATCAGGTCGAGAGCGGCACGCCGAGCGAGATCGCCTCGGGCATCCGGGTCGGCTATCCGGC
>CAZVMD010000658.1:0-1550 GCA_964628555.1 uncultured Myxococcales bacterium | reverse complement strand
TGGCCTTCTGCATCAAGGTGCCGCTGTTCCCGCTGCACACCTGGCTGCCGGATGCTCACGTCGAAGCGCCGACGGCTGGCTCGGTCATCCTGGCCAGCGTGCTGCTGAAGTTTGGTAGCTACGGCCTGCTGCGCTACGCCATCCCGTTTTTCCCCAGCGCCGTTGCCCAGTGTGCACCGTATCTGCAGTGGCTGGCGGTGATCGGCGTGGTCTACGGCTCGCTGGTCGCCTTCGCGCAGCCGGACATCAAGAAGCTCATCGCATACTCGTCGGTGGCGCACATGGGCTTTGTCGTCCTCGGCTTGTTCATGCTCAACCCGCGGGCGGTAAACGGCGCTATCTACCAGATGCTGGCGCACGGTATCTCGACCGGCGGCCTGTTCCTCGCGGTCGGCGTCATCTACGAGCGCCGCCACACCCGACGCCTCGACGAGTTCGGCGGCCTGTGGCAGCGCATGCCGTACTTCGCGGCGACGCTGCTCATCTTCACCATGGCCTCGGTGGGTCTGCCCGGGCTCTCGGGCTTTGTCGGCGAGTTCCTGGTGATCCTGGGGACGTTTAGCGCGACGCGCGATGCCATCGGCATCCCTGCGGTGGTCGAAAATGCCAAGCTGCTGGCGGCGATCTGTGCGGTGGGCGTGGTGCTCGGCGCGGTCTACATGCTGTGGCTGTTCCAGCGCGCCATGCTCGGGCCGCTGACCAACCCGCTGAACAAGCGGCTGCAGGATATGACGATGCGCGAGGGGCTGGTGATGCTGCCGATGCTGGTCATGGCCTTCTGGCTGGGCATCTACCCCTCGACCTTCCTGTCCGACATCGACCCGGCGGTAGCGCGTACGCTTGCCGCTTTCAAAGAAAAGAATGCGGCCGGCCCGGCGACTGATGCGCCGCGCATGCTCGGTGCGTCCACCGACGCCAAGCCGGTCGAAGGCCAGCCGGCAGCGGCTCACCCCAGCGCCCACGACGCGCCCACAGCGAAATAGGTAGGGAGCGACAGGCATGACGTTCGACGTATCTGATCTGATTCACAGCGCGCCCCTGCTCTTGCTCACGCTGGCGGGGCTCGTCCTGATGCTCCTCGATGCCTTCTCGCGCTCGAAGCTGGTAGGCGCGCCCTATCAGAAGTCGATGCCGGCCGAGACCTCCGAGGCCTATACGGTGCCGCTGGCCGGATCGCGCGGCTACCTGATGCCGGTGACGGTCTTGGCGCTGATCGGAGTGCTGGCCGTCCTGGCCTGGCTGCCGGGGCAGATCCAGGGCGACCACGGCATGTTCCTCTACCGCGACATGCTGGTGTTGGACCGCTTTGGCCTGCTGGTCAGTGCCATCTGCGTAGTCGGCGCGCTCCTGGGGGTCATGACCGCCCCCGCCTTCCTGCGCGCCCACGGCCTCGAGATGGGCGAGTACTACGCGCTGGTGCTGTTCTCCCTGGCCGGCATGCTCATCCTGGTGATGGCCTCGGACCTGGTAAGCATTTTCCTGGGGGTCGAGACGATGTCCCTGGGAGTCTACGTACTGGCTGGCATGTGGCGCAAGTCGCAGCGCTCGGC
>CAZVMD010000657.1:0-1571 GCA_964628555.1 uncultured Myxococcales bacterium | reverse complement strand
AGCTGCGTGACGGAAAGACAGACCATCAGACCCCATCATAGTCGCGCGGTCGAGCATCCTACGCCTCGGAACGCTAGCCGTCGAGCGGGGTGCATTTGCCCTGCAGCGACGCCACGCGATCGTGCTGAAATAATGACGAGTCTTCCTCCCGTGGACGAACAGCCGCGATCGCTCCTACACAGCTTCTGTGAGCATGCTGCGATCTCGCCGCCGACGGACTGCGAGGCCATGGCGCTGGGGGCGGCGCTGTCTAGCCTCCTGGCGAGTGGTCGCACGGCGTGGCCGCAGCTGCAGCTTGCCGAGGAAGCCTTCGCCCGCTTTCTGGCCCGCCAGCTGCCGCCGGAGCTGCGCACGCCGGCCGCTCTCTCGTCGCTGCGGGGCGCCGACTTGTATCTGGTGTGCGGGGTGGGTCTGGGCCACCCGGCGGCCGTCGAGGCACTCGAAGCCGACTATATGTCGGCCGTCGAGCGGGCCCTCAGCCGGCTGCGGCTGCCGCCTTCGAGCGTGGTCGACATCCTGCAGGGCCTCTATGGCTATCTGCTGGAAAGACAGAACGGCGCGCCGAGCGAGCCGACGCCGCGCCGCGGCTATGTCGGCCGCGGTGAGCTGCGCGGCTGGCTGTGTACCTGTGCCGTGCATGAGGCCGGGCGCCTGCAGCGACACAGCCGGCGCGACATCGAGCTCGACGAGGCCTGCGAGGCCGTCCTGCCGTCGTGGGAGCGCAGCCCAGAGCTGGCCGCGCTGACCGGCGAGCTAAAGACCCTGTTTGAAGCCTCGTTCCGCGAAGCCATCGCCCAGCTGACGAGTCGCGAGCGCAACCTGCTGCGCTACCACATCCTGTCGCGGCTCAGCATCGATCAGATTGGGCTGCTCTACCGCGTGCATCGCTCGACCGCGGCGCGCTGGATCGCCGATGCCCGCGCCCGCTTGGTCGCCCTGACCCGCAAGCGCTTTCTTGCCGTCGCCCCGATGCACGAGGCCAGCTACGCCGAGATCCTCGGCCTAGTCCGCAGCCAGCTCTCGCTCAACCTCGCCAGCCTGCTCAGCCAGGCCACCACCCCGCCCCCCTCGCGCCCCTAACTGCGTGTTGCAAAAGGGCTTGCGGCCCCAATCTGCCGCGCTCGCCGTGCTCACGTCCCGATGGACGCTCCGCGCGGCTCCCTTGCATCTTGAGGTCCTCGCTCACTTTTTCAACACGCTGCTAAGCCTCGACGGCGCCGCCCCTGCATCGCGCCGCGCTGGCGAGGCGCCGCGCATCAGCGAGGCGCAGAGGCACCGTCCCGCGCCGCCGGCTCTTCTTGCGGACAAGCCGACAGCGCCTCCTTCAGGTCGGCCTCGCTAACCCCGATGATCGATGAATAGCCACGCAGGACGCGACAGCCATGGCGGAAATACGCCATGTGATCCACCGGGAACGTGCGAGCGACGCCGTTCTTCTGCAGCGCCAGAATCCGCGTCCCGCCCTCGATGAAGCGAAGCTGCCGCACCGGCTCATCGACCGGCACCACCAGCCACTGCTTGCCGGTATCGACCTGCCAAAGCCGCACCGTCTTGTCGTCGGCGGCACTGGC
>CAZVMD010000656.1:0-1574 GCA_964628555.1 uncultured Myxococcales bacterium | reverse complement strand
CACCGTGACCTGAAGCCGGAGAATATCTTTGTGCTGCCGGGCGGGGCGGCGGCGGGGGAATCCGCGGGAGACTCCATCAAGATCGTCGACTTTGGCATTGCCAAGGACACCCGGGCGGCGACTCCTGCGGAGCTTGATGCGGCGGTGCCGTTGCAGCGTCCGTTGTCGCCGGGTCCGGCGGGCGAGGCGTCGGGGCCGGCTCGGGGAAGCGCCCCCAGGCCGCAGGACAGCCGCCATCCACACGTTGACAGCGGAGAGATCTCGGGCGGCACGCCCTCGGCCAACCAAGGGCTAACGCGGGTGGGCGCTTCCATCGGCACACCGCGGTATATGGCGCCAGAGCAGGTCGACGGCATGGGCATCGACACGCGAGCCGACCAGTACGCCCTGGGCTGCATCCTGTATCAGATGATTGGCGGTCAGGCGCCCTTCTCGGCCCCGTCGGCGATGGAACTGCTCAGCATGCATATGTTCGACAAGCCGCAGCCGCTGCGCGAGCGCTATCCATCTTTGGATGTGCCAGCCTCGGTGGATGCGCTGGTGCTGCGGCTGCTGGCCAAGAACAAGCTGGAGCGCTTCGAGTCCATGAAGAGCCTCGCTGCGGCGCTGGCCCACGAGATCGAAGTGCTGAGCCTGCAGCGCGGAGAGCGGGTCGCGGTGACGCCCGGACTGGCGGCTCAGCTGGGGGCAGGGCGCGGCACGCACGTGATCGTGCGCGGACGCAAGCTGCCTCTGTGGGGCGTGGGGCTGGGCGGTCTGGCCCTCTTGGGCCTGCTGTCGCTGGGGGGCGTCTGGCTGGCTCGGTTCGTCGTCAGCGATGCGACCGTGCTGCCCAGCGCAGAGCTGCAAGCCCTGGAGGCCAAGGCTCGGCAGATCCTGCTAGGGCAGCTACACGCACCGACGGCAGATGTGCGCCTGGGCGCCATGCGCGGGCTGGCTCAGGCACATGACAGCGCGTTCCGGGATCCGCTGGAACAGCTGCTGCGAGACGGAGCCCCCAGCGTCCACGCCCGAGCCGCCGAGGCCTTGGGGCAGCTTGGGGATCGTCGAGCGCTGCCAGCCCTGCGCGGGCTGCTGTCGGGGACCTCGCTTCCCCCAGTGCAGGCTGCTGCGGCACACGCGATCTGGCAGCTGGGCGATGCACAAGGGCAGACCGCGCTGGAAGCGATGCTGGAAAGTCAGACGGAAGAAGTGCGGCTACGGGCGGCCTTGTTGCTGTGTCCGCGGGGGCATGAAAAGGCGCTGTCCCTGCTGGCGGCGGCGCTGGACGGCGGAGGGCTGCCCGATGCGCAGAGGCTTTCGACGCTGAGCTGTCTGACGCAGGCCGGCAAGGAATCGGCCCAGCAGGCGCTGCGCATGCAGCTGCGTGGGCCAGTGGCCGGCGATGCCATGCTGGCGGCGGGCCGCTTGGCCCAGTTGGGTCAAGAGGAAGGCCGGGCGTTCTTGCGCGAGCGCATGCGGCAGCCCGGCAGCGAGCAGCTGCTTGCCGCGCGCTTCTTGGCTGCCCCCGACGAGCCGCAGGTGGCAGAGCTGTTTCGTCAGGTGCTGGCCGATCGTCGGTCGGGGACGCCAGC
>CAZVMD010000655.1:0-1576 GCA_964628555.1 uncultured Myxococcales bacterium | reverse complement strand
TGCAGGCGCGAAAGACGCGGATGGCGATCTCGCTGCGGTTGGCGACCAGGATGCGGTGGAACTTTTTGATGTGGGCGGGAGGCTGGCTAGGACGGCCGCTCGACGGGGCTTTCGCGGGGGACGAAGGCGTAGGGGTAGACATGGGACGTTCTCATATGCGCAGGCGGCGGGACGCGCCCTTTTCCAGGCGGCGAGCCTCGACCACAGCGCGGATGTGCTGGCCGCGGAAGATCTCGCCCGCGTCGTCAGCTGCGATGACTTCAAAGCGATGGTGCTTGCCTTCCCGACCGAGGTAGCGCGCCGTCATGCGCACCGTGCCCCCCAGCGGGGTGGGCGCGATGTGCTCGACGCGGACGACAATGCCAGCCGTCAGCTCGCCGGGCTTGAGGATCGGCTCCATGGCCCGCGCCGCGGCAAGCTCCATCAGCGAGATCAGGCGCGCCGTGCCCAGGGTGCGGGGAAAGACATTGTGCTCGGGCCCTCCGCCCGTCCCAGTCGCCGCCACGCGATCGGCAAGATCTTGCTCGCAGACCACGTGGCTGATCGTGACCTCGGGCCGAATGACAGCGGTGGGAGCAGGGGGAGAGGCAGACATGCTCGGCAAGGTACTTGAATCAGCGGTCACATGCTAGCTTGCGCAGATGCTGGCTTTCCCTCGATCCCTCGCCTCGCTGCGTGCGCCCGCGCGCCTCGCTTGGCCCCGCGCACTCCGCCTGCTTGTCCTTTTGCTCCTGCCCTGCCTGGGGGTCGGCTGCAAGCCCAAGCCACCGACTGGCAAGTCGCTGATCTTTGAAGATCTTTTCGAGCGCCCGGGCGGCGAGCTGGGGGCCGACTATCGCAACACCGCCCCGCCCGGCGTCTATACCCTCGACGGCGGCACGCTGGCCGTGCGCGGGGCTTATAACCACCCGCTGTGGCTCGGCCACGAGCTACCAGACGACGTCGTCATCGAGCTCGATGCCTGGTCCGAGAGCCCAGAGGGGGACATCAAGGTCGAGCTGTTCGGCGATGGGCAGAGCTACGCCAAGAGCGTCTCGTACACCAGCACCGGCTACGTCGTGATCCACGGCGGCTGGAAGAACAGCCTGTCGGCCCTGTGCCGGCAAGACGAGCACGAAAGCGACCGCCGCGAGCGCAAAGATGTGAAGGTCGTACCGGGCCGGCGCTACCACTACGTCATCAGCCGCCGCGGCAGCCGCTTAGAGTGGTTCATCGACGGTGAGCTGGCCCTGGAGCTGGACGATCCGGCGCCGCTTTTGGGCCCGGGCCATCGCTTCTTTGGCTTTAACAACTGGCAGACGCCGGTGCGCTTCGACAACCTGCGCGTCAAGTCGCTTTAAGCGTGTCGTTTGCGGTGTTGTGCAGCGGCTTTTCCTGCGCCAGAGGCCATACAATGAACGGCCATGGATCTGAGTAACCCGAGCCTGGCCATCATCTCGCCGGCCACCGCTCGCTTTCGCTTGCTGGTCGATGCGCTGCTCTCACCGACGCAGCCAGCCCGGCTGGTCAGCTACAAAGACGGCGAAGCGCAGTTTTCGATCGAGCGTCCCGGCAAGCCGCCGGTGTTCATCGTGCT
>CAZVMD010000654.1:0-1606 GCA_964628555.1 uncultured Myxococcales bacterium | reverse complement strand
TGTCCCAGGTCCAGTTGCTCTTGCCGATGTAGCAGAGGCTGCGCGTGATGCCGGCCTTGGGCAGCTTGGCCAGGTCGAGCTTGCTGGTGTTAAGACCATTGATGGTGATGGCGGTGGCCACGCCGTTGACATAGATCGCCACCTGGCCTGCCGCGTCCATCGTCGCAGCGAGGTGCGTCCACACACCCGTTGGCAGGACCGACCCAGTGCTCAGGATCTCGCTGTAGCTGGCGCCGCTGTAGTAGATGCGCAGGGCCACGCGGTTGGTCGTTCCGTAGCGCGAGAAGTAGATGTTCTCGTTGCGCATGCCCAGGCCGATATCGACGATGCGCGCCCAGCTGCCGACGGCGGTCGGGCACACCCAGGCTTCGATCGTGAAGCCAGCCGCCAGGTTGTGGGCGATGGCCGGCAGGCGCACATACGTGCTGGCACCGTCGAAACGCAGCGCCCCAGGGGACGGTGGTGCGGTCGGTGCTGGGAGTGTCCCGCCGACATCTGGGATGCTAGCGTCCCAAGCCGCAGCGAGTCCTTGCACGCTGCCGTGCTGCGCCGCCGAGCTGGCATCTAGCGCGATGCTGCCCTGGTTGGCGGCGAGCGGATAGCTGCGCAGCAGGCCCGGGACCTCGCCCGCCAGGCGCACTCGACGCGTGGTCGCGATCTCGCGCGGGGTGCGGGGACCCGCGAAGATGCGCGCCTCGGCGATGCGTCCGTTCAACAGCGTGCCGGCCAGGCTGCGTCCCAGCGTCGCCACTGCTCGCTCGACGGCAGCGGGGACGCTGACGATATTGCTGTCAGCGGACAGCGGACTGCCATCTTTGCACAGCACCACGTGCCCGTTTTTGTCGACGCTGGCCGCGACGTGCACCCACGTCTTGCTGGGCAGCGCGGCGGTGGCGGTGATGAGCTGGGGCGCCGCCGTACCGACCTGCACGCCGAACACCAGGGCGCTGCCGCTGTGGCCGAAGTAGACGCGGTCGCTGGCCGCCGTCGGACTGCCGGCCGCTAGGTCGAAGAAGCTAGCCGTCGCCGTCACGTCCTGGCAGTACACCCAGGCTTCTAGCGTCATGCCATCTGGGCTGCCCGCGACGGCGGGAATGGCCACATGCGCGCCCCCATCCAGCCGCAGCGTGCCCTGTAGCTCAGCGGCCGAGACGAAGCGTGGCAGGGGCTCGCTGCGACTAAACTTGGCCCGGCCGCGAGCCCAGGCAGCAAGCCCGCCCTGGCCGGCATCGCCCAGCCACTCGCCGACGGACTCGTTGCAGCGATAGTTGGCCACAAGACCGCTTTCGCTGCCGCGTAGGCGGGCGGTCTGGTAGCGGCTGATCTCCTCGGGCGAGCGGGCCACGCTCCAGATGCGCACCTCGGCCAGCCGGCCCTGCAAAAGGGGGGAACCGCTTACCTGACTGCGCCCCAAAAAGCACTGACTGCGCGTGACCGCCGCCGGCAGCGGCACCGCGCTATGGCTGCTCTTGCTCACTCCACCGACGTAGAAGGTCGCGATGCCGCCGGCGCCTAGGGTCACCGCGATATGCACAAAGCTGCCAACCGGCAGCGTGGCTGGGGACAGAACCTCGACGTTGCTGCTGCTGTTCTGAACGCGCAGCGC
>CAZVMD010000653.1:0-1616 GCA_964628555.1 uncultured Myxococcales bacterium | reverse complement strand
GCTGGGGCGGCTGGCGGGCTTGCTGCGGCGTCTTTTTCCGCTGCGCTCCCGGCCTTGTTCACTGCAGCGGAGCGCGCGGTGGCGATGCCGGCGATCTTCTTGTGCAGCAGCGTCGTCAAGAGTCCCAAGAGCTTCTCAAAATCGACCTGGCCATCGGCGGCCAGCATCGACTTGTAGTCGTCGCAGGACAGGCGCAGGATGTGCGGCTGCACGCCGGCTGCCTTGGCCTGCTTGACCAAGGTCACCAGCTCGTTTTCGGTGCTCTGCGGGCGCTCGGTGGTCTTTTCGACCTTGGCCACTGCGGTGGTCTCTTGCGAGCCGCAGTTTCCGTCGGTCACCCAGGTCTCAAGCACGATGTCCGAGGCGCGTGGAGCGAGCACGCCGAAGAGCTCACCGCTGAAGCGGCGCAGGGACGAGACCGGCGCTCCCTTTTTGGCCATGGCGTTCGTCTGGTGATACTCGCCAAAGGCAACGACGCGCAGGCCGGACTCGCGCTCGGCGCGGGCCAGGACGGTGCTTAGCGCATCGGCTGGAGTGCTGTGCAGCGACAGCTCCAGCGACGCAGAGGCAGCCGGGGTGGTCGGCGCCGCCCCAGGAGCCGCTAGCCCCGACTGCGGCTGGGCCAGGAGCGCGCACAGCGGCCAGGACAGAAACAGCGTTGAAAGCGGCGAAGCACGCAAGCGCATCCGAGGGGCCCCCAGCGTCCGCCTTATCGAAGGTAGGAGCGCTTCACCAAGTTTAGAAAGTCGTTGTGGAAGGTGTCCATCTCGTTGGTCAGGACTTTGATCTTCCGCGCGAAGTAGTTGTAGGCCATGACGGCCGGAATGGCTGCAACCAGGCCGATCGCCGTCGCGATCAGCGCCTCGGCGATACCCGGGGCGACGGTGGCCAGGTTGGCCGAGCCCTTGGCGCCGATGTTGCGGAAGGCGTCCATGATGCCCCAGACGGTGCCAAACAGGCCGATGAAGGGCGCCGAGGATCCGACGGTGGCCAAGAGCGGCGTCAGCCCCTCGAGCACGGTCTGCTCGGCAATCGCGCTGCGGCGCAGGGCGCGCTCGATGTTCTCCAGCCCGCCCTCGTCGCCGCCCTCGGGGCTGCTGCGCTCGGCCTCGGCTTCCTCGCCACCTTCGGCCTTGCCCTCGGCGCGGCTGCGCTTGCTGATCCGCTTGAGCTCCAGAAAGCCGGCGCGAAACATCGCCGCCACCGGCGAGCGGTGCAGCCTGCGGGCCTGCTCATGCAGATCTTCCAAGCGCTTGTTCTGGAAGAATGCGTCCAGGAAGGCATCAGTCTCACGGGCCGCCCGCTGCAGCTGAAACGCCTTGTAGCCGATGACAAAGGTCGTCACGACGAAGAAGGCAATCAGCAGGAACAGCACGAACAGCACCACGCCGCCCGAGCTCAGCACCAGCTGGAACAGATCCATCTCTTTACCGGGCGCGGGGTTGGCCAGCAGGTTTACAAGCGTCGAAGGCGCAAGGCTAGGGACTGGGAGCGACAGATGGGAGAGCGTCACGGCAGTCGGGACCCTGGAAAAAGGTTGAAAACCAAAGTAGTCTGCTCGACCCCCTGCTGACAACCTCGTTACGACGCGGGCCCCGGCGCGAGTGAAGTTTTTT
>CAZVMD010000652.1:0-1618 GCA_964628555.1 uncultured Myxococcales bacterium | reverse complement strand
ACTGGAACGGCACCGTGTGGAGCAAGATCCTCAGCAAGACCAAGCAGGGTCTGCATGGCATCTGGAGCAGCCGCCCCGGTGACCTGTGGGTCGTCGGCCAGTTCGGCCTGATCCTCCACTAGGCCATCCCCCGGCCGCTGCGGCCGTCCCCCGTCCTCCCTCCGCTTTCGTCTTTATCCCCAGCGCCATAGCGAAGTCGCCATCGCCAAGCCGCCGCCGCTGGCGCAGAACATCACCACCTGCCCCGGCCGCGGCAGCGATCGCGAGGTCAGCGCATCATCGAGCGCCATCGGGATGCAGGCCGAGCCGGTGTAGCCCCACTTGTCCATGATGCAGTGGGTCTTGTGCAGCGGCTGCCCGAGGATGCTCATCATCGCTTCGACGGTGCGCAGGTTGAGCTGAGTAAAGATGTACAGATCGACATCGTCGCGACCCAGCCCGGCCTTGGCCAGCGTCTGATCGATAAGCGGCGGCCAGTGATCGGTGTTGAAGGTGCGGGGGAACTTTTTGACGAAGCGCACATAGGGCTGCCCGTACTTTTCGAGGTTGGCCGGTGTGCTCGGTCGCGAGGTACCGCCGCCGTAGATGCCCAGTGCGTCGTGATACTGCCCATGCGCCAGGAGCTTGCCGGCGAGAAACCCCGCACCCCCATGGCTGCCGGGGGCTTCGCTGCCCGGGCCCAGGATCACCGCCCCGGCTCCGTCGGCAAACAGGGTCGCAGTGTACTTGTCTTTCCAGTCCAAAAAGCGGCTCATGCCATAGCCGCCGGCGACCAGCACATAGCGATAGTCGGGGTCGCTCTGCATGTAGTGGGCGGCGGTGTTTAGCGCCGTGACCCAGCCGGCGCAGGCGCAGTTGACGTCGAAGGTACCGGCTCGGCTGGCGCCCAGCTTGGCCTGCACCACCGACGAGGTGCCGGGCGACATATAGTCGGGCGTGTCGGTGGCCAAGACGATCAGGTCAAGATCGCTGGCCACAAGCCCTGCCCGAGTCAGCGCCTGCTGCGCCGCCGCGACCACCAGGTCGGATGTGACCTGATCGTCGGCCATGATGTGGCGGGCCTGGATGCCAACGTTCTTGACCAGCCAGTCGTGGACCGGCTCGCCGAGGCGGGCTTCGACGTCGGCGTTGTCGAGCCGCTGGGCCGGCACATAGCGGCCAGTGCTGAGGATGCGCGGGCGACTGGTCAGCAAACTGGGCACACCCAGCGACGGCACCGAGGGGGGAGGCGTCTGATTCATGGCCCCGTTCTACTCTGTTTTGCGGTCGGTGGCGTGCTCCCGATCTTCGGCGATGTGTGTTAGCGTGACGGCCCCGTGTCGACCGTCGCGTCACCTAGCCCGCCCTCTGCCCCGGACTCGCCGCTACCGGTGGGGGGCAGCTACCTTGGGATCCTGCGCCGGAACCGCGATTTCCGTCTGTTTTTCATCGCCGTCGTCATCAGCCTGATCGGCGACTGGTTCCTGGTGGTGGCGCTCCTGGACCTAGTGCTGGAGCTAACCGGGCGGGCTTCACTGGCCACCCTGGTCGTCGTCGCCTTCAACCTGCCGGTCTTTTTGGTGTCGCCGTGGGCCGGGACGCAGGCCGATCGCGTCGATCGCCGCAAGCTGATGATCTT
>CAZVMD010000651.1:0-1622 GCA_964628555.1 uncultured Myxococcales bacterium | reverse complement strand
GTGGGGCGGCAGGCGCAGCAGGCGGTAGCTCTGGCGCAGATCGACGACCGACAGCAGGCCGCCATGGGCAATGGCGATGACGCTGCCGTTGGCCGCGACCTCGCTCAGCAGCGCCGCGCCGTCCGAAGCGAGCGAGCCATCGCCCAGCGGAGCCGTGCGCCCCGGCAGCAGCGTCGGGCTAGCGTCGAAAAAACCCGCGGCAGGCTGGACGCTTAGCGAGCCGCCGAGCTTGGCCAGGGCCAAGGACAGGATGCGGCGCGCACTCGCCAGGTCCCCCTCGCGCACCGCCAGATCCGAGGCCCACACCAAAAGATCCGGCGAGGTATCGGCCGCCGCTGCCCCGCCGCGCCCGGCATCGCTGCTCGGGCTGGTGGCTGCAGGCGGGGGAATGGCGGACGGACCGGTTGCCGGATCGGCTGGCCCAGGCGACGTCGAGGAGCCGCGACAGGCCAGGCTGCCGACCAGCCCCAGGGCAAGCAGCCAGCGCCGCCGCTTGGGCCCCCACTCGGGCAGCTGCTGTCGTCGCGAGCCAAGCTGCTCGTCTTGCCCTGCCCTTTGAGCCCACGCACCGCGCACCGATCCATAGTAAGCTGCGCGGCCGACCCGCAGGGGTCTTTCTCGTCCCAAACCACCCAAACGCACGCAGTCGATGCCCCGCCGCTTTGCTGTCCACGCTGGCGTCTCCGGCTTCGGCTGGGCCCCGTCAGGATTCCCGCAATGTCCGCGCTATCGCCGTCCACCTCCGCGTCCGCACTCAAGCCCTCTCCCACGCCCGATCAAGCGGCTGCGCACAGCCCACCGGCCCCGCTGTGGCCGCAGCCCATCGTCGGCAGTCACAAGATCTATGTCACCGGCAGCCGCCCCGATCTGCGCGTGCCCTTCCGCCGCGTTGAGCTGAGCGCTACCCAGTCCCGCGGCAGCAGCCAGCCCAACGCCCCCGTCGATCTGTACGACACCAGCGGCCCCTACACCGATCCCGCCGCCCGCATCGATCTGCACGCCGGCCTGCCGCCGCTGCGTCGCCCCTGGGTAATGGAGCGCGGCGACGTGGAAGAGTATGTCGGGCGCAGCGTGCAGCCGCTCGACAACGGGCGCAAGAGCCCAGCCGGGCCGCAGCTGTTTACCGCCACCCGCCCGCCGCTGCGCGCCAAGCCCGGCCGCAACGTCACCCAGCTTCACTACGCTCGCCGCGGCCAGATCACCCCCGAGATGGAGTACATCGCCCTGCGCGAGGGCCTGCCCGCCGAGCTTGTACGCGCCGAAGTTGCGCGCGGCCGCGCCATCATCCCCGCCAACCTCAACCACCCCGAGTCCGAGCCGATGATCATCGGCTCGCGCTTCCTGGTGAAGGTCAACTCCAACATCGGCAACAGCGCCGTCGCCTCCTCGATTCAGGAGGAGGTCGAAAAGATGGTCTTCTCGACGCGCTGGGGGGCCGACACGGTCATGGATCTGTCGACCGGCCGCGACATCCACACCACGCGCGAGTGGATCCTGCGCAACAGCCCCGTCCCGATTGGCACCGTGCCGATCTATCAGGCGCTGGAAAAAGTCGGTGGCAAGCCGGAAGAGCTGACCTGGGAGATCTTCCGCGACACGCTGATCGAGCAGGCCGAGCAAGG
>CAZVMD010000650.1:0-1673 GCA_964628555.1 uncultured Myxococcales bacterium | reverse complement strand
CGCTCGACTTGTCGCTGTGGAAGCGTGGATGGTGCGAGGCGGCCCAGCCAAACCAGCTGGCGCCCACGATCAGAGCCGCGCCGCCGATGCCCACCAGCAGGCCGCCGGGGATGTCGGGCTTAAACAGCGCCTCGCAGTCCGGCCGCGTGCACAGCGGCTGGGTGTAGCCAACGATGAACAGCGCCCCGCCGGCCAGCGCGGCGGCCAGGCCCAGCGAGCTGATCACCGCTCCCGGCACCAGCGAGGGGGGACGCAGCAGCAGATCGGTGGCCGTGCGCGGCACCGCGGTGACCCGCTGCTTTAGCTGCAGACCGCGCCAGCTCTGCGCCGTCACGGTATGCGCCCCCGGCGTGGTCGGCAGCACCGCCTCGACGAACAGGCCGCGCCGCAGCAGACGGTCGGCGGATAGCAGCTGCCCATCGACGCTGACGGCGTAGCCCCGCGGCGCCTGGATGCGGATCTCGGTCAGGCGCTGCAGCGCGATACGCACCGGCTCCATGCCGACCCGCACCTCAATCGGAAACACCGTCGATTCGTACGAGGCATTGCGCGCGAAGGCCTCGACGCGGTGCGGGCCCTCCGAGAGCTCGATGACGCGATCCCGGCTGTCGACCTCTTCGCCGTCGACCTTGACTCGGGTTCCCTCGGGGGTCCACTCGAACTTGACGGCCACTGGCTGGTTCTTCAGCTCGACGGCAAGCTGCGCCCCGGCCTGGGTGACGATCACCGACGCGTCCTGCGCCAGATAGCCAGGCTTTTCGACGTGCACGGTGCAGGTGCCGAGGAACACCCGCAGCTCGCGGCTGCCGTCGCGCTCCGCCTCGGTCAGGTCGCGGGTATTGCCGCGCGAATCGACCAGCCGCACCTTGCTGCCGGCTGGCTTGACCGAAAGATGCAGCGGAGCCGTCAGGCGCTGCGTGCTGATCACCAGCTCAACCGCCTGCTCGATCGAGCGCCGCAGGGCCCGCTCATCGCGCGTCAGCTGCACCACGGTGTCCGACGACAGGCCCTTGGCCGCCAGATCAAACACCGACACGCTGGCCGACAGCTCACGCGGCTTCGGCGACTGCACGATGATGTCGATCAGGCGGGTCACGCTCAGGCTCTCGGCAATCGCGGTGCGACAGTCATCGCGACGACAGCCACGCAGCGAGGGCTCCTTGGCGAACAGCTCCTCGACCCGCGCCTTGTCCAAGATCTGATAGCGACGGCTCGCGACGGCCAGCGCCGCGTCCCGCACCACCTCGCAGAACTTGCTCGCCCCGCCCTCGCCCTCGCACTCCAGCCGCAGCGCGGCCGATGGCAGGATGACCGGCGGCGGCGGCGGCGTCTCCGGCTGAGCCGGCGTCTCGGGGGGCGGCGGCGCCTTGGACCCGCCTTTCTTGCCACCCTTGCCCTTCTTGGGCGGCTTGGGCGGCTTATCGGCCTTGGCCTTGTCTTTCTTCTTGGCGGCCCAGGTCAGCGCTTCACCGTCGATACCCGGGCCAACAGCGATGGGCAGCAGGCCCAGCACAAGCGCTAGTGACACCACGAGCCGGCCCCCGCCCGCCCGCCGGGTCGTCCGCCGCCTATCAGCCCTCGCTTGGCCGGCGGTCCACGTCCTTTGGTCAACTGGCTGGGGGCACTGCGGAAGTTCCCGCGCCATGCGACCAGCGGATGCTAAAAACACGGCA
>CAZVMD010000649.1:0-1680 GCA_964628555.1 uncultured Myxococcales bacterium | reverse complement strand
GTGACGGCGCGCTCGATCTCGGGCCCGGGGATGTGGCACCAGCCCATCTTGTGCAAGAGCGCAATCCCCTCGGGCACCGAGGCCACCAGGCGCAGCGGCTGCTTGCGACGCGACGCCATGTACAGCCCGGTAAGGACGCTGCGCGCCACCGCCATCGCGAAGCCGTCGCCGCCGAACACCGTCACGGTGGCCAGGGTCAGCGCTTCACGCTGCTTGGTC
This sequence comes from uncultured Myxococcales bacterium, assembly GCA_964628555.1. Lineage (GTDB taxonomy): Bacteria > Myxococcota_A > Polyangia > Palsa-1104 > JAEUJZ01 > JAEUJZ01. The sequence goes on along the minus strand of CAZVMD010000649.1, from coordinate 1,461 downwards.
TTCATGGCAAAGCGCTGCCGCACCTCTTCGTCGGGCAGCTGGGCAAAGCTTGTGAACACGACCAGCTCGGGCAGGGGGCGGCCGAGGCGGAAGCGATAGGCGTCGACGGCGTCTCCCGCCAGGATCATGTCGGCCATCGTCGGCTTCTTGCGGAAGCAGCTGATGTGAAGCTGCTCGCCTTGGGCGTCCAAGACACCGGCCCCCAGCGAGGGTACTGAGCACAGAATCGCAAGCCCCGACATGATGTCTCGCCGGCCCAGCGTACCACGGTGGCTGGGCTGACGGCCGCGAGGCTGCCGCACCGCCCCGGGGCTCGCGCGCCCCAGCCAGGCCAGGCAGGTCCCTGGGCGCGGCCATGGCACCTGGCAGCGCGCCGCCGGCCGGGCGGAAAAATTTGCGGGCTCTACCCATCAGGTCGGCGGCAGGTGTGGGGGACATTCCCGCCCGCCCGCTGCCTGCTCGGGCTGACGCAGCGACGGAGCAGCTGAGAGCTGCGGCTTGGCACGGCGCTTTCACTAGAGCCGAAGCGCCGCGCGGTGCGGCCGCAAAGATAGTGAACCTGCAAGGAGCGTGTGATGAACGGAGCCAGTGCTGGGCGAGTCCTCGGAGCAGCTGTGGTGATGGCGCTTGGGGCCTGTGGTGGAGCTGAGCTAGACCAGGTCAGCGACGAGGTGGCGGCGCTCGCCGAGGCCGCGAGCCCCGGCCTGGCCCATCCCGAGTTTGTCCGCAAGCTGCGCGACATCGACCACTACACCCTCGACGAAAATCGCCTGCAGTACGGCAGCAGCGAGTCGCTGTGCGGCACCCGCGATCTGCAGCACGTCAACAGCTACGACGGGCGCCTGGGCGTGTCGCAGACCTACGTGAAAAAGTACAAGGGCGCCGTCGGCGCGCTGACCAGCAAGAACACCCCCACCGGCGGCCGCTACTGCACCGGCACGCTGATCGGCCAAGACCTGTTCCTGACCGCCAGCCACTGCGTGTCGTCTTCTACCCCCTCGCACTTCGTCGCCTTCCGCTACGAGCGCAAGGCCGGCAGCACCGCCCTCGAAACGCAAGAGCTCTTCAAGATCAAAGCCGTCGTCGAAGAGGGCGCTAAAAAAGGCGTCGACTACGCCATCGTCCGCCTCGAACGCCCGGCCGGCGCCACCTTCGGCGTGACGCGGATGCGCCCGCAGGATCCCAAGGACAGCGCCGTCCTCGCCATCATCCAGCACCCCAGCGGCGAGCCCAAGCAGATCGAGGCCGGCAAGCTGCAGGGCCTATCCGGCAACTACCTGCGCTACGCCGACATCGACACCCTGCCCGGCTCGTCCGGCTCTGGCGTCCTCGACGCCGACGGCTACCTAGTCGGTGTCCACACCAACGGCGGCTGCACCAGCAGCGGCAGCGGCGCCAACAGCGGCGTCCGCCTCTCCCAAGCCGCCAAGGTGTCGGCGATTATTCGCTAGCTGCGTCCCC
>CAZVMD010000648.1:0-1684 GCA_964628555.1 uncultured Myxococcales bacterium | reverse complement strand
TCGACCGGATCTTCGACCGTCAGGATGTTGATGTCGGGGGTGTTGATCTTCGACAGCGCGGCGTACAGCGTCGTCGTCTTGCCAGAGCCGGTCGGCCCGGTGACCAGCAGGATGCCGTGCGGCCGCGACACCAAGTCGTACATCATCTGCAGGTGATCCTCGCCGAAGCCAAGATCCGATAGATCCAGCAGCACGGCGCTGCGATCGAGCAGACGAATGGTGATGCGCTCGCCATAGGCAGCGGGCACCGTCGCGACACGCATGTCGATGTCTTTGCCGGCGATCTTGCGGCGGATGCGGCCATCCTGTGGCAGGCGCTTCTCGGCGATGTTGAGGCCGGCCATGATCTTGACGCGAGCGACGATCGAGTTGATGAAGGCGCGCGGTGCTCGCTTGTGCTCCTGCAGATCGTTGTCGATACGGAAGCGGACGACGAAGTCCTTCTCGCGCGGCTCCATGTGAATATCGGAGGCCCGCTCGCGCACCGACTGGAAGATGACCGAGTTCACCCAGCGGATGATCGGCGCCTCATCGCTGACATCGACGAGGTCGACATCTTCTTCGGTCTCTTCTTCAGTGGCTGCCTCGCCTTCTTTTTTCTCCAGCTCGGTGTCGATGCGACCGCGCGAGTAGACCTTGTTGATCGCTTCAACGATCTGCGCTTCCGGCACCAGCACCGGCTCGACTTCACACTCCGCTGCCTGGCGGACATCGTCGAGCACGTGCACGGCCGTGGGGTCCGCGATGGCTACCTCGGCCAGATCGCGCTCGGCATCGCGCGACAGCAGTAGCACGCGCTGCGTCTTGGCGAAGTTGATCGGTACGCGCTGCGCAAGCTCGGCATCGACGCGCTCGGGCGACAGCTCGCTGAGCACCGGCAGATCGAACTGGCGGCCGAGCGCACGCAGCAGATCGAGCTCCGAGAGCAGCTTGCGCCGCACCAGGATCTCGCCGAGCCGTGAGCCCTCGCTGTCGCCACCGGGCTGACGCCGCAGCTCAGCCTGCTCGATCAGCGCGTCGCGAATCGCGTCTTCGCTGATCGAAAAGTGATTGCGCAAGATGGTGCCGAGGGCGCGCGGCGGAGCCGGCTTGACCGGCGCCAGCACTCGCTGTTCACCCGACGACTTGGGACCGCCGCGGCCATCGCCAGCCGCCCCCGGGCGACCGGTAGACGCCGCCGCGCCCGAGGCCGGGACAATGCGATGCTCGCCCGAGGCCTTGGGACCCGTCTTGCCCGCCCCGCCGCGCAGACCGGGCGGCAGCGGCGGTGGGGTGCGACGACCACTTGGTGAGTCCTGGATAGCCACGCTCGACTCCTAAGCCCTTACTGAATGACCGGCGGCGCTTGACCCTCGCCGGCCCGAGGTGGATTGCTGCCCGGCGGCATCGGCGGCGGTACCGGCAGAGGCGGCGGGGTCGCGCCAGCGCTGGTCGGCGCGCTGGGAGCGGTCGCGCCGCTCAGCCCCGGAGCCCCGCGCGTACCGGCTGGCAGCTCGACCGGCCCCGAATCAGTAACCTCGCGGTTGAGCGACTGCTCGGCGGCTCGCAGCTCCAGAAGCTCGCGCTCGGCCTGGACCGCAGTCTGGTTGATCTCCTCCAGCGCACCGCGGCGGCGCGTGTAGTCGACCGGCGAGCCCAGATCGCGCTCATCGCTGAAGCTGGCGTAGGCCTCGATGAACTCGCG
>CAZVMD010000647.1:0-1687 GCA_964628555.1 uncultured Myxococcales bacterium | reverse complement strand
GAAAAGAGCGCTCGCTGCTGATCCTCGACGGGCTGGAGCCGCTGCAGTATCCGCCTAGCTCGCCCGAGGGCGCGGGTGTGCTGCGCGATCGCGCGATGGCGCAGCTGCTTGCCGATCTCGCCGCGCAGAACCCCGGCCTGGTCGTCGTCACCTCGCGCCTGCCGCTTACCAACCTGCAGGCCTTCGAGGGGGACGCGCTGCAGACGGTGCCCCTACGCGCTTTCTCCGATGGCGATGGACTCGCCCTCCTCAAGTACCTAGGCGTCCACGGCAGCGACGGAGAGCTCCTGGAAGCGGTGCGGGATGCGCACGGCCACCCGCTGACCCTGCTGCTGCTTGGCCACCTGCTCCGCGAGGCCTACGGCGGCGACATCCGCCAGCGCCTGACGTGGACGCAGCTCAAGGCAGGCGCCGAGCCCTGGCTGCGCGCGCAGCACGTGATGGCGGCATACGACCGCTGGTTCAAGACCGGGCCCGAGCGCACGCTGCTGCGCCTGATGGGTCTGTTCGACCGCCCAGCACCCGGCGCGGCCCTCAAGGCGCTGCGCAGCGAGCCGGTCATGCCGGGGCTAAACGACGCTCTGGTCAGCCTCTCGGACGGCGCCTGGAATCAGCTGCTGTCTCGCCTCCGCCGCGTCGGCCTGCTGGAGGGCGAAAACGAGCTCGACCCGAGCGGTGTCGACGCCCACCCGATCGTGCGAGAGTACTTTGGCGAAGCGCTGAAGCGGGAACACGAAGCCGCCTGGCGCGAGGGACATGCGCGGCTTTATCGCTGGTACGCGGCCGCAGCCAAGCCGCGACCGGATACCGCCGAAGAGATGGCGCCGCTGTACGCCGCGGTGTTTCACGGCTGCCGCGGCGGGCGCCATCAGGAGGTCCTCGACCACGTATTCTGGCGACGCATCCGTCGCTGGAACGAGGGGTACTCGATCTTCAAGCTGGGAACCTTCGGCGCGGATCTGTCGGTGCTATCCGGCTTTTTCGCCCAGCCCTGGACCCAGCCGGTCGCGGCGCTGCGCGAGGGGGATCGGGCCTTCGTGCTGAACGAGTCAGGCTCAGCCCTGCGCGCGCTAGGTCGGCTGGAAGAAGCGCTCTCGCCGATGCGCACCGGGCTGGAGGCACATCAGGCGCAGCACGACTGGCAGAACGCAGCCACCGACGCCTCCAACCTCAGCGAGCTGCTGCTCGGGCTCGGTCAGATTCACGAGGCGACAGCCATGGCCCGACACGCCGTGGCACTGGCCGATCACAGTGGCGATGCCTTTCAGCGCATGGCCCGCCGCACCGACCTGGCGGCCGCGCTGCACCAGGCTGGCCAGCCCGCCGAGGCCCAGCGCCTGTGTGTCGACGCCGAGGCCAGGCAGCAGCAGCTTCAGCCCGACATCCCGACGCTGTACAGCCTGCAAGGCTATCGCTACTGTGACCTGCTGCTGGACCACGAGGCCAGCGCCGAGGTCGTCCGGCGGGCGGAAAAGTCGCTGGAGCTTGCGCAGCAAGGAAACTGGCTGCTCGACATCGGCCTGTCGCTGCTGGTCTTGGGTCGGGCGCAAGCCGCACAGGTGGCGGCGGGGCACAGCGATGAGCGCCCGCTTGCCCGCCAACACCTGCACCAAGCCGTGGCCCGCCTGCGCTCGGCCGGCGACCAGCAGTTCCTCCCCCTCGGCCTCCTCCACCGCGCCGCCTGGTT
>CAZVMD010000646.1:0-1692 GCA_964628555.1 uncultured Myxococcales bacterium | reverse complement strand
GAGCCCCCTACATCGTGGTGGAGGCGCAGTTCGTCAAGCCTGGCAAGGGTCAGGCATTCACGCGCACCAAGATGAAGAACCTGCTCACCGGGGGCGTGATCGAGCGCAACATCCGGTCCGGCGAAAAAATGGACGGCGCCAACGTCGAAGATCGTCCGTTTCAGTTCCTTTATAAGGAAGGCGATGATGCCTTCGTGTTCATGGACGAGCAGACGTATGACCAGGTCAGCGTCCCCGGAGACGTCGTCGACGAAGAGTGGCGCTTCCTCAAAGAAAACCTCAGCGTCACGCTGACCTTCTACAACGATCGCCCGATCTCGGTGACCCTGCCCAACCACGTTCAGCTCAAGGTCATCGAGACCGAGCCGGGCGTGCGCGGCGACACCGCCACCGGGGCCAGCAAGCCCGCCAAGCTTGAGACCGGCGCCAGCATCCAAGTGCCGCTGTTCGTCAACGAGGGCGACGTCCTCAAGATCGACACGCGCGAAGGCTCGTACCTCGAACGTACCGCCCGCGCCTAGCAGCCTTCCGTCTTCACAGTGCATACCAACCGCTGCGCACAACCCTCTCGTGGCGGGCTTGCCGGTTCCGGCCCCAGCCTTCTTTCTCGTCGACGCAAGAAATCCTTCACACACACCTTCTTAGGCTCTTCGTCTGACGGGCAGCGCTCGCGTTGAGCCACGCCGTGTCCACGCCCCCTTCACACGCTGAGCTATACACCCACACGCTTGCCGACTATCTGGCCCAGCCAGAGCCGCCGTCGCAGCCGGCCGCGCTGTGTGGACGCATCACGCTGATCGCCGAGGCGAAGGCCACCCCGCCGCGCGTGCTGTTCGACGATGGGCAGGCTGCCTGTTTCCTTGTAGGGCCGGCTCTTTCCGCTGTGGATCTGCGGCTCGGTGACTTCGTGCGCATCGTGCCCCTGGCCGTGTCGTTGGCGCACGGCCAGGCCCCACCCTGTCTGCACATCGCGGCGCTGGAAGTCTTGGCCCGTCCGACGGATGGCGCGCAGTTCCTAAGCCCCGACGACGACTGGTACCGCCTGCAGAAAAATGGCCGGCGTCGCATGCAGCTTCTTTCGGCCCGCGCCTCGCTGCTTTCAGCCGTGCGCCGCTTCTTTGCCGAGCGCGACTTCATCGAGATCGAAGCCCCCCTCCTCGTCCCGTCGCCCGGCTTGGAGCTTCACCTCGCTGCCTTTTCCACCCAGCCGGGCGGGCGCTACCTCATCACGTCGCCCGAGTACCAGTGCAAGCGCCTGCTCGCAGGCGGCCTGCGCCGCATCTTTTCTTTAGGCAAGGTCTTCCGCGCGGGCGAAGCCGGACCGCACCACAATCCCGAGTTCACGATGCTGGAGTGGTACCGCGCCTATTCCGGCTGGCAGGCCGTCGCCCACGACGTCGCTGCGCTGTGTGCCAGCTTGGCGGCGCTGCGTCCCGGTGGCGATGGCACTCCGCGCATTTTCCGCGGCGAGCAGGTCATTGATCTCAGCCTGCCCTGGCCCATGCTATCGGTCCGCACGGCCATGGCCCGTCATGCCGGTGTCACCCTGCGCGGCGACGAGTCGCTCGACGAGCTAGCCCAGGCCATCACGTCAGCCGGCCACTCTCTGCCGCCCGCCGGCCCGAGCCCGCTTACCTGGGATGAGCTGTTCTTTCACATCTTTTTGGATCACGTCGAGCCCAAGCTGTTCGC
>CAZVMD010000645.1:0-1705 GCA_964628555.1 uncultured Myxococcales bacterium | reverse complement strand
TCAGGTCGTCGGCGACACCCGCAAGAAACCTGGCCCCCGGATCGGACGTCATCACTTTGACTTGAGAGCTGTAGCTCATGGCTAGTCTCCCCCGGACACGCTGATGCCAAAGTCCGCCGTCTCGTTCTGAAACTGCACCTGGGCGATCAGCGAGAACCGATCCGGCAGGACATTCGCCACGCGCATCCGGCAGTCGTTTACTTGGACGGACGGCTGATAAGGCAATCCGTTCCGCGTGAAGACCGAGCCGAACCTGAAGGTTGCGACCGTGTTCAGGGACGCCAGCGTACCCGTCACGACCATGCGCCACTTGCTCGCGCGATCGGTGTTCTGGTGCTCGAAGGCATACGCCGCGATGTCGGGCTTGCCAAGCGGGGTAATCACCGCCGTGGCATCGGCTGTGAGCACGATCGGTGCGCTGGCAGTGGTCGCATGCGGGTCGAGCCCTGGCCCGCCGCCCGCCGTTGCCGTCCCTTTGAACAGCGCAAGCCAGATGGCGGTGTACTGCGCGATGGAAAGCGGCGTCGTAACCCCCATCTGATCCAACGCCTGCACCAAACCGCTGGCGGCGTTGTAGATTTGAATCTTCGTCGCTGACAGTGGCGGGTGCGGTTGCGTCAGGCCCAGGATGAAGGCGCGCACTTCTTCAAAGCTCAGCGCCAGGCTCAGCACGGTCATGTCGCCGGGCTGGCTGGTCATGCCGCTTGCATCATAGATGCCCACCGCCGGGGGCCACTGAAGGTCTGCGATCGCGGACGGCGTGATGTTGGTGAGGTTGGGCCGAATCATCGGGACGACGCTCGGCGTGATCTGCGGCGTCACCAGGGCCGGGCTTGCCAGCGCCAGGCCCACTTGGAAGTCCTGCACGACCGGAATCCGCAGGCGGATCATCTCTCCCCGGCTCTGCAAGATGCGGATCTCGTCGAGCGCCGCTTCGGCATCGTTGCGGATGTTGCGCAGCCGGCGTTGGGTGTCGTCGTCGTACCGCGCCCAGTTGGCGGCGGCGGCGACCAGCATGCCCGTCAATGCACCATTCAAATTGTTGTTGTTCATGGCTTCTCCTAATTGGTTCCTTGGCCAAAGTCCTAGCGACGACGACGACGACTGCCCCGGTCGTCGCGGCTGTTGTTGTTGCTCAGCAAAAGGCCGAGGCCAAGCCCCGCCCCACCCACCGCGAGCGCGGTGCCGATGCCATCCCCACCTGCGGCCCCCGCCGCCGTCGTGGGGCGGTCGGTGATGAAGTCCGCGGCAACCTTGGCAACGCCGCTGCCAGTCTGGATGTCCACCGCGGTGAGCTGGTCTTCCAGCACCGACACGCTGGCTTCGGTCGCGTCGCGCTCGGCCAGGAACAGACGGCGCAACACCGGGATCAGGTCGGGGTACTTGCCGCCGCGCTCCAGGTTGTCCAGCTCGGCGCGACCGTCTCGGCTGTCGAGCAGCGCGTCGTCCAGATCCTCCAGCTTGCGGCGGATGTTCCGCCCGTTGAGAAAGCCAGCCACCGCATCGGCAGCATTGGCCCCCGTGCGTAGCCAGCGCCCGCCACCACCACCGCCGCCCACCGCCGGCATGCCGCCCATGCCGCCCAGCGAGGGGACGTTCTGCGATTCGATCATGTCGCGCAGCGCGCGGTCGGCCTTCAGATAGTCCGCCTCGGAGGCGAACGTCACCTGAACGCCGTTGATGGTGGCGCGGTAGCCGCCCTGCT
>CAZVMD010000644.1:0-1706 GCA_964628555.1 uncultured Myxococcales bacterium | reverse complement strand
TCAACAAGAACACGCGCCTGATCGTCCAGGGCATCACCGGCAAGACCGGCGCCTTCCACACCGAAAAAGCGATTGAGTACGGCACGCAGGTGGTCGGCGGGGTCACGCCGGGTAAAGGCGGCCAGCTCGCCAAGATCCCCGGCGCAGCCGGCGGCGGCGTGCCGGTGTTCGACACCGTTGCCGAGGCCGTCAAGCAGACGGGGGCCAACGCTACCGTGATCTACGTCCCGCCACCGGTGGCCGCCGACAGCATCCTGGAAGCGATTGCCGCCGGCATTGAGCTGGTGGTGGCGATCACCGAAGGCATCCCGGTCCTTGACATGGTGCGCGTACGGCGGGTCCTCGATGCCCAGCCGGCCGGCGGCAAGCGCACGCGCCTCGTCGGTCCGAACTGCCCCGGCGTGATCACGCCAGGTGAGTGCAAGATCGGCATCATGCCCGGCTACATTCACAAGGTCGGCGACATCGGCGTGGTCTCGCGCTCGGGCACCCTGACCTATGAAGCGGTGCATCAGCTCTCGGCGCTGGGCATCGGTCAATCGACCTGCGTCGGCATCGGTGGCGACCCGGTCAAGGGCATGGACTTTATCGACGTGCTGGAGCTGTTCGAAGCCGATCCCGGCACGCGCGCCGTCCTGATGATTGGCGAGATCGGCGGCTCCTCGGAAGAGTCGGCCGCCGCCTACGTCAAAGCCAAGATGAAGAAGCCGGTCGCGGCGTTCATCGCCGGTCAGACTGCTCCGCCCGGTCGTCGCATGGGTCACGCCGGTGCGATCATCGCTGGTGGCAAGGGCACGGCCAAGGACAAGATCGCCGCGCTGAACGAGGCTGGCATCGCCGTCGCATCAACCCCGAACGAGCTCGGCAACACCCTCAAGTCCGTCCTGCGCTAGCCGTCTCCTCGACCGCGCCACCGCTGCGGTGCTCGCCCGCCTGTCCCGATCTCCCCCGCTCTCCCCTCTGCTCTCCCTTACGTCAGCTGGTCGCTGATCTGCGCTAGCTGCGCCGCGACAGCTGCTGCGGTCGGTCGCTGCGCCGCATCGAAGTCCAGGCAGCTGTCGACCAGCCGCTGCAGCTCGGCCGGCAGGCCCGGCCGCTTGCGCGCCAGCGCGGGAGCGGGCGGGACTTCGCCGCGAAAGCGCGCCCACACCGGCGGCCGCAAGAACGGCACCTCGCCCGTCAGAAGCTCATAGGCGATCACGCCCAAGCTAAAGACATCGCTCGCCGGCCGCGCATCGCGCGAGCCCTCGCTGAGCTCTGGCGCCATGTACATCGGCGTGCCGACCAGGATGCCGGTCTGGGTCAGGTGACCATCGGCGGCCAGCTCCCCCGTCGCTGAGCTGCCATCGATCGCCCGCTCGCCGGCGGTGAGCGGGGCCGAGATCGTCGCCCCTTCTGCGCTCAGCTCTTCGGCGGCCAGGCGAACCTGCTCGCGCGTCGTCTCGAATTCAGGCAGGGGCGCCCCCTGCGCCGGCTCGGCAGCCCGCGACTCGGCGCGCTCAGCCTTGGCCCGGCGTAGCTTGGGTGTGCTGCCCTGACCGCGTACCACCGGCGCCGACCCCTCAGTGGTGTCGTCGATGCTGGAGAGCAGCGTCGAGACGCCAAAGTCCGCCAGCTTGACCAGCGCTCCCCCGGCTCGCCCACCTGAGCTCTCGACATCGGCAATCAGCACATTGGCCGGCTTAAGATCTCGATGCACGATGCCG
>CAZVMD010000643.1:0-1710 GCA_964628555.1 uncultured Myxococcales bacterium | reverse complement strand
CAAGGTCAGCAGCACACGCAGGCTGCCCGGCTCGGGCGCCTCGACATCGAGCGCAAACGGGATCGGCGGCGGCGGCGGGCCACCCATGGCCGGTAGCTGCACCGACAGGGTCAGCGCGCTGGGCAGCGTCGCTTTGGCTGGCTGGGCGACGGTAAACTCGCTGCAGCGCTCGACCGCCAGCCCGCCGCCCGAGCGGAAGCGCAGGCCGGGCAGGGCGCAGAAGCGATAGCGGGCGCCGGCGACCAGCGGCTGCCGCGGCTGCAGCACCAGGCGCAGGCCGTCGATGCGTGGGCTGCTGTCGACGCGGGCGCCGCTCTCGCTGCTTAGCGTCAGGTACTGCCCGGCCTGCGTCTCGGGGCTAAGCTGCGCATCGCTGTCGTCGAGCGGCTCGCTGAACGCCACCCAGGGCGTGACATCCGGCAGCACGCCGCGGCTGCTGTCGATGTCCGGCCAGATGGCAAGTGGCGCCGCTCCCTTGGGCGTAAGCTGGCGCAGGAAGCTCAGCAGGTCGTCCCGCTCGTCGGGGCCAAGCGTCGCACCGACGTAGGCGAGCGCGACATCGACCGCCGCTTCCAGGCTGCGCGCCCGGCCATTTACCATGTACACGCCGTGCCGATAGACGCCCAGCAGCGACGGAACATCGGCTGGCTCGCCGGACTTGCCGCGGGCGACAAAGGCGCGGTTGGTGTAAAGCGGCGGCGTGTGGCAGCTAGCGCAGGGCAGCTTCTTTTCAAAGATCTGCTGCCCGCGCAGCCCGGCTGCGCTGTAGCTGCCGTCAAGGCGCGTCTCGCCGGTGGCGCGCGGGGCGCCGAGCAGCGAGCCGAGGAAGGCGGCCAGCCCCTCGGCCTCGCTGGTGTTGACCGGCTTGCCGATGATTGAGGCCGGGCCCTGAAAGCCAAAGTTGTCGGCGCTCGACACGTAGGCGCCCCACTCTAGCGGCGTGGTGGCTTGCAGCAGCTGCAGCGGTCGCACGTTGTGCCAGATGCGCGGGCCGAAGCGCCAGACCATGCCGTCGTTCTGTGTCTCGACGTGGCAGCCGCTGCACGAGTGGTTTTCGGCAAAGCCACCGCCGGGGTGGGTGAAGATCTTCTCGCCCAGGCTGAGCGCGGCCGGGCGGGGATCGGCACTGACCGACACGGTCTGGCGCAGCGTGCCATCGGCGGCGACGATAGCGACGGCGAAGCTCTGGAAGCAGTGGACAGCGACGCCGCCATCGGCCAGCCCGACCAGCTGCCGCGGCCCCTGGCAGACGCTGACCCGGCGCCGCTCGGCCAGCGTTGCGCGGTCGAGGATCAGCAGCTGATCCGAGGCCTCGGCCGACAGCCACAGCGCATCGCCGCGGGCGAGGATGCCGGCCGGATGGACAAAGGGCTGCCCGGCCGCGCTGGCCTGCCGGGTCAGGTCGGCCCGGCGCCGCACCTGGCCATAGTCCGCGGCCTGCGGCTGCGCCGAGATCACCACCGCCTGATGGACAAAGGGCTTGGCGCCGGCCTCGTTCTGCGGCGGCAGCGTGTCGCCGTCCGTCGCTGCGACGTACAGCTCGCTGTCATCCGCCGACAGCGTAAGGGCGCGCAGATCCGCCGCCACCGAATAGATGGTTTTTTCAATCTTTCGGCTTGACGTATCGATAATCCAAATATCCTGGTCGTCTTCGACCTTGCGGCTGCCCATCGGCCCGTCCTGCAGGTTGGCCGAGCGGTACGAGGCGAC
>CAZVMD010000642.1:0-1730 GCA_964628555.1 uncultured Myxococcales bacterium | reverse complement strand
CACCGCGACATCAAGCCATCGAACCTGTTTCTGCGTGGCGGCGACATTGCACGCGTGACGCTGCTCGACTTCGGCATTGCTCACCGCGGCGTCGATCGCACGGGCCTGACCCGGACGGGACAGGTGCTGGGCACCCCGCAGTACATGTCGCCCGAGCAGGCGCAGGGGCTACGGCACATCGGGCCGGCCGCCGATGTGTTTTCGCTGGGCTGCGTGCTGTTCGAGTGCCTGACCGGTGAGCCGCCGTTTTCGGGTGAGCAGTTCGCCGCCGTGCTGTCGAAGCTCCTGTTTGGCAGCCGCCCGCGTCTGCGTCAGGTGCGCAGCGACCTGCCTGACAGCATCGCGCCCCTTGAACAGCTGCTGTTGCAGATGCTGGCTCGCGCCCCGGAAGAGCGGCCCACGCACGCCGGTGTGGTGTACGAAAGCCTCGCGACGCTGTTCAACCTGCCGCCCTGCGAGCCGCCTCCCCGTCGCCGCGCGTTTTCAAGCGGCGCTTCTGATGATCAGCAGCTGCTTAGCATCATCGTGTCGTCACCAGCCGCGATCACCGAGGTCGATCAGCCGACGCTTACGGATCAGGCGACTGCCGCGGCGGCCGAGACTGGCTTTAGTGAGGGCTCGCTGCTGGCGCTGCTGTCCTCGCTCACCGCCGAGGTCACGGTGCAGCGCGATGGCGCACTGCTGGTCACCCTGCTGCATCCCCACCTGAGCAGTGCGACCGACCTGGCCCGGCAAGCCGCGCGCTGTGCACTGCTTCTGCACTCGCGGCTGCCGCAGGCGCACTTTGCGGTGTGCACCGGCACCGGCCTCTTGGCACAGCACGCGCCCGAGGGTCCGGCGGTCGAGGCCGCCCTGCAGCTTGTGCAGCAGGTCAGCGAATCGGCGGCCGGCCCTGGTGTCATCGTCATCGATAGCCTGACGGAGAATCTGCTCGGCGGATACTTTGCAGTGCAGAAGGCCAGCCCGGGCCGCGCCGCTCGCCTGCTGCATGAGGTCAAGACCGTCGAGTCGGAGGTGGCGCCGTTTGGCAAGCCGTCGAGCTGCATCGGCCGCGATAGCGAGCTAGCCATGCTGGACGGCGTGTTCGCTGCCTGTCGCGATGACAGCGTCGCGCGCGGCGCACTGGTGATTGGTCCCCCCGGCATCGGCAAGACGCGACTGCGGCGCGAGTTTCTGCAGCGCCTGCGAGCAAGGGGGGAGCCGTTCCTGGCGCTGATCGGGGCCGGCGATCCCCTCAATGTCGGCGAGTCCTATGGCCTACTGGGACAGGCAATCCGGCGACTGTCCGGGATTGCCGAGCGCGAGATCTTGAGCATTTCGCCAGCACCCACCGTCGATCGGCGGCAGCTCCTTTCGGCCTGGCTGGCCGAGCAGGTTCCCGAAGCCGACCCGCAGCGGGCCATGTTCTGCTTGGCGGAGATCTGCGGCCTGCCGCAGCCGACGAACAAAGACCTCGCGGCTGAGCTCCACGGCACTCAGCGTCCGACCACCCTCAACGTCGATCCGCGCGAGCACTCGCAGCGAGTGATGGATGCCTGGCTTGAGCTGCTGCGGCACCTCTGTGCCCAGCGACCCGTGCTGGTCGTGCTGGAGGATCTGCAGTGGGGCGACCAGCCAACCGTGCGACTGATCGATGCCGCACTGCGCGAGCTGCGCGATGCGCCGTTTATGATCCTGGCGCTTGGCCGCCCCGAGCTACGCGATGCGTTTCCGTCGCTGTGGACCGGGCG
>CAZVMD010000641.1:0-1742 GCA_964628555.1 uncultured Myxococcales bacterium | reverse complement strand
AGCCACTCGGCGGTGCGCGTCAGCATGGTCTTGTCGAGGTCGTGATACACCGGCCGCATGTCGGCAAACTCCATCAGGCCGTAGGCGGTCAGCGCCTCGTGACCCGGGCTGCCGCCGAACCACTCGTAGCCGCGGGTGCTGGTCTCATAGCTGATCAGCTTCTTGTAGCCCTCATCCATCAGCCGACTGGCGCGGCCGAGCAGGCGGGCATCGCTGACCCCTTCGTTCTTCATGAAGCGCAGCACCATGACGTTGGGATAGTTGACGCTGGAGGCCTGCTCGAAGCAGCCCACGGGATGGCGCAGCAGGCCCTCGACACTGGCCACCAGCGACGACAGCGTGCTGGGATAGACGCGCACCTGACCCTCGGGAGTGCCGGGCATCGCTTCGGCCAGCAGCACATCGCTGTTCCAGCCTTCGCGCATCCGGCCGGAGCGCGAGATGTGCTGCGGGAAGCCGCGCGGACTGACTCGCACGGCCCGCACTAGCTCGTCGCGCAGCCCGTTGGTCTCGGCCACCAGGCGCACTTCGCTGTCGCCCTTTTTGCCGCTGACCAGAAGTGGGAAGTACAGCGTGTCGCGCAGGCCGCCGCCGATCGTGCCCGAGGTCCGCTGGACCTGTTTTTCCAGGGTGAGCAGGGTCCCGAAGTTCGACTGCAGATCGACGCGCAGCGGCTGGTTCTGCTCGTTGCTCAGGACCACCGGCAGCATTACGCGGTCGCCTTCGCTGACCTCCAGCGGCAGCTTGACCGCGACGGAAAATGGCAGGCTGGACTTCAGCACCGTCTCGTCTCGACCGGCTGCGCCGCCGCCCACGCCTTCGGTCAGGACGCGGAACGAGGTCACAGCATCTGACAGCACGAACGACACCGTGGCCTTGCCATCCTGGCCGGTCTGGATCGTCGGCTGCCAGAACACCGTCTCGCGGAAGTCATTGCGCGGGCCGCTGTAGCCGGGGGCATAGCTTGGCGTCGGAAACACGCGGGCCACGCTCCAGGCTTCGACCGGCCGCACCGGGCGGGGATGCGGCAGCACGGGTCGTCGTCGCTCGGCCCAGCCGAGCGGTGCATTGTCGATGCCGTCAAAGTCATCGAGAGCAGGCCGCCGCATGGCGCCCTTATTCTTGTGTGCGGCGCCGCCGCCTGCCCCCAGGTCACCAAGCGCCAGCCCAGCTCCCATCGCCGCGGCTCGGGGTCCGGCTGCGGCCTTGGCATCGCGCGCTTTGTCGGCTAGCTCGGCCTTGGGGGCTGCCATCGGCGCTGCTGCGGCTGGGGCGGCCGCTTCGGTGGCTACGTCGGCCGGGGCGGCCATGGCTGGGGGGCTCGCCGGTGCTGCCTGAGCCATCATCGGTCGCGGAGGGGCCGAGGCTTCCTTGCGGGCTGGGGCCGCCGCATCCTTTTTGGCCTCGCGGGCTGGCTCGGGCTTCTTGGCCACCGCCGCCAGGGCATCGCCTCCCTGATCGTCGTTGGCCGGGTCGAACTTGGCGACTGGCGCCTTGCCCTGGGCCATCGCCATCTTCTTGCGCGGCTCGGCTGGCGGCTGCTTGGCTGGGCGGTCGATACGCGGTGCTTTCTCGGCCTGCCGCTCATCCGCCTGCTCAGCCAGCCGCGCCATGCCGCGTCCCGTCGAGGCTTTGGTCCCCAGCGTGCCACGCGCCAGCAGCGTACTCGGCAGCCACTCAAACCGCCGATACCCCCGCGTCCCCATCAACAAATCCATCGCCAACCCCGACTTCTCTTCACT
>CAZVMD010000640.1:0-1749 GCA_964628555.1 uncultured Myxococcales bacterium | reverse complement strand
ACCGAGCAGCTGGCGCGCTTTCTCGCCGAGGTGATGCGCTTTGGCGGCGAGGCGGCACAGCCGTTTCTGGCCGCCGTCGTCGCCGATCGCCGCACCCCGCGCCAGGTAGCTCTCGACGTGGCGCAGCAGGTCCGCCCGCTTGCGCCGGCCAAGGAGCCGGTGCGTCAGGCTCCGCCGGCGGGGCAGCCGACCTGCAATCCCGAGCCGGCTCTGGCGGCCTGCCGACGCTATCTACAGAGCGACGAGCCCCTCCTGCCGCTGCCGCTGTACACGCAACGCGCCGTCGCTGCCACCGTCACGCGAGCGCCTGATCTGGCCGAGCGCTGCTTCCGCTCGCTGCGCTGGCATCCTGAGGCCAGTGCCGCGGCACTCAGCCCGCGTCGTCCCCTCGTCACCTCGCCTGCTCGCCTGCTCGCCTTCGCCCCCTAGTAAATTCCGCATCGCCTAGCGAGCGCCTCGGCTGATAACATGGGCCGGTGCGCTTATTGCCTTCGTCGAGGTCCCTAGCCTGTGGTCTGCGCTCAGTCTTGCCGGCCCTGGGTCTGTGGCTGGGACTAAGCCTGTCATCTATCCCGGCCGGCGCTGCGGAGCCCGGCCCGGCCCCAACCAGCACCGGCCCGACCGCCGCAGCCCCAGCCGCGGCCCCAGCCCCAACCCCAGCCGCGGCCTCCCCCGAGAGCGCTGAGCGCAGCCTGGCGGCTCTCGACGCTCAGCTGCTGCGCGCGCCGCACGACGAAGCGCCGCACAGCGTGCGCCGCCACTACCTGTGGTCGAACGAGCGCCGTCACGATCTGTTCTACCCCTCGCTGGCCGGCCTCGGCGGTGCCTACATGGGGGTGGGCGGCGATCAGAACTACACCCTGGCGGCGGCGGCCACCGCCGATGTGCTGTGGCTCATCGATCTCGACCAGGCTGTCGTCTACCTGCACCGCCTCTACGCCGCGCTCTTGCCGGTCGCGCTGCGGCCCGGTGAGCTGGTCGCGCTGTTTGACAAGCGCCACCGCAGCGAGGTCCATGCCGCCGTCGCTGCCGCCTATCCCGACGGCGAAGAGCAGCGCGCCGTGCTGCAGGTCTATCACGCCTATCGCGACCTGCTGTATCGCCACCTGCAGAGCGAGCTTCACCGCAGCCACGGTCCGCGCGGCACCTGGCTGTCCGACCTGCGCAAGTACCAGCATATGCAGCGCCTGGCGCGGGCCGGCCGCATCATCTCGCGCCTCGGCGACCTCACCGGACCTTCCACGCTGCACGAGATCGCCGATACCGCGCGCCGCGCGGGCGTGCCCATCCACGCGATTTATCTGTCGAACGCCGAGTCCTGGTTTTCGTACGGGCCGGCCTTCAGAAGCAACCTCTCGGGCCTGCCCTTCGACGAGCGCAGCGTCATCCTGCGCACCGTCAAGTCGACTGTGCTTGCGTATCCGGCGGGCGATATCTGGCACTACGCCATCCAGCGCGCCCAGCACTTTGCCGAGGCTCTGGCCCAGCCTGGCTATCGCTCGATCGACGTTGCCATGGTCGATGCCGTGCTGCACAAGACCCCCGGCGTCTCGCTGATCGGCTTCCCGCTCAAGTCGGGGCAGAAGCCGCTGCTGGGCGAAAAGAAGTCGCGCGATCGTCGCGACGCCCGGTCAGCGCTGATCGCCTCGGGCCTGGTCACCCGCCCGGCGGGCAACCGCGAGACCGCGCGCGAGCTAGACCGCGACCGCGTCCGCCGCGCCCAGCTTGAGCTCTCGCAGGCGAACTAGG
>CAZVMD010000639.1:0-1756 GCA_964628555.1 uncultured Myxococcales bacterium | reverse complement strand
CATGAGATTGCTCCCGCTAGCACCTCAAGCTAGTGCGTCTACCAGTTCCGCCACCTTCGCGAGGGATTTGTTGCGTTCGGTTTCGTTTCGGCGCTTCCTACGGGTCTTGCTAAAGTCTTGGCGCTCGCGCCAGTTCGGGTAGTTAGGCTCAGGATGACCTCACCTGTCAAGAGTTCTTTCCCAACAGATGGAGATCGGTCCGCACGCGCGGGCGAGCAAGGGGCCAGTCGCCGGGAGCGGCCTATCCGCGATAGCCTCCTTGCTTTTGTGACGGTTACGGCAGCCGTGTCCCTGCTGTATCGCCTACGCGGCGTGCCGGTTATTGAGCGCAATCTGGCGGTCATCGCCGCCGTGCTGTTCCTGTACCTGCCGGCGTTCGTGCTGTGGCGACGCGGCCGCGATCTAGAGGCCTACGGGCTGCGGGCCGCCCCGCTTTCCCGCGGGCTGCTGGCATATGCCGCAGCCTCGCTGCTGATCCTGCCAGGGTTCGCATTTGGCTACTGGCACTACGTGACGCGCTACTGTCCCATCGCAGCCAGCTACTTAGCGAAGCTGCTAGGGGCGGTGGCGATGGGGCACTGCCCACCCCGAACGCTTGCCGCACTGCGCTGGCCGCCGGATCTGTTGATGGCGGCGTTGTCGCAGCTATTGGTGGTCGCCTTGCCAGAGGAGTTCTTCTTCCGTGGCTTCGTGCAGGGCCGCTTGGGCGAGGCGCTGTCGCCTCTGCAAGCGCTGGTCTTGACTGCTGTGTTGTTTGCGCTGGGGCACTACTTCGTGACGTTCGATCCGGCGGCCCTGGCGGTGTTTTTTCCGGGCCTGCTGTTCGGCCTGCTGCGGCAGCTTACGGGGTCGGTGCTGGCGGGGACGCTGTTTCATGCCACCTGCAACCTCTTTATGGAAACCCTCCGACGCAGTCTGGGCTGATATCCCGGGCAACAAAGTGCTTCCCGCGCCGCGACGGCTGGATATACTCCGCGCATGCCGCGTCGCCTACGTCCTCCCACAGTGACCGACTCGCCTCCTTTTGCCCTCTTTCGTAAGCCGGCTGGGCATCGGCTGGCCTGGGCCGGGCTGAGCTTGTTGGTTTGGTCGATGGGCTGTGCCCCTAGCCCCGAGGAGCTCGCTGACCAAGTACTGGAGCAGCAGCGCGCGCAGCGAGATCGGGCGATCGAGCGCTGCGCTATGGGCTCGGTGCCGCTCAATGTCATCGAAGGCGATATGGTCGTCATGCCGAGCTGTCGGCGGGCCAGCGACGATGGCGTCGGGCGTTTGGGCTTCAATGGTCGCCACGTGCTGTTTGCGAACTTCGACGGCGTGGACGTGCGGCCGGGCGATACCTCCCTAGAAAACGAAGGCCTGCGCGAACTCGACAAGCAAGACCCGATTGAGATCGCTCGCTATGCGCCGGAGGACGACGAGGGCAAGCGCCTGAGCAGCATTCTGAAGATCCAGAAGCTGGTGGCTGGCTGGTATGCCGACTTCAACTTGGACGTGGTCATCAGCCGTCCGCTGAGCGGCGACTACCAGATGACGGTCGTCGGCGACCGCGAGAGCATCATCGGCGAGCCCGGCGGAGTGGTAGGGATCTCGCCGGTCGATTGCAAGAATGCCAACGACAGCAACCTCAACTACGCCTTCTCGGCATCGCTTGGCAACAACCCGGATCAGACGGCAGTGACCATCGCGCACGAAAATGGCCATGCCTATGGCCTGCACCACACCGACAACAACAAGGACATCATGTTCCCGTCGGTGA
>CAZVMD010000638.1:0-1786 GCA_964628555.1 uncultured Myxococcales bacterium | reverse complement strand
AGACGGCCAATTTTGCACGACCGCCGCGGTGGGGATGACGCATCGCGGCGAGCGATTTCGCACGCTATTTGAAGATCCAGTCAGCCGGCCAGAAAGCACGGGCAGCGCGCGCTTCGCGGGGCGGCGTGACGTCGGCGCTGCGGGAGCCCGCTGGCGGGCGCGTGGCCCTAGGCAGTGCGGCGCAGCACGGCCGCGAAGAAGCCATCGGGGCCACCCGCTTCTGGATAGGTGCGCAGGTACTGCCCGTCGGGATCGCTGCAGCCGGCGGCGCGCGCAGCACCGAAGATCTCTTTTGCCGGCACCAGCGCGAACATCGGGTTCTGGGCGATAAAGGCGCCAAGGATGTCTTCGTTTTCACGCGGCAGGACGGTGCAGGTCGAATAGATCAGGCGGCCGTGCGGCCGCACCAGAGCCGCCGCTCCCTGCAGCAGCCGGGCCTGTGTACGGCAGAGCTCCTCGATATCGCTGGGCTGTAGGCGCCAGCGCGCCTCGGGATTGCGGCGCAGCACGCCGAGCCCAGAGCAGGGCGCATCGACCAGCACGCGGTCGGCTCCGCTCGCCAGCAGCCAGGCCGGCAGCCGGGTTGCGCCGCCGTCTTGCGTCCAGCTCTCCGGCACCGTTAAAGCCTGCACATTGGTCAGGCCGGCGCGGCGGCTGCGGCGCGACAGCTCCTCGATCTTCTTGCGATCGATATCGAAGGCCAGGAGCCGGCCGCGGTTCTGCAGGAGCGCTCCTAAGGCCAGCGTCTTGCCGCCAGCGCCGGCGCAGGCATCGACGACCACGCCCCCGGGCGGCGGGCTGACCAGCTCGGCGATGAGCTGGCTGCCCTCGTCTTGCAGCTCGATCCAGCCCTCGGCAAACGTCGCGGTGGCATAGACGTTTTCGTGTCCATCGAGGTAAAGACCGTCGCTGGCCAGCGGGGTCGGCTGGGCGTGCAGGCCCTCGGCGAGCAGCCGCGGTATCGCCTCTTGTCGCGTGCCGCGCAGGCGATTGACCCGCACGCACAGCGGGGCGCGCTGGTTCTGCGCCGCCAGGATCGACACCGCCTGCTGCAGGCCAGCTCCGCGATCGCCAAACGCTGCCAGGAAGGCCCGCACCAGCCAGGAGGGATACGACAGCGCATCGCCGATCCCTTCGACCCGGGCCGGCAGCTCAGCGGACGCATCCAGATCTTCGGTGCAGCACCGAAAGTTTTGCGCGAGCTGCCGTCGGGCCTGCTGCAGCGCGGTGGCATCCAGGCCCTGCGCGCCGAGCAGCGGCAAGAGCGGCGCGGGCAGCGGCTCGCTCTCCGGCGTGCTCTGTTCGGCCAGCCAGACTAGATAGAGCTGCAGTGGGCCGATGCGCTGGCCGGGCGAGGGGCTGGCCAGGCTGGCCAGGCGGCGCAGGCGACGCAGCAAGCGCACCGCGCTATGCAGCGCATCGCCGACGAAGCGACGCTGTCGCGAGTGCAGGCTGCGGGCACCGCGCAGCAGCCGCGCGGCCTCGGCCATGGCGGCGTAGTAGCCAGCCTGCGGGGCCAGCGTCTCGACCCGCGACAAGAGCGACAGCGCAAGCTGACCGGCAGGGCTGCTGGGCAGGACACTGACAAGCGGCAGGCCGAGCACCTGTGGCGCCAAGCTTGCGCGTCCGTCCGCAGGCTTTTCGCGCTGGCCGCCTGCCGCGCCAGTCCCAGGTGGCATCTCAGGCGGCGTCTCAGATGGACGCAGATCAGTGGGAATCGCGGCCGCCTCCTCATGACGCACGGCGTCGAGAAATTCTCCCGCCGGCCCCTTTCGCCGCGAAAACC
>CAZVMD010000637.1:0-1788 GCA_964628555.1 uncultured Myxococcales bacterium | reverse complement strand
TCGCTGAACGTCACCACCCGACGCTTGGCATCGATGGCGAGGCTGCGCGGTGCACCAATGTCCATCCCGGTCCCGCCGATTACGCTGGCGGCGCGGTCGGGGACCCAGCTGGGCGTGGCGTGCAGGCGGACCGCGATGCGGATCGGTGGGGTCGACGGCTCGGTGGTCTCGGCCGGGGTAAAGATCAGCGTGGCGCCGCCGAGGTGGCGGTTGGCCGAGAGGTTGACGGGCAGCAGGACGCTGTCGGTGAAGATGCCGCTTGCGGGGGGCGCGATGTCTGGCAGATCCAGGCTCGTGCCGTCTGCAAAGTCCAGCTTCACGTGATAGCGCTGGCTGACAAGCTGCAGCTTTAGCTCCTGGTTGCTCTTCCAGTGCCAGCGCAGAGTCGGCCCCAAGCCGAAGTCGCTGATCGGGACACAGCTGAGCAGCGTGGCCTCATCCCCGGGCTCGCAGAGGATCTGGGGGTAGCTGCTGCAGTCGACGGCAGTGGTCAGACAGAAGAGGGCGGCGATACGCGAAGACGTCCACATCGCAGACTCCTACTCGGCACGAACGAAGGGGGTTAGCGAGCCGCGCAGCGCGACCGCCAGGCTCGACGACTTGCTCTTTGGCGTCGGCAGGAAGAGGACCAGCGCGGCCCCAGTCAGCAGCACGGCCGACGAGGCAAAGCCCAGACCCATCGGCAGGCTGAGGTCATTGGGGCCGCACTTAAAGCCGGGCTGGGGCTGGCAGAGATCGATCGGATCTGGCGCCTTGCCATGCTGGCTGACCCAATAGAACGAGGGCGCCAAGAGCCCCAGGCCCAAGACCGCCAGAGCACTGCCGACGACTAGGCGCGGCAGCCCCAGCTGGGCAAAGTGGCCGCCGTCGCGGCTCGGGCCGGCAGCCGGGCTGGTCGCCGCCGGCCGGGTCAGAGCGGGGCTGGTCGCCCGGCTGGCTGAGCTCGGGGCGACGCCGGGGACCAGAGGCACATCCGGCAGGGCCGTCGCGACGGGGCGGCGGGTGCTGCGGCTGTCGCGATACTTGCGCAGCGCACTGTCGGCCTGCTGCCCGAGCTTAAGCGAGAGCTCTTCGACCGAGCAGTGCTCGCAGCTGCCGGCTTCATAGATCGGAACCCGGCGAGCCACGTCGAACAGCACAACTGTCGAGTAGATATCGCCGCCGGGGTTTTCCTGCAGCTGGGCGCCGAGCACAATCGCCGCGCCCTCGCGCTGAGCCAGCTCCTCGAAGCAGGCCTGGTGGCCGCACAGCCGGTCGGCGGGCGAGAGGCGCGGGCTGGCCAGCGTCTCACCGCTGTGCTGCAGATGCTCTTGCAGGGCACGGCTCTGCGCGGCGTCATGGCGACCGCCGCGGCTGACCCCAAGCGCCAAGATCACCTCGTCGCCCGGGGCCGCCTGGGCCGACGGCAGTGCAGACAAGATCCCTGCAAGCAGGACGGAGGCAGAGATGGACAGACGTGCAGACATGCGATCCTCGCTGAGCTGGCCGTGGGGACGCGAGCCAGCCCTGCCGAAATGAGGCAACGCCTGCGAGTGCGGCTAGCCGCGTCCTTATCAGTTAGGAATACGCAGCCGGCCGCAGGATTCTGACGCCCCCGATCCGACAAGGCCCACGCGCGCCCCAAGTCACCGCCATCCCGCTGCTTGTTGGCTGCGCCCTAGCGGAGTGTGGCCGGCGACAACGCGCGATTGCTTCCGCGTTCGACGCCGTCCGCGTAGGTGCGACGGATCGCCAGTGCGTACCGAAGGAGATCAGCTGAAGGGGACAGGCCCCGCCGCGGTCGGCCCC
>CAZVMD010000636.1:0-1796 GCA_964628555.1 uncultured Myxococcales bacterium | reverse complement strand
AGCGGCTTCTCGTAAAGCTCGGGCTGCTGCGTCTCGCGTCGGGTGCGCCGGACCGCTTCGTACTTGGCGATCGCCGCGTCGTGCTTGGCCTTGATCTCTTGGAGCAGCGTGCGGAGCTTCTGAAGCCGCACTCCCTTTGCCGCCGTCCATCCCTGTGTTTGAAGGAGCTTCATCGCCGCGCCGCGCACGCGGTCGAACGCCTGCGCGTACTTCTCTGCCTCCCGCCTTGCGGTCGCGAGCGGCGTCACTTCCCGCAGGCTGTCCGGCGCAATGAAGTCACCGCGCTTGGCCCCCTTGGGAGGCCGCGCGAGGCGCTTGCCCAGCTCGCGTCCAGCACCCGCGCTCGGCACGATCGACTTGCCATCGCAGGAGCAGGTCGCCTTGGCGGTGTCCTGGGCGTTCTGGCCGTTCCGCCACTCCGCGATCCAGATGTCGCGCATGGTCCGCGCCAGGCCCTCGTCGATCGCCGCCCCTGGATAGAGGTTGCGAAGGTGCTGGAGCAGATCCGCGAAGAACTGCGAAGGCGGCAGCTTGTCGATGCGACTCTTCCACATCAGCGTGCCCCCTTCCGCGCCTTGACCCCGAAGCGAGCGCGCAGCCCTTGCAGCTTGGCGTGCAGAAAATCACCCGTCACGTCGAGCAAGTCCGCGCCCAGCTCTGCCGCGACATCGATCGCCTGCTCGCGCAGCGCCGTGACCTGGGTGGAGCGGCGCTCTTTTTCAGTCACCGGCAGATGCGCCCGGCATCGCCCGCACGTCGCCACCTTGGACTCAGGAATCATCGGCACATCGTTGTGCGCGCCGCAGCATGGGCACAGCACCCAGCCGCGCCGCCGCAGAAACGTGGTCAGCTCCGCGTCATACGCCTTCCGGCGCTCGGCATTGCTCAGCGTCTCGTAGGCCTCGCCGATGGCCAGAAACGTCGTGGCGTCGCTGTTCGCGCTGTGATCGGGATGGCACTCGCGGGCCAGCTTGCGATAGGCGCTCTTGACCTGCTCCGGTGTCGCTGTCTGAGGAATCCAAAGATCGCGGTAGTAAAACTTCATCTACTTGCCTCTCCGACTCAGCAGAGCCGTCCTGAGCATCGGGTTGAAGAACAGGAACGCGCCGAAGGCTTCGAGCGTGGAGCCGTCGTTCATCAGCTTCCGAGCCGTCTCGGGGTCCATCTTCGGCGGCGCGACAAGCACCTCTTCCACCAGCTCCACCTGAGTCACGAGCGGCGGCGGCACGGGCTTGTCTGGATCGGCCAAGAGCTTGCCCGCGAGCGAGTTCACCAGCACCTCTTGCACGGCCAGGCTCGGCATGCCGGGCATCGAGTCCGGCGGCGTGCTCGGTGGTTCTGGGATGGCCGATGCCGCGGTCGCTGCCAAGGGTGCAGCGCTCGGCGTGGCGTCGGACGCCACCGTTGCCGCACCGTTCTTCACGCCGTTGCCGGGCGCGGTATGAGCAGAGGCTGCTGCCGGCTGCGCGGCAGCTCGGCCCGTCGATGCGCTGGCCTGCGCGACTCGCTGGTCATGGGCCAGGCAGCACTTCTTGTACTTGCGGGTGCTGCCACATGGACAGGGAGCATTCCGCGGTGCCCTTGGGGTAAATGGGCTCCCATTGAGCGGGGATGACTGCTGCGCCGCAGGGATGTCCAGTGTGTCTTCCACAATGGGCGCTGCTGCCTTGCGCGTAGGCGGCAGCGGCGCGGCGAGCTTCGTGGACGCTGACGCGGGGGCGGGTAGCGCCTTCGATGCGTCGGCGAGCGTCTGCGGCGGAATGGCTGGTTGCGGGGCCGTCGATGCAGGCGTGGGA
>CAZVMD010000635.1:0-1835 GCA_964628555.1 uncultured Myxococcales bacterium | reverse complement strand
GCATGGGTGGTATGGGCGGCATGGGTGGTATGGGCGGCATGGGTGGTATGGGCGGCATGGGCGGCATGGGCGGCGACGACTTCGGCGGCGACTACTAACCGCTTGGTCATCCCCTCCCTCCCGCGCAGGCAGCTCGCCTGCCTGCATTCCCCTCGCTAAGACCGCAGGCTCCGCTCCAACCTGGGGCGGAGCCCTGCTCGCAACTCCCTCTCCCCATTTCCCGCCACGACAGCCTCGGCTCGCCGAGGCTCGTCCGCGCTTACGAGATCGTCATACCTCCGTCGACGACCAGCGTGTGCCCGTTCATGTAGGAAGACGCCTCGCTGGCCAGAAACAGCGCTGCGCCGACGAGCTCGCTGGGCTGGGCATGGCGGCCCAGCGGGGTCTTGCTGACGATGTGCTGATGTACGGCCTCGTTCTGGATCAGCGCCTGGGCAAAGCGGGTCTCGACTAGGCCCGGGGCGATGGCGTTGATGCGAATGCCGGCTCCCCCCAGCTCGACGGCCAGCGTCTGCGTCATCGAGATGATCGCCGCCTTGGTCATGCCGTAGCAGCCCTGGAAGGGGGCTCCGCGCAGCGCATTGATGCTGGCGATGTTGATGATCGAGCCGTGCGCCCCCCGCGCCTGCAGGTCGCGAATAACCTCCCGTGCGGCGATGAAGTAGCCCTTCACGTTGACCTCGAAGGTCTTGTCGAAGGCCGACTCGGGCGTATCGATAAGGGGCCCAAAGTAGGGGTTGGTGGCGGCGTTATTGACCAGGATGTCGACGCCGCCGAAGGCCGCCTTGGCAGCCGCGACCAGCGCGCTGATGTCCTCGGGCTTGCCGGCATGGCAGGCAACCGGCAGGGCGGTACCGCCGGACGCTGTGATGCGATCCGCCACCGCCTGTAGGTCCGGCAGCTTGCGTGAGGCCAGCACGACCTTGGCGCCTTGCTGGGCGAAGGCCGTGGCCATAGCCTCGCCGATACCGCGGCTGGCTCCGGTGATCACGGCGACCTTGCCATCGAGGCGAAACAGCTTGTCGGGGGACGACATTGCGATCTCCTTGCAAGTAAGTTGCGACTGCGAACCCGGCTACCGTACACCGTTTCCGCCGGGCTCGGACACGCCGTCGCTGGCTGACGGTTGACGAGGCAGGCTGGTCAGTAGTAGTCAATTGGTGATGAAAGTCATTTTCAATTGGCGGCGGGGGCGGACGGGTCGACGGGCCCTGACCGGACTGTGTCTGCTGTGGATCCTCAGCCATGTCCCGGCCGTGCAGGCGCAGGCGACCTACTTTACGCCGCGTGCCCTTCTGGCCGAGTTCTTCCCCAAGAGCCAGCTAGTCACCTACCAGAAGTTCGATCTGTCGCCAGCCCAGCGTGGGCGCTTGGAGGGGCTGCTGGGTTATCCGCTGCGCAAGACCAGCTACACGCTGTATATCGCCAAGAGCGGCGAGCACGTCGACGGCTATGCCCTCCTCGATGAGGAAAACGGTCAGCACCTCCCGATTAGCTTCGCCGTCAAGCTCTCGCCGACTGGCGTCGTCGAGCGGCAGGAGATCCTGGTCTATCGCGAGCGCTACGGCGATGAGGTGCGCGACCCCCGCTTCCGCCAGCAGTTCGTCGGCAAGACGGTCGCTGATCCGCTGCGGCCCGGCGAAGAGGTGATCGCCGTCTCGGGGGCGACGATTTCGTCTCGGGCCATGGCCCTCGGCGTGCGGCGGGCGCTGGTGCTGTTTGACGAGCTTGTGCTGCGGCCGGCCCGCGAGGCGCCAGCCCCGCATTGACAAGCCCGGCACCCTGCGTCCTACTGCGCAGCCATGCGACAGTTTGCAGCCAAGGGCCTGCGCATC
>CAZVMD010000634.1:0-1835 GCA_964628555.1 uncultured Myxococcales bacterium | reverse complement strand
GATCCGGTCTATCGCGGCACGACCTATCTGGTGATCACCACCGACCACGGACGCGATGACTATCCCGAGCCCGATCAGTGGACTTTGCACGGCCACTGCGTCTCAGAGTTTGGCGCCAAGCGGACCTGCAGCGGCTGCAGCCATATCTTCGCCGTCGCCGTCGGCCCGGGTCTGCGGCCACAGACCGTCAAGAAGGTCTACGACCACACCAGCCTAGCGCCCAGCGCGGCCCAGCTTCTGGGCACCAGCCTGCCCGGCGCCTGTGGCCCCGTCATCCCCGAGCTTCTGCCCCCCTAGCTCGTTCCCATCCAGCGCCGAGTCTTGGGCTAGCCGCCCGGAAACAGCATGCGCAGAAGGTAGTAGGTGCCGAAGGAGACCGCCGCGCTGATCGGTACCGTCAGCACCCAGGCGATGAAGATGTTGCCGGCAACGCCCCAGCGCACCGCCGAGAGCCGCCGCGCCGCGCCGACGCCCATGATGCTGGCGCTGATGCAGTGGGTGGTCGACACCGGGATGCCGAACTGACTGGCGGTCAAGATCGTGACCCCGCCGGCCAGCGAGCTGACACAGCCCTGCAGTGGCGAGATGCGAATGATCTTGCTGCCCATGGTCTTGATGATCCGCTGCCCACCGGCTGCCGTGCCGAGCGCAATGGCGCCCGCGCAGGCAATGATGACCCACATCGGGACGACGGGATGCGCCGCCGTCCCCTTGGGCAGCATCCAGTGCGGCAGCTGATCGCCCATCCCCGCTGCGGTGATCGAAAACAGCCCCAGCGTGATGATGCCCATCGACTTCTGCGCGTCGTTGCTGCCATGCGCGATCGACAGGATCGCGGCGGCCAGCAGCTGCCCCTGACGCGAGCGGCGATTGACCGTGGAAGCGCGCGAGCTGCCCAGCAGCCACATCACGCCAATCATCGCCGACAAGCCAATCACAAAGCCGGTCGTCGGGGCTACCACGAGCGGCATCAGGACCTTCTTGTACAGCGTCGCCCACCGAAAGGCGTGCAGGCCACCGCGAGCCACCACCGCTCCCGCTAGGCCACCGATCAGCGCGTGCGAGCTCGACGACGGAATCCCCCACCACCAGGTCAAGAGGTTCCATAGCGAAGCCCCGGTCAGCGCCGCCAGCACCGTGACTTGCGTCACCTGCGCCGGATCGGCAAAGCCCGCCGCGATCGTCTTGGCCACCGCGGTGCCGGTCATGGCACCGACGAAGTTGAGCACCGCCGACATCAAGACCGCGGTCCGCACCGGCAGCACCCCAGTCGATACGACGGTGGCGATGGCATTCGCCGCGTCGTGAAAGCCATTTATGTAGTCAAACAGAATGGCCAGCACCACCACCAAGGCGAACAAGGTGAGCAGGGACATTAGAGCGTCCTTCCGCTGCGCCCCGCCGGGCTGCCCGGCCGCGTCAGCGAGCGCGTGCCCATGGGCATGCGCCTAGGCATGCTTAATCGAGACGTTCTCAAGCACGTCGGCGGCGTCCTGGCAGCTGTCGAGCGCGGCCTCCAGCGAGTCGAGCACCGCTTGCTGCCGCAGCAGCTCTTTGGCTTTGACGTCGGGGTTGCGAAACAGATCGGCCATCTCGGTGTGATAGACACCATCGCCGCGCTTCTCTAGCGCGACGATCTGCAAGCGGGCCGGCGCCAGGCGCTCAAGCTTGCGCTTGCGAATCAAAGGAATCGCGTCCTTGAGCACGGTCACTGCTTCGGCGCAGATCTGGATCAGCTCGCGCATGGCCGGCGTGAAGCTGTGGACCTTGTAGGCGACGAAGGCCTGCGCCGCGGCGTACAGATAGTCGAGCACGTTGTCGAGCGAGGTCGCGAG
>CAZVMD010000633.1:0-1843 GCA_964628555.1 uncultured Myxococcales bacterium | reverse complement strand
ATAGCTCTCCGACCTCGCCTCCCCGGCCACCGGCCCGCTCAGCGCTGCGCTCGCTGGTGTGGCGCGGGCTGCGCTACCTTGGCTTGTTCTTGCTTCTGGCTTGCGCCCTGCTGCTTGTGCCGCGGCCCCTCTCTTTGGCGGCGAGCCAGCATGCCATGGTGCCCGAGGAGCCGATCGCCGACTATGTCGCGCGGCGCATCACCGCGTCGCGCAACGAGGGGGTGCGGCTCGGCAATGAGGAGCGGCTGGCCATCCCCGCCGGCCGAACGGCGGTAGCGGGGACGGCCACCGTGATCCTGTACATCCACGGCTTTGGCGCCTCGCGCGCCGAGGGCGAAGCGAGTGTCGAGCCGCTGGCCGCGGCCCTGGACGCCATCACCTACTACACGCGCCTGCCCGGACATGGCGGCGACCTTGAAGCGCATGCCACCAGCCTGCCCGCGCAGTACTTCGAGCGGATGGAAGAGGACTTCCATCACCTGCGCCGGCTGGCTAAGAAGCTGGTGCTGGTTGGCTCGTCGACCGGTGGCCTGCTGGCGGCGTGGCTAGCCGCCCGACATCCCGGGCAGGTCGATGCGCTGGTGCTGGCCAGTCCGCTCATCGAGATGGCTCCGACCGGCAGCTTCCTCTTGTCGCGCTGGCTGGGGCTACCGCTCGTGCGCGCCGTCATGGGCGAGTTCCGCGATGCTGGCTGGCGACGCGATCCCGAGGGCCGCAAGGTCGCCGGCTACGAAGAGCACTGGCTCACCCGGCAGCGCATGAGCGCGCTCGGCATCGTCGAAGATGTGCGCCGACACGCGCTGCGCGAAGCCCCGCCGGAAAAGATCACGGCGCCGATCTTGCTGCTTTATCACTACGCCGATGCTGCGCATCAGGACACCGTGTGCAGCGTCGCCGCGATGCAAAAATACGTTGGCCGCACGCACGCCGGGGCGTCGCATCCGCTGAGCCGCAGCGTGGCGATTGCCGACGGCAATCACATCCTGCTTTCGCACTATGTGCGCACCGACAAGGCCACCATCAGTCGCGAGCTTCTGGCCTTTGTGCAGGCGGCGCTGGCGACCCCCGCTCAGTAGGCGAGCGCGCTCTCGGGCAGCCAGCCCTCGTTGCCGAACAGATCGCGCACCCGCGCCTTGCCGCCTTTTTTCTCCAGCACCTGCACGCGGTAGTCTTTGCGCACGCGCGGCGCCTGCGGACTTGGACCGGTCGACTCTGACGACGACAGCGGCACCTCGTCCGGCTGCACGCGCGCCCGATAGTGCTTCTTGAGCAGCTCTTGGTTGGCGGCCTGCTTTTCGACCAGCAGGTTGGTCGAGACCTGCTGCATGGAGTACGCCGCATTGATCTCGCCCGCCTTGACGTCGTCGAGGTTGACGCCACTTTTCTTGAGCGCTTCGACCTGCTGATCGTTCATGCCAGTGCTCTTGGCGAACTCGCGACCGGCCTTCTTCTCGGACTCCGCGACCAGCTTGGACTGCTGCAGGAAAAAGTGGCTGGTCATGTGCAGCACCTTGCCCTGCTGATAGTTGAAGGCCACCACCACCGCTCCATCGCCGTAGCGGCGGCTCATCTCGTCGGAGGACATCAGCACGCGGACGCTCTTGGGATCTTGGATGCGGATGGGAAAGCTCGATCCCTCCAGCCACCAGCGCGGCTGGTCGCGCAGCACCTTGACGTGGCGCAAGAGCGGCTCGTTGCCGTCGTGCACATGCACCGAGACGACATCGTTGGGGGTGGTGCGGCCGTTGTGCGCGATGGTCCCCGGGAAGGCCTTGGCGACGGTGGTCAGGGCCCAGTCGGTGGTCACCAGATAGCCGCCGCGGGCCACAAAGTCGCGCACCCG
>CAZVMD010000632.1:0-1903 GCA_964628555.1 uncultured Myxococcales bacterium | reverse complement strand
GCAGGGCGGTGACCGGCCCCATGCGCTCGCCGCGGGCTTCGAGATCGCTTAGGCGACGGGCCAGGCTCTGGCCGCGCAGGAACTCCATGACCAAGAAGGCGGCGCCCTCCTCGCTGCGACCAAAGTCCGAGACCTGGACGATGCTGGGATGCTCCAGGCGACTTAAGACCTTGGCCTCGTTGAAGAAGCGCTGCACGGCCTCTTCGTTCCGCGGTCCGTCTTCGTGCAGCATCTTGAGCGCGACGCGGCGATCGAGCGGCTCTTGCCGCGCCTCATACACCGCGCCCATGCCGCCCTGTCCCAGCAGGCGGACGATGCGGTACGAGCCGATGCGCTGACCTTCTTGCAGAGTCTTGTTCATGGGAGAGCGGACCCAGCGCCGGCCCAGCGAGGGTCTTAGAGCTATCATCCCTCGACGGTGGACTAGGGGTCAAGCCGGGGAAGGGGCCGGCCGCGCCCGCCGCGCCGATTTCGCCTAGGGCCGCGTGTCGAGGTAGCCCTGAAAGCCGGCGTCTCCGACGATCCAGGCGATGCCGTTTGGCGCCAGATGGATACCCGACAGATCCAGTGCAGAAACGCTGGGCAAGGGCGCGAAGGCGTCGCTTGTCCCCGGGCTGCGGGAGACGATGCCCGAGGTGCTGGCGACGTAGACCGCCTCGGGGGTGGCGAGCACGCCGTTATTGTCCTGGGTGCCGGAGCTGGTCAGGTGCGGACTGCCATCGTGGCGCAGCACCACGCCGCTGGCCCCGACGGCATACACGACCGTCTGCTGGCTAGAGGTGCGGTAGCCGTGGATGGCGTAGAGGCTTGTGCCGGCCGCTCCCGAGACTGGCGTGACGGTGCTGCCATCGAAGCGCAGCCAGGTGCCCATCAAGCCGACCGCCCAGACCTCCTGCGGCGAGCTGGCCCAGACGCTGATCAGCTCGCGGGCCGAGCCCACCGGCACCGCGTCCCAGGTCACGCTGCTGCGGTTCCAGCGACGCAGCTCGCCCTGGCCCGCCCCGCTGGCGGCACCGACGGCAAAGATGTCGTCGCGGCTGGTGCCATGGATGGCGCTGACGCCGCGCGGGCCGGTGTGGCTTAGGGTCCAGCTTGCGCCGGTGAAGTGAAAGATAAAGCCCACGCTGCGGCTGCTGTTGACGCCGACGGCCCAGGCGTCGTCTTGGCCGCTGGCCCAGACGCCGTTTAGGTCGACATCGTTGGGGATGCCGGTGCTGCGCGGGCTCCAAGTCTGGCCATCCCAGTGCAGCACGGTGCCGGCGTTACCGACCATCCAGGCATCGCTCCCCGAGGTGGCCCAGCTGCTCCACAGGCGCTTGCTCTGCGCCTTGGCCAGCGTGCAGACGCTACCGCTTGGGCAGGGGGCGAGCGCCTGGCAGCGTCGCGGCGACACCGTAGTCAGCGTCGCCACAAGCTCGCTGCCGCGCGGGGCGGGAAGCGAGGTCTCAAGCGTGCTTGTGCCCTGCGTGCAGCCGTCGCTGTCCTGGGCTTGCAGGGCGATCCTTAGGGTGCCTGTAGCCTGGGCCGGGACGGTGATGCCAAAGCGGGTCAGGCCGCCAGCCGGCAGCTCTGCTTGATCGATCACCGCCGCGGCTCCGTCGAGCGAGCCGCTGGCCACGATCCGCGCGCTGCGGGCCGGAACATTGGCCAGGCGGATCAGCAGGCCCAGCTCGGCCGAGCCGCCACAAGCCGCCAGCCCGACGAGGCCAGCCGAGAGCGCAGCGTGAAGGAGGAGCGGGGTGCGGTTCGGCATCGGGCAGGTCAATCCCATCTAGAAAGTCCACTTCATGGTCGGAACGCCCTCAGGCAGCCCAGTCCCCGACGGGGCCCGCGTCACTGCCACCGCCACCCCAGCTGCGACACCGCCTGCCACCCCCACCCCAATCACCGTCCAAAACCACCA
>CAZVMD010000631.1:0-1907 GCA_964628555.1 uncultured Myxococcales bacterium | reverse complement strand
AGCGACGACGACAAAGACAGCGACGACGACAAAGACAGCGACGACGACAAAGACAGCAACGCTGACGACAGCGAAACGGAAGACAAGAGTCGCGGGCCGCGTCAGGAGGCGGAAGGGAGCGGCGACGCCTCGGGGGGCGGTGAAGCGCGGGCTAAAGGCGCGGCCGGACTGACACCGGAGGCCGGCTCAGCGTCGCTTGCGATCGCCGTCTCGCCACCGCTGCGCGAGCTCTTGGATCAGCTGGCGGCGTTTGTGCAACTGACGCAGGCCAAGCGCTATCGCCGCGCGTCGATCCTGCATCAGCAGCTTCGCCAGACCTTGGCTTCCTTTGATGCGCTGCGCTACCTGCCCGGGCTTTTCGGCGACTATCTATCGGCCCAATTGGCCCACGGCAGCAAGCTCAAGCCACGCGCCAGCGCCGAGCCCAGCAGCGACGATCTGGAGCACGAAGCTCTGGTGCAGCTCTGCCGCGTGGATCTGCCGCGCTTCCTGCAGGGCGGGGATCGCTAGCCATGGCCGGCGAGCGACCCGGTGCCCGCGCGACCGGCCGAGGCGGTCCCCCGCGCCCGCCCCAGCCAGCACCGCGCGCCGAGCACGAGCCGAGCCCGGATCCCAAGCCAGCTACCGAGCCAGCGCGCCTGCAGCGGCTGATCTCGCAGCGAGCCCACCGCTTTGGCCTGTCGGCGCTGCTCGATGCCCTGCGCGCCCTGCAATACACCGACGAGGAGATCCAGTTCGCCAGCCATGCCACGACGGCCCATCAGGCCAGCCTGATCCAAGCCGTTCACTTCGCACCGCCGCCGCAGCGGCGTGTTCAGGTGGTCCTAAACCTGGGCCTGCTTAGCCCGCAGAGCCCGCTGCCTTCCTATTTTCAGCAGGTCATCGAGCAGCAGCGCGAGGGAGCCTTGACCGGCTTCCTCAACTTCTTTGCCCATCACCTGCTGTCGCAGAGTGTCCAGGGTCAGTTTCCCGAGCGCAGCGCCGAGCTCTTGCCCAGCTTTTCGCAGGCGCTGGGCGATGTGCGCAGCTTGCTCGGCCTACGCACGACCTATGCGCTGCACTGGATCTTCGATCAGCTGTTCCCCGAGCTGGGGGTCGCGGTGCAGCGGCTGGTGATGTCGCGCACCGTGCCGACGCGCAGCACGCGCCTGGGCCCCTGGGCACTGGGAGACGGCGCCACGCTGGGCGGACAGGCGCAGGTGCCGGTGTATGGCGTGGCCATCAAGCTGTTTGCCGACGAGCCGGTCAGCGGGACCGGCGAGCCGTGGCCCAAGGAAGCCGAGCGGCGCTTGCAGGAACAGGTGCTGCCGCTATTGGCCGGGCACGGCATCCAGCTGCAAGTGGCGCTGGTGCTGCGGGATCAGCAGAACTTTTTGGTGCTGCGACCGCGCGAGTATCTGGGCTATGTGCCGCTGTATTCCGGTCCGACGGCCAAGCTGCCGACGCGCAGCGCGCGCACGATCATTTTGTGGAGCGGCGAGATCCCCCGCTCCCCGCCTTGGTCTTCTTCTTCGGGGACTTCTTCGGCTTTGCCTTGACCGCTGGCGGCTTGCCGACCTGCGCTGGGCCAGGCACCGCGGCAGGCTGCCGGCCGGCTGGGCTCGTCGAATTCGCGCTCGCTCCCTCGGCTCCGCCGTCGCGGTCGCCGTCCTCGGCCGCGCCATCAAGCACCAGACCGATCGGTCGCATGGGCCCGCCGCGCGAGCGCTGCACCGGCGAAGCTGGCGGCGCCACCGGCTGTCGCGCCAGCGTCCACAGCAGCAAGACCAACAGCAGCCCCAGCAGCAGCAAGAACACGGCAGCGACAGCCAAGAGCTTGCCCCGCAGGCGGATGGGCACCGCATGCAGCGCCGACTGCGCCCCCACCTGCGACAGGGCCTCATCCGCCATCACCGCGGTGGGGTCGG
>CAZVMD010000630.1:0-1912 GCA_964628555.1 uncultured Myxococcales bacterium | reverse complement strand
GAGCGCAAAGAGAAGAAGCGCGCTTCCGGCCGCCCCGAGGAGCGCGAGCGCGGCAAGTGGCGCTGGGACGGCAACGACGACTACTAGTCGCCTGCGCCCTCCTCGGTCCTCCATGGCCCCGTCCGCTTGCGGGGTAGCCCTCCTTCTTTAGACAGTTGTCTATGCACTCCTCGTCTACGCATCCGCTCACCCGCCTGCTATCGCGCGACGTGAAGCAGGTCCTGGGCTTGATGTCTGGCACCTCGGTCGATGGCCTGGACTGCGCCCTGGTGACGGTCCGGGGCCACGGCCCAGCGACTGAAGTCCTGGCCGTCCGCTCGAGCACCTATGAGTACTCGCCGGCTGTCCGCCAGCGCATCCACTCCTGGTTTCGGCCTGAGACCGGCGTACAGACGCTCTGCGAAGCCTCGTTCTGGCTGGCGGAGCACTTCGCCGCGCTCAGCCTGCGCTTCCTGGCCGAGCTAGGTGTTGCGCCCGCCGAGGTCGATCTCATCGGCAGTCATGGCCAGACGGTGTGGCATCAGCCTCCATCGGCGTGCCGCGCTGGCTCGACTGGCGAAGCGACACCATCGACGCTGCAGATTGGTGAGCCAGCCGTGCTGGCGGCTCGTACCGGCATCGTCACTCTAGCTGACTTTCGCGTCGCCGATGTCGCGCTCGGTGGCGAAGGCGCGCCGCTGGTTCCCTTCTGCGACTGGCTGCTGTTCCGCCAGCCTGGCGTCCGGCGAGCCCTGCAGAACATCGGCGGCATCGCCAATACATCGATCCTGCAGGACGACCCCGCGGCGGTGCTGGCCTTCGACAACGGCCCCGGCAACATGCTCATCGACGCGCTGGCTCCAGCTGCGGCCCCCCCCGACCAGCCGCTGAGCCTGGATCTCGATGGCCAGCTGTCGGCGCGTGGCCGCGTCGTGCCTGGCCTCCTCGCCGAGCTTCTCGATGACGACTACCTGCGGCAAGTCCCGCCCAAGTCGACCGGGCGAGAGCGCTATGGCCGAGCCTTCGCTGCCCGCCTGCAGGCGCGCCACGCCAACATCCCGCCCGTCGATCTGCTAGCCACGGCGGTCGCCTTCACTGCCCAGGCCATCGCCGACAGCCTGCGGCCGTTCTCGGTGTCTGAGGTCTTGGTCTCGGGCGGCGGCGCACACAACCGCACACTGATGCGTGAGCTGGCTGCGCGCATGGCCCCGACGCCGGTTCAGCCGCTCTCGCGCATCGCTGCCCCCCTCGGCATCGACGAAGACAACAAGGAAGCCGTGGCCTTCGCGCTGCTGGCGGTGCAAGCCCTGCACGGCGCCCCAGCGAACCTACCGAGCGTCACCGGTGCGAGAGGACACGCCATTCTCGGCAAGATCTGTCTGCCGCCCTGGGGGCCGGTCTAGCGTTTCGTCTCCTGCGTGCGCCGCGGCAATCCCGTTATGATGATCGGGATAGCTTTGCGGCGCCGCATCGACTGACTGGGTAAGGGGAGCGCGCGCCGCTGCAGTCTTGTGCACAGCGCCTATGGGCACGGCCAACTCCAGCGAAATCGGCAACGTCTTAGCCAACCGCTTCGTCCTGGTCGACGAAGCAGGCAGTGGCGGCATGGGCACGGTTTATCGGGCCCGCGATCTCCACACTGGCCAGCTCGTGGCCGTCAAAGTCCTGCGGCAGGTGCACGAGACCGATCGCTTCATCATCGAAGCGCAGACGCTCGCCGAGCTGCGCCATCCCGGCATCGTCAGCTACGTCGCCCATGGTCGCGTCGGCCCGCAGGATCCGCGGCTCTTTCTGGCCATGGAGTGGCTCGACGGCTGCGACCTGGCCATGCTGCTGCGCGAGCGCGGCCTCTCGCTGCACGAGAGCCTGGCCGTGCTGCACGGCGCAGCCGATGCGCTGGCCACTGCGCATCGCCGCGGCATCGTCCACCGCG
>CAZVMD010000629.1:0-1939 GCA_964628555.1 uncultured Myxococcales bacterium | reverse complement strand
GATAGAAGTCGCGGCTGTAGCCGTCGGCCGTCGGGTTGTTCATAAAGCGCAGCGCCCCGCCGGCCAGCTGCGGACCGGCTGCGGCCTCTCCAACCCGCCAGGTGTGATCGTCCACCAGGAAGCGCGAGCCGCTCGCGGGCGGCTGGGCCTGGCTGCCGGCCCGCTTCCAAGCCAGGACGGCGATGCCATGGATGTCCGACATCGCCTCGTTGAGCGCGCCCGACTCGTCCTGATAGACCAGGGCCGAGGTGCTGCCGGTGATGGCGTGCGTCAGCTCATGCCCGGTGACATCCAGCGCCTTGGCCAGATCGGTCAGCAGCCGACCGTCGCCATCGCCGTAGGCCATCTGGTTGTAGGGTGCGCCCATCCACACCGCGTTGTTCGGCGAGCAGCTCGTGCCCCCCGAGAACGTCGCATGCACCGAGGCGCTGAGCTTGCCCCCGCGGCCGTCGTACGAGTCGCGGCCGAACAGGCTCTTGAAGAAGGCGTAGGTATCGCCAAGGCCCTGATAGACCGCGCTGGCCGACGCATCGCTGCTGGTCCCACCCTCGCCAAACAGGCTGCGGCCGGGGAGCTCGCGGCCGCTCTGGATGCAGGTGCGACCGAGGTCATAGATCTGTCGGTTGAGCGCATCGTGAATCTGGCTGTAGCGGGCCAGCACGCGGCCATCGGCCGGTCGGATGTAGACAACCTCCAGGGCTCGGCCGCCCCCCGCGCTGGCCGTGGCGAGGTACTCGACCGTGGCGCGGAGCGCAAGCTGGGCGTCGCCGCCTTTGGGCACGAAGATCGCCGTCTCGACCGCGCCGTGGATCGTCACCTGGCCGTCTTGCGCAAGCTGCGCGATCGCCGCCTGCACCCGCTTTTGACCGTCGGTGAGGCCGGGCTGCTGGGCCTGCACCTGGGCCACCAGCTGACCCAGGACCGCCAGCAGCGCGCCATCGGCCCCGACGTGCACGCTGAGCTGCCCCTGCGGCACCGGTACGCCGTTCGTCAGCTGCTGCAAGCGCACGAAGCGCTGCCCACTGGCATCGAGCTGATCGCTGAGGATGCCAAAGTCGGTGCCGGCGGACAGGTTGTAGGCACTCGCGAGGTGGTCACGCACGAAGTCGCGGACCTGCGCCGCATCGCGGATCGAAAGCGGCACATGACCCGCCAGGTACATCATGCTTCCCCCGTCGCTGCGCAGCGCGGTATCAAAGCCCAGGGCGGCCAGGCTGCCGTCTTTTTGATCAGCGGCCGGGGCCTCGCTCAGCACGCGCTCGGGATCGAGCTCGCGCTCGCCCGCCGCCTCACTACCGCAGCCGATCGCAGCAAGCGGCAGGGCCAGCAGAGCAGCAACCAGGGCGCGGTGGCCGAGGCGAGAGAAGGTAGTCTGGCGCAGCTTCGAGGTGAGCGTCGACATGGTGGCGATCTCCTGTGTTCGGTTGCGTTTCGTTGCCAACGCAAAGAACCCAGAGCAACCGCGATGCCGAGCGCGGCTCGCCGGCCGGGCGCGCGCTAAGTGCGCGAGATCAGGGCGGTGCAGCGATCTGACCTCTGCCTACCTGATGTCGACTGACCGCAGAGTGCAGGAGCCCGCTGCTGCCAGTGGTCATCGACTTGCGGCGAGATCACCGCGACGCCGCGTGATCTGGACGCCGGCCATCTCTAAGCCCTGCACTGGCGGACGCTTGCGCACCGTGACCTGCACCTCCGCCACTTGGGGCTGCCGCAGAGCGACGGCTGCCAGCACTTCGGCCACCCGCTCGATGAGCAGAAATTCTTGGCCCTGGACGGCGCCAATCAGCTCGTAGGCGAGGCGGTAGTCGACGGTCTCGCTGAGCAGATCCTGCTCGCCAGCCCGACGCAGCGAGGGAATGCGCAGCGTCAGATCGACGCGCAGCGACTGTGGCTGCACGCGCTCGGCATCGGTGCAGCCGACGCGACAGGGGACCTCTAG
>CAZVMD010000628.1:0-1974 GCA_964628555.1 uncultured Myxococcales bacterium | reverse complement strand
ACGACTGCTACGTCGCCACCGGCGGCACCACCGCCTGGCGCTTCGACGGACAGACTTTCGAAGTTAGCGATGTCGATCCCGAGAAGGGCTCGCACGTGCTCGCCGTGGTGCGCGATCCCACCGGCGCCGTCATCGCTCTGCACCGCGGTGCCTCAAGCAAGGAGGTGCGCATCTCGCGCGTGGGCACCACGGGCAAGTGGTCGCCGGTAGGCGTGACCGCGCTAGAGGTCCCCTCGGGCGTGCCCGACCTGTCCTTTGCCAGCTTCTCACCCCGCGGTCAGCTCTGGGTCGGTCTGCGCTACGTGGACAAGGATCAGGACGCTCGCGCCTTTGGCGCTGCCGAGGTGGCGGTCGATGACGGACGCGTGATCTACTACCGCCAGCGGCCGCAGGGCGTGACCAAGAACGTCTCGCAGGGCGTCAACATCCCCATCGACGTCACCGCCATCGCCTGGAAGGGCACCGAAGAAGCCTGGCTGGCCTCGCGCAGCGGTGCCGTTCGCCTGCAGAACAGCAAGACCGTCAAGACCTACACCGAAAACGACGGCCTAGAGTCCGAGCTAGTCCACGACGTCATCGAGGGCTTGGGCGGCAACATCTGGATCGCCACCAGCCGCGGCATCGGCGTCTGGGACGGCCAGCGCTGGAGCTTCCCCAAGGCCATGCCCTACAACGCCAAGGCCACCGCCCTAGCCCGCGACCCCGACAGCCGCGTGTGGATCGGCACCGACAAGGGCGTGTACGAAGTCGTCAACGAAAAGCAGTTCACCTATATCAGCAGCCGCTCCGGTCTGCTGGATGACAAGGTGCTGAACCTGGGTATCGATGTTCGCGGGCGCGTCTGGGTGCTGACCGAAAAGGGCATCTCGGTCATCGAGGGCGCGCAGGCCACCAAGTAGCTGAGAACGGGGGACCCGCGGCCCCCGCCGGCCCACGACCCAAAGGTCGCACCGAAGAGGCTGCGGGCTCGCAGCTAGAGCAGGGGAGCGGGGGGCTGCGCGATCGAGAGCTCGGCGACCATGCGCGCGACTAGCTCGTCGTAGACGGCCTTTAGCTCGGCGTCGGTGCGCACGCTGTGGTGCAGGCGGCCACCGGCGCTCATGCCGTGACCACCGGCCGCGCCCTTGCTGCCGACCACCCGCCGAATCAGCTCGCCGGCGTGTGAGGCCTCGTCTTCGCTGCGAATCGACAGGAAGACCTGGCCCTCGTGTTCGCCGACGCAGATGCAGTAGCGCGCGTGCTCGTAGGCCAGCATCAGCTCCGCGATCTCGGCGACCAGGTCGGGGTAAGGCACGCTGCCCAGGTTGATGGCCAGAAGATCGCCCCAGCAGATGGCCATGCGGCAGGCCCGATCGAGCGCGGCAAAGTGCTCGCGGCTGAGCTTGGGATTGGTGATGGCGTAGAGCTTGGCGTGATCGGCGAGCGCGTTGAGCTCCAGATACGCCTGCCGCTCATGCGGTCCGCACTCCCGCCCAAGGTCGCGCGTCTCGGTCTTGACGCCATAGAGAAAGGCCGTGGCCAGATCCGGGGTCCACTCGATGCCGGCTTCCTGTAAGTAGGTCCAGACAATCGTGCAGGAGGCGCCAAACTCGGGTCGGATATCGCACCAAGGTACCTGCTGCGAGAGCGGCCGCAGCGGATGGTGGTCAATGACGATATCGGGCAGTCGCGAAGCCGGCAGCGAGTTGTTGCCGGTGCCAGGCTGGGTATCCAGCAGCGCCACGACCGAGAAGCTATTGAGATCGAGGCTCTCGAGCGGCCGCAGGTCATAGCCCAGCACCCGCACCATGGCGCGGTTTTCTGCTCGGCCGATGATGCCGGCCATGCCAATGGTGCAGACCATCCCCTCGCGCTCCAGCAGGCGCGAGAGCCCCAGCGCAGCGGCCAGCGAGTCGGGGTCGGGGTTGTCGTGGGGCAAGAGCAGCGCACGCGGGCCCATGCTGCGCGCACGCTCGCGAACCATCGCCAGGGCTG
>CAZVMD010000627.1:0-1982 GCA_964628555.1 uncultured Myxococcales bacterium | reverse complement strand
AGGCCTGCGCCGCGGCGTACAGATAGTCGAGCACGTTGTCGAGCGAGGTCGCGAGGTTGTGGATGTCCTCGCGATCGATCGGCGTGACGAAGGTCTCGTCGAGGGCCAGCGTGACGGCGCGCACCAAGTCATCACCGCGGTGCTCCAAGCTGTGGATGCGATCGAGCGTGGTCTGCGCCCCCGCTTCATCTTCCGGAAAGCTGGCCATCACCGACGCTGCTTCGCCCAAGATGTCGGCGTGCTGCTCCAACATCGTGAAGAACTTATCGTCGCGAGGCAAAAGCCAGTTAATCAGATCTTGTATCGCCATGAGCCCCCTGCCCGCGCTGCGATAGCCATGGGCGGCAGTTCATCCAAGGTGGCCAGACCGAGCAACAAAACGGCTCATCTGTGACGGCAGGATGCACCAGAGCCAAGGCATAGCCAAGCACTTTTCCAGAAGCGGCGCGGTGCGGCTGCGGCCTGCTGTCCGCTGCTTGCAGGCTAAGCTGCGACGGAGGAGGACAATGTAGGCTCGGCGGCGGGCGCGGTCTCGGCGATCGACGTTGTCACAGAATTGTCACATTGCAGCCCGCTGCTGCTTGGCCGACGACGGTCGCCTAGCTCGACGAAGTAGCGGGCGGTGACGGCGATAAGCTCGGCGGGGTCCTTGGGGGCCTGCGCCTGATCGCGCAGGACGGCTGAATCTGGCAGGCCCTTGGTGTACCAGGCGACGGCTTTTCTTAGCTCGTGGATGATCTTCTTTTCCGGGGTGTGACTCTGCATCAGCTCGACGTGGCGCAGGAACACCGCCCGGCGCTCGGCCAGCGAGGGGGGACCCAGGGGCGCCTCGCCGCGCAGCCAGGCGCGGATGTCGCGGAACAGCCAGGGATTGCCCAGCGCGCCGCGGCCGATCATCACCGCATCGCAGCCGGTCTCAAGCCGCATGCGGATGTAGTCGTCCAGCGTCTTGACGTCGCCGTTGCCGACCAGCGGAATGTGCGGCGGCAGTGCAGCGCGGGTCTTTTTGATGATGTCGAGCGAGGACGATCCCGAAAAGCCCTGGGTGCGCGTGCGGCCGTGCACGGTGATCATCGCTGCCCCGGCCTCGACCATGGCGCAGGCAAACTCGGGCGCGTTGAGGTGCCGATCGTCCCAGCCGGCGCGGTGCTTGACGGTCACCGGGATCTCGGGGGGCAGGGCGGCGCGCACCGCCCGCACTAGCTCTTGCGCAAGCTCGGGCTCGCGCATCAGCGCCGAGCCACACAGGCCGGCCACCACCCGCTTGGCCGGGCAGCCCATGTTGATATCGACCAGCGCGGCCCCGATGTCGCGCGCCATCTGGGCAGCCAGCGACAGCGCCTGCGGCTCGCGACCAAAGATCTGCACGCCGAAGCGGCGCCCAC
This sequence comes from uncultured Myxococcales bacterium, assembly GCA_964628555.1. Taxonomy (GTDB): domain Bacteria; phylum Myxococcota_A; class Polyangia; order Palsa-1104; family JAEUJZ01; genus JAEUJZ01. The sequence goes on along the minus strand of CAZVMD010000627.1, from coordinate 597 downwards.
CGATCGAAGCGGTCAGCTTGGCCAGCTCTTTTTTCGCCCCGGCGCAGAGCGCATTCGCCGAGAGAAACTCGGTGATGGTCAGGCCGACGCCGTGCTCTTCGCAGATGGTGCGAAACGGCAGATCGGTAACGGCAGCCATCGGCGCCAGCAGCACATCCGGTTCGATGTCGAGGTGAGCGATTTTCATGTCGTGCGCGATGTCGATGTCAGGGCGTTCGGCCGGATAAAAGAATAGCAGCGCTGCTAATAGCTTAGAGTGAGGCCACGACCCACGACGGCCAGGAGCTCGTCCGGATCTTTCGGACAGGCCGCGGTGAGGACCTCGCAGTCGGCCCCACTGCCCGGCGGCAAGAGCAGCACGTCGTCTTCGATGCGTACACCGCAGCCGCGCAGCTCTTCACAGCCGGCCGGCACCTCGGCATCGCTGCGGATGTACAGGCCCGGCTCGATGGTAAAGACCGTGCCGGGCTGCAAGACGCGCGCGCTGCCTTCGGGAAAGTAGCGCCCGACATCGTGTACATCCATGCCCAAAAAGTGGCTGGTGCGATGGACGTAATAGCGACGGTACTCGCCGCGCTCGATGAGGTCGTTGAGGTC
>CAZVMD010000626.1:0-1985 GCA_964628555.1 uncultured Myxococcales bacterium | reverse complement strand
CGGCACCACCAACAGCAACAAAGACGCCTGGTTCGTCGGCTACACCCCCGATGTCGTGGCCGGCGTCTGGGTCGGCTTCGACGACAGCCGCCCCCTCGGCGAGCGCGAGCAAGGCGCCCGCACCGCCCTGCCGATCTGGCTCGACACCATGCAGGCCGCGCTGCGCGATCGCCCGCCCCAGCCCTTCGTCCAGCCGGCCGGCATCGTCGTCGAGCGCATCGACCCCAGCACCGGCAAGCGCGCCGCCGCCAGCGCCCCCAGCCTCGACGAAGTCTTCCTCACCGGCACCGAACCGCAAGAAACCGCCCTCGCCCCCGGCGAGCGCGATCCGAACACGTTCAATATGGATAATGAATAGGGAACGCGCGGCTGCCGGAAGCCTGATCGATTCCCCAGCAGCGCTTTCAAGCAGCCCCTGAGGCGACCTGTTTTGGCACTGAGATGAAGGATCGGGCGACGCTTCCACCGTCTAGCAGCCGGGCCTCGCAGGGCGAGGCGCCGACAGGAACCGCCCCCTCGCCAGCCACAACCATCGGCCGCTATGCGCTGCGTCGCGTTCTTTACGAAGTACTGCCCAGCCCCAAGGCGTTCGAGGCGCTGGTTCTCGACCACTTCTTCCCCGTGTATCAGCAGTTCGCCTCGGGCCTGAGCCGCGAGCAGCAGACCAACCTGCTCTTGGAGCGCGTCGAGCCAAACGAGATCTGGGCGGTGCTTACGCAGCGCTTCCCCGCCGAGACTGCGAGTGCGCGGGCCGCCCTGCCACCGCCGCTGCGCAGCCGCGAAGGAGAGAAGCGCCGCCATTACCTGAAGCAGCTTCGCGATCACCTAAAGAACCTCGCCGACTCGGCCATTCATCGCGCGCGCTTCTTGGATCTGGGCCTGCGCGATAGCCCAGCCGCCACGCGCCATCCCTGGGGCTATCGCAGTCCCGAGACGCAGCATCGGTTCCCCTCCCTCGACAGTGCGTTCGAAGCGTACGATCGCCGGCTGCTGATCCTGGGAGCACCGGGAGCGGGCAAGACGACCTGCCTGGAAGATCTGGCGCGCCGCCTGCTCGATGAAGCGGAGCGGGATGTCAGCGCCCCGGTGCCGCTCCTCATCAACCTGTCGGGGTTTCGGCTCGATCCGCCGATCCAGCAGCAGGGCTGGCTGTTCTTTCGCCGCCCTGCCGAGCCGGCTGCCCCCGACCTTCCCGCCACGGCCGAAAAGAAACCCGAGCCGCTGCTAGAGCGCTGGCTGCTGCGCCAGCTTGCCTATCGCACCGGCCTGTCTGAAGCCGAGGTGGCTGGCTGGCTGGCCGACGATCGCGTCGCGCTCTTGCTCGACGGGCTCGACGAGGTCGAAGACACGCGGCGGGCCGCCGTGGCCGCCCACCTAAACCAGACCCTGCTCGCCGATCACCCGCAGCTCTGCGTCGTTATCTGCAGCCGCAGCTACGAGTACCGCCTGCTGCAAGAGGGCGAGGCCACGCGCCTGCGGCTGCACGGCGCCGTCACCCTGGACCCGCTGACCCCGACGCAGATCGACGAGTACTTGGACGCCGCCCAGGCCCCCGGCCTAAAGCAGGCCGTGGCCCGCGATGCCGCGCTGCGCGAGCTAGCCCAGGTGCCGCTGACCCTGTCGATGATGACGATCACCTACGGCGACCTGCCGCCCGAGCGCATCCCCACCGCACCCTCGCCGGCCGAGCAGCGCCACACGCTGATGGGTGCCTACGTCGATCACATGCTGCAGCGCAGCGAGCGCCGCCGTCGCGGTCGCCCCTTCGACCGCAGCCCCGAGCACGCCGTGCCCGAGCGCGACTACCAGTACCCGCCCGAGCGCCTGAAGCACTACCTCGGCTGGCTGGCCGTGCGCATGAGCACGCGCATGCAGACCGTCTGCAACCTCGACCAGCTAGCCCCCTTCCTCGCCCTGCGCGACGACCCGCAAGACGCCAGCATCCTCGCCTTCGGCCGCGGCGTCTTCCTCCTGCTCGCCCTCCT
>CAZVMD010000625.1:0-1994 GCA_964628555.1 uncultured Myxococcales bacterium | reverse complement strand
TGATCTCGCGCGGGTGAACGCCCCACAGCTTGGCGTTGTACGGGATCATGAAGTGACGGGCGATGCCGGGGCCAAACTGCTGCAGGCAGAAGGCCTCGAAGTCTGCGACGGGCGGCAAGCCCTTGTCCCCCGCCTGAACGCGCGCCGTGTGCGAGGCGATGAAGCCCAGCAGACACTCGCTGATGACGCCCGACGGCAGCCCATGCAGGTTCGCCTGAAACGGGTACCGAATCAGCGAGCCATGGCTAAAGATACGGGCCTTGCGTGCCACCGGCAGAAGCGCACGACTGGGCGCATCGCCAGGAAACAGCTCGGCCACCAGCGACGAGATCCCCGGATCGCGCAGGTGCAGCCAGTGACCGGTCTTGTCGAAATAGAAGCCGCGGATCGACTCGGTGCGCGCGTGCCCGCCGGGCCGGCTGGCCTGTTCGAAGAGCCGCCAGGGTACGCCGCCCAAAGCGGCCGGTGCTGCATCGTGCGTGGACTCATCCCGCGCGCTCTGCCCTTGCTGCAAGTGCAAAGCCGTCGACAGACCCGTGAGTCCACCACCGATGATAAGAACCTCTTTCAAGCTCGAGCTTGATAGCACACCTAATCGCGGCTTCTCATCGCAAAACGGCATATATAATGCGCCGCGACTTCGTCACCCATCGAGGCCATCTGGGCGCTTTCTTTCCGACGTCGATTCGTCGCAGGAACGCAGGCAGCGATGCCCGCAAAACCAGGTGGTCCCGCCCAACCGGTACCGAAACAGGAGATCCAAGCAATGCACACGAACACGCGAGCCCCAGGGGAAAAGCCGCTGCGACAGACGCTGTTCAAAAAAGCCCTGGTGTCGCTCGGCCTGTCGGCAGCGCTTCTGGGCGGCGGCTGTGGCCGCAGCGAGACCCCCGGCTCCATCATCTTTTCGTGGGTCCTTATCAAGGCCAGCAACCCCGACCCAACGAAAGCCCCCGCCGAGCGCTGCCCCGACGTCGGCGTGGCCAAGGTGCGGCTTGAGATCGGCTCGAAGTACATCTTTGACTACGACTGCCAGCAGAACGCAGCGCAGAGCCTCACCGTGCCCGCCGACTATTATCACGTCCGAGTGAGCGCGCTCAGCACCGCTGGCACCCTGCTTCAGACCAAGGAATTCCCCAACACGTACGTCTTCGGCAGCACCAAGCTCGGCGAAGTCCGCCTGTCGATTCCCTAAGAGGTTGCTTCTGCGGCGCGGCTAGTTCGATTCCTGGCGGTCGTCGGGGCGATAGCCGGGGGCGTGCTGCGCGGTTAGCTCGGCCAGGTCGTCCCGGCGACGTGTGGGGCAGGTGCCCGGCCCGGCCCAGGTATACGGCAGCTTATCGGTGATCCAGGTCGCCGTGCTCGTGTGCTCGGCGATGTACTGCGGCGTGTACTGCACCGACCAGTCGCTCCGCCCGAGCGTGTATAGATCGCCGCCGGGCTGCGCGTTTTCATCCAGAGCCGCAAAGAACGGCGCATACGCCGGGTCATTGCGCAGACGGTTCAGGATTTCGAGCTTCTTGGCCTGCGCAGAAATCGGCCCCGTCCAGCCAGCGCTGGCTTGCTCGACCTCGGCGGCAAGCTCAGGAGGCAAGAACTCCAGCGCCGAAGCGTACCCCAGGTTGCCGTCGCTCAGGCCCGCCGGACCCATCAGCTTCATCTGAAACCGGTTCGTCGGGTTCAAGTCGTGTAGCTCAGCCAGCGGCCCCACCCCCATCAAGCGGCCCAGCGTCCAGTCTGTGTCGTGCCCCATCGCGATGGTCGACAGCGCACCGCCGGCCCCACCCCCCTGCAGCGTCCCGTTCCCTAGGATCTCGGGCCCATTGCCCGCCGTGCCACCAAACGGATCCAGCTCCAAGAAGAACTCCGGCGGCACCCGCCCCCCTGTTCGCGCCGAAGCCGCCGTTGCCCAAACCACATGCTGCTCAGACCCGTAATACCCACTCTGCCGCGCCAAATCCCGCAAATCCCCGGTCCCCTGTACTTGAGCGTCC
>CAZVMD010000624.1:0-1998 GCA_964628555.1 uncultured Myxococcales bacterium | reverse complement strand
AAGCCGGCGGCCGTACCGTCCGCGTGCGCGGCGCGCGGGGGGCGGGCTGCGGCGGACCAGCGCTGGCGGCGGTCCGTTCGGGAGGGGCAGGATTGGCCATGCTGCGGCCTAGCGGGGAGCAGGCGGAGCGAAGGGCGCCCCGGCTACCGTCGTCGAGGCCACCGTGAGATCCCCGTCAGTCCGATCGCGGATATAGACCGCCAAGACGCGCATGTCTAGCCTGACTTCGACGGTTGAGACCGGCACCCTAAGATTTAATACTAGCTGGCGAACTGGCCCCTGTGGTTGCAATACGGTTGGTGGAACAAGCCCCAGCACGCCCCCGTTGAGAATTACATTTTGTGTGCCATCGAGAAGATACAATAATGTGATAAATCCATTTCGATTGATTCCTGAAAGACGTGGGGTTACGTCAACTGGCCGCTCTGTAGAACTCGTGAATAATACCGGTGATATGCTTACGTTGGTTCTTATGCGGAATATGGTTCCTTCTAATGGTCCAATTCTATCTTGGATGACTGTGTCTAAATTATTGCTGATTTGCTGCACCCGCTGATCCAGGTCCGGCAACGAGTTGACGGCTCGCGGCCGCAGCGTCAGGTAGACCCAGGTGGGTCTGAACGGCCGGTTTGGACCCTCGGGCACGTCCGCCGCGAGCAGCGCCCCCAGGACCAAATAGGAGTGACGGTTCTCTTGGGCTGGGCGGGCTGGATCGTCGGTGGGCCAGTCAATGCCAGAGAGGGCCGCGCGCATCGGAATCTGCCAGTACTGCCCGGCAGCAAAGCGGAAGACGGTGCCGCTGCCGGCGGCGCTGGGCGGTAGCTCCAGGCGGACTTGTACGCCGTCTTCCAAGCGGATGAAGTCGGAGGCCAGCCCGCCTCCTGGCGCGCTGCTCAGGGCGACGGGCAGTGGATAGACGCGATCGTCCTCGCTGCTGTTCCACAGTCGAACTTTCACGCCGCCGTCATTTTGCGGGAAGGCCGCGAGGTCGACGGTGCCTTCGATCGGCACCCGCACCTCGCCCGCTTCGAAGGTTCCCTGCGCCTGGATGCGGCGGTACTGCGGCGGATCGCCCCGTAGCTCGCTGCCGGCGGTGTTGATCTCCAGCCACTGGCCGGGGGCAAACAGGCTGGCGTCGCCGACGCTGGGGCGGGTCAAGATCAGGATCTGCCCGCCGGCCGGCTGCGCCTCGCTGCGGCGCAGCAGCGCGACGACGGCGCCATTGTCGCGGCTCCAACGAATCCGCACCTGGCCAGCGCTGACGTCGGTGATCTCGACGCGATAGAGGCGGTTTTCCAGCGTTGCGCCTTGGTCGACGAAGCGGGCCTGCAGCCGGCCGGGCTCACGCCGGATGAGGTCGCTGCTATCCGAGTCGGGCGTGAAGCGTCCAGGGGCCAGTGCGGCAAGCTCTGGCTGATCGAGGCTGGCGGTTGAGAGGGTCGTGCCCGCCTCCATATTCACCGCCAGCCGACTCAGCGCTGGGCTGAGCGTGGCAAACAGGGCATGGCTCGGGGGAAGCTCGCGCAGGCGCACCTGCCAGGCCTGCTGGGTGCGCGTCGTGGTATCCGGCCCACCCAGGGCGACCTCGCGCAGGGCGGGGTCCTCCATGGCGGTCACCTCGCGCTCAAACGTCTCAAGGTAGGCAATCCACAGGCTGGCCGGGGGCGTTGTGATGGGTGGGCCGAAGTCCGGCAGCTTGAGGTTGGGGCAGAAGGGCTGGTTGGTGAACGGGCCCTTGTGCTGCGTGGCGTCGATGACGCGGCCGTCGAGATACGTGCGTCCGCCGCGAATGCGCACCGCCGTCGGGCCGCGGTTGCCCATGGTCACATCGAGCGTGAAGCCGCGTGGGCTGAGCACCGGCTGCAGCGGGTCAACTGGCACGCTGACCGCCGGACCTAGCAGGTCGGCGAGGGCCGTGCGCTCGCGCTGGAGCTGTAGCTCAGTCTGTTCGTTCCAGTCGGCGTCGAGCTGAGGACGGCCTTGCTGCAGGCGGACGGA
>CAZVMD010000623.1:0-2005 GCA_964628555.1 uncultured Myxococcales bacterium | reverse complement strand
GCGCCCAAGTACGCCAACCTCGACAAGGTCAACCCCGGCTCGGTGGTGTTGTCGGGCGTGATGATGCTCGAACACCTGGGCTGGCAAGAGGCCGCCGATCTGATCGTGAAGGGCCTCGACGCCACCATCGGCCAGAAGATCATGACCTACGACTTCGCCCGTCTGACCGAGGGCGCCAAAGAGGTCAAGTGCTCTGAGTTTGCTACCGCCGTCATCGAGCGGATGCGCAGCGCCGCCGCCCACTAGCCTGTAAGCCCGCCTGCCTGTTCCCCCCAATGTCGTCTTCGTCCGTCGCCGGGTCGCCTGATTACTACCGCGCGCTGCGACGGGCACTGTCCCTCATCAGCAGTGGTGAGGCCGAGCCGAACGGCCGCGATGCGGCACGGACGCAAGACGACAACGCGCCCATTCTTTACGACCTCGACGACGGCGACGAGCTACAGCAGCTATGTCGGGCGCTCGATCTTTTGGGCGAGCCGCTGCAGGCCGCGCTGGTTGCCCTTGTCCAGCTGACCGCGACGCATACCGCTAGCGGTCGGTCGCCCGCGATCTCGTCGCTGAGCTCCGACGAAGTACCGGTCGAGCTGCACGTGATGGCCACCAGCAACCTAGAGCTGCCGGGGCTCTTGCGCGGACCCAAGGGCAGCTATCGCGAGCTCCTGCGACGGCTGCGTGGCAGCGAGATCGCGCTCCTGCATGACACCGCCGAGCTGTCACTTTTGGCCGATGCGTTGTCGTTGCCCGCTCCCATCCCGATCGAGGTCATCCCCCTGCCTGCCGATGTCGGCCGCATCGGTGAGAGCACCGACTGGGGCCTCCTGATCTGTGGCCAGAGCACAGGCTTTGTGCCGCAGGCAGTCGATGGCGAGCGTCGCGCTTTCTTGCTCACCGCGGCGCAGCTTCTGAGCTTGGCGGTACGCGGTCGGCACCTCAACGAAGTGCTGCGCGACCGGACGCGGCGAGTGCGCATTCAGCCGCTCTCGCCAGTGCCGCGCCCCGCGCTGTCCGAGTCGGTGATCGATCGCTATCGCGAGCTGTTTCAGTCGAGCGCTGATGGCGTCATCGTCCTGGACGAACATGGCAGCGTGCTGTGGCTGAATCGCGCGGCCGAGCAGGCCACTGGTTATGCCACCGCCGGCTTGGTAGGTCGTCCGCTGATCGAGCTCGTGGCGGAGCCGCAGCGCTTTCTGTGCGCCTATGCCCTGGGCCTGGTCCTCGCAGAGCACTCGGTCTTGGCCTACGACCTGGCGCTGATCACCACCTCGCAAGAGTATTTGCTGGCGTCGATGTCGACCTCGGCGGTGCTGTCGCCGCATCGGCTGATCGTGCTGTCGTTCCGCGATGTCACCGAGAAGCGCATCCTCGAAAACGAGCTGCGCAAGACCAAAGAATTTCTCGAACGGCTCATCGACTCGACGGTGGATGGCATCATCGCAGCGGACATCCGCGGCCAGGTCGTGCTGTTCAATCGCGGGGCGGCGCGCATCACCGGCTACGCGCCCGAAGAAGTCATCGGCAAGCTGCCGGTGTCCCAGCTGTACCCCGAAGGCGATGCTAAGCGCGTGATGAGCGCCTTGCGCTCCGACGACTACGGTGGGCGTGGGCACCTGCTGCAGTCGCGGCAAACGGTGATCGGCAAAGACGGCCAAGCCGTGCCGGTGGCGCTGTCGGCCTCGATCATCTACGAAGGCGATGTCGAGGTCGCCACCGTCGGTGTGATGTCCGATCTGCGCGAGCGCCTGCACATCGAGCAGAAGCTCTTGCGCACCGAAGAACGCTTGGCGGCGACGGAAAAACAGGCCGTGCTGATCGAGCTCGCCGGGGCCTTGGCGCACGAGCTAAACCAGCCGCTGACCTCGGTGATGGGTTATGTGCAGCTCTTGCGCCGACTGCTGCCGGGCGAAAACTCGGACCTTCACGAGTACGCCGCCGTCCTGGAGCGTGAGGCCGATCGCATGGCCGAGATCGTGCGCAAGATCGGCCATATCACGCGCTACGAGACCAA
>CAZVMD010000622.1:0-2011 GCA_964628555.1 uncultured Myxococcales bacterium | reverse complement strand
GGGCGATGGGCTCTCGGCCGCCGCCCTCAACCCGCCGCCTCGCGATCTGACCAGCCCCGCTGTGCAGCGCGAGAGCGATGGCGCGCTGTTCTGGAAGACCATCGGCGCTCCCGGCGGCATCCCCGTCCCCATCGCCAACAACTCCACCGTCGTGCTCTACGCCTCGTTCGCGCTGCGCCAGAACTGGACCTTCGCCCTCGAAGCGCAGGGCGCCCGCACCGAGCGCGCCCTGGTCGCCGCCCTGCCCTCCGTCTACAGCGCGGTCTACGACGGCCGCCTGCTCTTCGGTCAGAAGTACGCCTTCTAGGGCGCGTCCGCCCTCCCTCTGCGCGCCTCCGCTTGCGCGGATGTCCTTCGTTCCTTTTTCTATGTCCCCTGGCCGCTCCCTATCGACGGGACGCAGGTTCCCCGCAGGGCCGCGCGAGCCGGCTGGGCAGAGCAGCCAAGTCGGGATCGCAAGGATGAGGATCGACTGCAGGACTCCATAGGCGGCCTGTAGGCGGGGGTTTGGAATCGGCGGAAAGACGCTCAAGAGCAGCCATAGGAGTCCCCATGGCAGCGCGGCGCGCAGGCTCGGCACTTCGGCCAGCCGCAGCGTGATCGCCCACAGGAAGGCGCGGGCTCAAAAAGGAGCGTGCTCGGCGCGTATTCAGCGGCGCCGCACGCGCACGCGCAGGGGACGAGCCAGCCGTAGGGTGGCGATGGGCCGGGTGGCGATGGGCTGCGCATCGACGCGCTCGAAGTGGTAGCGCCTGACCAAAAGGGCCAGGGCGACCACGCCTTCGAGCATGGCGAAGTGCTCGCCCAGACAGGCCCGCCGCCCGAGGAGAAATGGCAGGTAGCTGTAGGGCTGGATGGACTCGGCGCGGCCTGGCGCGAAGCGGTCGGGATCGAAGGCATCGGGCCGCTCCCAGAACTCGGGATGGCGGTGCGTGGCATAGATGCTGAGGGCAACCTGCTCGCCAGCGTGGACGACAATGCCATCGAAGGCATCGGCCTCCCGCGCGACGCGCGGCACACCGGGCACCGGCGGGTACAGCCGCAGCGTCTCCAGCAAGACCTGCCGGGTGTACACAAGCTGCGGCACGTCGTCGGCCGTGGGCAGCCGGTCGCCAAGTACGGTGCGGACCTCTTGCACAATCCGCGCCTCGACCTCGGGGTGCTGCGCCAAGAGATAGAAGGTCCACGACAGCGCCAAGCTGGTGGTCTCATGACCGGCGAGGATCAGCGACTTGACCTCGTCCAAGAGCTGCTGATCATCCATCTTGCCGCCGGTCTGCTCATCCTCGGCCACGATCAGCCGCGACAGCACATCCATCTGTCCGCCGCCGCTTGCCCGCCCTTTTTCAATGACCTTGCGCACCACAGCATTGAGGCGCTGCTCGGCGCGGCGGGCCTCCAGGTTGCCGGGGGTCGGCAGCCACGGCGGCAAGAGTCCCGGCAAGAGTAGCTGCAGCGTCGCCTGCCGCAGACAGATCTCTAGCGTGGCGCCGATCTCTTCGGCCTCGGCGCGAAAGTCGCTGCGGAACATCGCGTCACCGACTACCCACAGCGTAAAGCGCATCATGTCATCGCCCAGATCGCGGACGACCTGCGGGCCGCTGCGCTCCCACTCAGCGAAGAGGGCCTCGACGTTTTCGATTACGACGGGCAGAAAGCGCTGCACGCTCTTTTGCCGAAACTCCGGCGCCACCAAGCGGCGCTGGCGGGCCCAGAAGTCGCCATCACTTAGGAACAGCCCATTGCCCAGCAGCGGACGCAGGTACTCGTAGCGATCGCTCTTGGGATAGTTGAGGACATGGGTGCGCAGGACGTGGTGCAGGTGGCGCGGATGTGCCAGCAGCAAGGTCGGCACCGGCCAGCGCGTGCGGAACGCATCGCCGTAGCGCCGATGGTTCTGCGCCCCGGCCGCGGCATAGTTTTGCAGCACGGCCGGGAAGGCCAGCAGGTCTTCCAGAAAGGACAGCGTGCGGACGTGGAACTGCCGGTCGCCGTCTAGGACGCTCGACTC
>CAZVMD010000621.1:0-2016 GCA_964628555.1 uncultured Myxococcales bacterium | reverse complement strand
CCAGATACTGCACGGCGTGGAACAGGTTCATGATGAAGAACGCTTCGCCCCAGCTATTGAAGCCCCAGCTGTAGATCGAGCAGGCCCCCGTCGAGACAAAGAGAAAGACCTTGAGCGGCGAGACGCGGTAGCCCTGGCGATGCAGGCGCAGATAGCTAAGCAGGTAATAGGCCAGGTACAGCGTCGCCAGGATGATGAAGGCGACGGCCAGTCGGCCCCGCCAGGCTGCGGCATAGGCCGGTACAGCGACAAAGAGCTGACTGCCCAGCTCGCGGTAGCCATCGAGCTGTCCGAGGTGATCGATGAGCGTGACCCCGCCCAAGATCGGTCCCAGATACAGCACCTGGTTTAGGAAGTAGTCGAGGCGTCGACCGGCTTCCGGCGGATTGCCGCGGTTGCGATCGTAGATGCGGCCAAAGCCAAAAGTCTGCGCGCCGGAGTGCCAGACATCCCACCACACCGCCAACACCGTCGCTGAGAGGGCAATCCAGGCCGATGAGCGAATCAGCAGAAAGAGCAGGATCGGCACCAGGAAAAAGCGCAGCGGATGCAGGCGACGAATCGCCGCATTGCCATGGCTGCGGAACAGCACCGCGACCAGATGCGCGTGGATGAGGGCGCCGATCACGAACTTGCTGCCCGTCTGGGGTGTGCCGGGCAGCGGCAGCGCGCGCTGCGAAAAGGCTGTGCCCGCGATGGCCATGCCCAAGAGCAGCGAGACCAGCGGCGGCAGCAGAAAGAATGCCCAGTCGTAGCCGGCGCTGATCAGATAAGGCGAGCGGCGAGCCTCGCTCATGCCAAGCCTCCTTTGGCCTGGGCTCTCGGGCTGGCGGGCGGCTGCGGCTCCTCGCAGACAACGCGAAGCTCGCCAAGCCGTGCGCCGATGTGGCGCGTCAGTGACAGGAAAAAATAGGTCGCGCCGACTAGCTCCAGCGTCTCTTCGACCCAGTCGATAAGGACGTAGGTCAGGTTGTCGTGGCCGTGCCGCTCGGCCCAGTGGCCCAGCGGTAGCTCCAGCACCAGCGCGCCGGTTAGATACAGCCCGCCGGCCAGCAAAAAGCGCAGGCGACTATCGCTGGGCAGGTGCTTAAGAAACGGCAAGTACAAGATCGCCAGACCCAAGACCAAGAGCCCAGCCGGTACCACCCAGCTGAAGAACAGCACGCCGTGCAGGTCGAGCAGCTGACCGAGGTTTTCGTGCAGCTCGATCGCTTCGTCGAGCGACATAAAGAGGAAGCCGCAGGCGAGCAGGCCCCAGCGAAAGCCATAGGGCTCTCCCCTCTGGCGGACACCGACGGTAATCGCCAGCAGCCACAGGCCACAGCACAGCAGCAGACCGGAGGCGTACCAGGTCGGGAAGTTGCCCTCGATGCTGAGCGAAAACAGCGGAATCACGACGCTGCGAAACGACGGCCGCAGGTAGTGCAAGAGCTCGACCAGAAGCCCCAGCAGCGACACCAGTACCGTCGCACACCACAGGCTACGGCGCAGGCTGCGCTGCGATAGGGCAATCGGCATGCTGGCCATTTTACGAGATGCCCGCAGCGGAAAGCGACTCGCTGGCCGCCAGCATCCGCAGTGGCTCTCTGCACCTACGTGGGCTGCTGCCCACCCGATCTGCAAACTCTGCTGTTCGCCCCCCATCCGTCGCGATAAAGTGACAGAGGGTAGGCGTGACCAGCGCACTGGCTTGGCTCCTATGGCAAGCCGCAGCGACCCAAGGCTGCAGGCCCCCGCGCCGCCCGGCTCCGCTTCGCAGGCACTGACCAGACCCTGACCAGTTCGAGAGGAAGACGATGCGCAAGATGCAAAGAACACTCGCTGCCGCAGCCCTGCTTCTCGGTGCGCTCGGCGTCAGCACAGTGCTGGCCGTTCCCCCACCCCCTGCCGCCCAGCCGGCTCCGCCCAAGGGCAAGGGTCGCTTCGTCGGGCCGCATCCCCTAGCCGGCCGCGCTAACGCTGGCTACTGCTACATCGACGTGCCGCACAGTCACAACTATCTGCCCGATCACCCCA
>CAZVMD010000620.1:0-2018 GCA_964628555.1 uncultured Myxococcales bacterium | reverse complement strand
GCTATCGCTCGGTGCAGTACGACCGCCTGGTGCGCTATCGCGGCAGCCAGAAGCTCTATGCCCACAGCCTGGGCTTTCTGGCCGGCGTCCAGGGCGCCCAGCTACCCGGCGAGGGCATCGCGCCGCAGCTCGCCATCTCCTATGGCCTCGACCTGCCCTGGCTGTCGCTGTCGAGCCGGCTGCGCGGCGGCCTGGCCTATGGCCTCTCCGATGACAGCCAGCTGAGCAGCACCCACTACCAGCTGGGCCTGAGCCTGCTCCTGCAGCGCTATGTCGATGTCGGCCCGGTCAGCTTCTCATTTGGCCTGTTGCTAGAGGGGACGTATCACCACCAGATCTTCAGCGCGCCGACTGGCACGCGCGAAAGTGGCAGCCGCCGCGCGCTGGGGCTGGGCTTTGGCGGGGTGCTTGGGCTGGAGCTGCCGCTGCGCCGCGGCCTGTCGCTGCGCGTCGAGCTGGGACCGGTGACCGCGCTCCTGCCGCAGGCCACGACCGAGCTCGGCGTGCAGACCGGCCAGGCGCTGAGCTCGCCGCTGACTTTCTTTAGTAATGGAGCCCTGCTATGGCGACGCTGAGGCGACTTCTGGTCTGGCTCACCGGCGAGCCGGCTGCCCGCTCGTGCCCGGTCGATCGCGGCTGGCCCGGCGGTCGCGCGCTGCTCTCGCTCCTGCTCTTGCCGCTCGGCTGTGGCGACGGCCTGATCGATCGCAGCTTCCATGGCCAGCCGCTGCTGAGCCTGCGCGGCAACGTCAAAGGGGCCGCCGATACCCTGCCGCTCGAACAGCCGCTGCTGCGGGTCAGCGTGTTCTGGAGCCCGCGCGGCGCGCGCTTCAGCGGCTTTAACGATCTGGTCGAGCAGCCGGCGATCAGCACGCAGAGCTTCGTTCCTTTTTCGTTCACCCTGACTGTCTTTGATATTCCCGAAGCGCAGCACTACTCGCTGCAGCCCGACGGATCGCGCTTTGCGATCGGCACGCCGCTTGGCTACTACGACAAAAATGGCAACGGCCGTCGCGACAGCAGCGAGCCCTTCCTGGCCAGCGGCAAGAACGTCCTGCTCTATGCGCCGCAGCTGATTCCGGGGGGCCTGTCGCCGCTCGGCCAGCCGGTCGCCGCCGGCTACTATCAGCCCTACGCTGCGCTGCCCTGTCCGCCGCTGCCGGGCAGTCCGCCGCGCCCACCTGATCCGCAGGTGACCGGCAACGACTGCTCGGCCGGTGTCTCGCAGGCCTGCAGCAGCAACAGCGACTGTGGCCTGGGCGTCTGCATCCGCGAGCTACTTATGCCCTGGCCCAAGGGCGGCTGCGTCCTGCCCGATCCCCTGCCGGCCGGCTGCGGCTCGCAGGGGCTGTCGCGCATCACCTGGTCCCCCCCGGCCGAGCGCGGCCAGCTAGCGCCGCCTCCGGTCACCTACTGGGTGAAGCGCTGCGCCCAGGACAGCGACTGCGGGCGATCCTTTCCGTATCAGTGCGATATCGCCTACGGCGCCTGCCTGCCGACGCTGCTTATGACGCTCGATCTGTCGGATTCTCCGCCTGCGCCGCAGTTCTGTCGATGACACAATAGGACCTTGTATGAGCGCGCGTAGCAGTGCAAACGACGGGGTAGCCGAGGTCCTGCAGCCGGGGGCGCGGGTCGGCAACTACCGCCTGCTGCGCCTGCTCGGCCGGGGCGGCATGGGCGCCGTCTACGAGGCCGTGCATCTTTACATCGAGCGCCGCGCCGCCATCAAAGTGCTGCACGCCCAGCTATCGCAGAACAGCGAGTTTCGCACCCGCTTCCTCAACGAAGCGCGCGCCGTCAACCTCATCCAGCACCCCGGCCTGGTCGAGGTCTACGAGTTCGGCCTCCTCGACGACGGCACCGCCTACATCGTCATGGAGTTCCTGCAGGGCGAGTCGCTCGAAGCCCGCATCAAGCGCAGCCCACACGGCCTCGGCGCCCCCGCCCTAAAAATCGCCACCGACATCGCCCAAGCCATGGTCGCCGCCCACCAAAAAGGAATCGTGCATCGCGAC
>CAZVMD010000619.1:0-2021 GCA_964628555.1 uncultured Myxococcales bacterium | reverse complement strand
AGAACCTGACGATCGACAAGGCCTACTACGCCACCGACGGCATGATCGAAGATGCGGCCGACGCCGACTACATCACGTTCAAGCCGGCGACGATGGGCACGGTGTACTTCGCGGCGACCACGACAAGCGGCGGTCAGCTCTCGGTGCAGCTACTCGACATGACCTGCAGCACCATGGCTGGGGTCAATGGCATCCGCACCGCCAACGGCGCGGCCAGCCAGGAAGAGACCGTCACCCCCGCGGTCACCTACTGCCTCAAGGTCTCGGGCCAGGCCAAGACGCCGTACACCCTGATCGTGACGCAAGACATCCCGTAGCTGCCGCTCTCTCCTCCTGCGCGGCTCGGCCCGCCGCTCTCTCCCTCTCGGTCTCCCTCATCCAGTCTCCGTTCTGTGCTTCCCGCTCGCGGCTGTCGCTAGCGCGGGCGTTGCGGACTTGGCCGCGCTCGCGCTGAGCAGGCCGGCGTGCTCAGACCGCCCAGGGGGGCACAAACGGTGGCCCATCGCCGATCTGCGCCTGGCCGCCGGCTACCATGCTGGCCACCGCGACAAACGGCTCGCGGCCCGCGTTGTGCAGACGGAAGGGCAGGCCGGGCGGGACCCAGAGCCCATCGCCAGCCCGCAGCACCTGGGCGTGATCAGCCAGCTGCACCACGACCTCGCCGCTCAGCGCCAGGAAGGCTTCGCCTGCGGTCAGCTGGTGCAGCGGGCTCTGTGTGCCGGGCGCTAGCTGGAGCTGCCACAGCGCGACGCTGGCTTGGCCGCGGCTCGGTGAGGCGTAGCCCAGGACCTCGGTTCCAGGGTGGCCAAAGCGCGGTGCCTCGGCGTGACGGATCACGGTGGTGTGGATCGGGGTAGTGCTCATGCTGCATCGCCTCGCTTGCTATGTTGGGTGTTATTAGGATAGTCAACCTGTATGAATCGTCAACCAAGGTTGTCTAAGTCACCAGACCTCGCCATCTTGTTGGCGTCAGCCTACGGAGTGCTTACCGGGCGGCTGCTTGCGGCCATGGATAGGTCCGGTCTGCGCGGTATGCGGCCGGCCTATGGCTTTGTCATTCGCGCCGTCGCGGCCGAGTCGCCGACCATCAATCGCCTGGCCGAGCTGCTCTCGGTGTCGAAGCAGGCGGCCAGCAAGCTCGTCGATGAAATGCACCGGGCGGGATTTCTCAAGCGGCAGGAAGACCAGAGCGATCGGCGACAGACGCGACTGCAGCTTGGCCGCAAGGGGCAGGCGGTGCGGCGGCGCGCGCTCGCGGTCAGCCGGGGCATCGAGCGAGCCCTGCGCCACCGCACCAGTGACCGCGATGTCGCCGCCTGCCGGCGCGTGCTGATCGCCTTTATCGAACAGCACGGCCAGCTCGAAGACGTGCTGGCGCGGCGGGCTCGACCGGTGCTGTGAGGAGAGCGAAGGAGGGACGCGGCCATCGCTTGCTTGCTTGTGCGGCGCCGCTCGTGCAATGGTTCGCCCCTCTGTAAGGGATCGAGGCCATGCGACGAAAAACACTCTCTTCGACGTTGATGAGCGCAGTCACCGGACTCACTGGGGTAGCTGCGCTGTGCTCGCTGGGATTTGTGGTCGGCTGTACCGACCCCATGGGGCTGGTCGATGAGGAGGAGGAGCGGCGCCGTCGCGACATGGCGATGCCGGCCGATATGACGAGCGCCTCGCCGGATCTGGCGACGCCGCGCGACATGGCGGGTGTGCCGCTGGACATGACCACGCCGCCTGCCGACATGACCGGCCCGCCCGCCGACCTAGCCATGCCGCCGCGCGACATGGCGCCGCCGCCGGCTGATATGGCGACGCCGCCAGCGGATATGGCGATGCCGCCAGCGGATATGGCGATGCCGCCAGCGGATATGGCGATGCCGCCAGCGGATATGGCGATGCCCGATATGTCGATGCCCGATATGTCGATGCCGCCCGATATGAGCACGCCGCCGGCTGACATGGCGACGGGCACGCCGGACATGACGACGACCTATACCTGTCGCGGGCTGGATGCGCCGGGCGCGCTG
>CAZVMD010000618.1:0-2032 GCA_964628555.1 uncultured Myxococcales bacterium | reverse complement strand
CGGGCGCGGCTCGCCGAGGCGCATATGGGCCAGCCGGCGCTCCTCGCGGAAGCCTCGGGTCGTAAGCAGGGCAGCCGCCGCGGCGTGCGAGGCCCGTACGATGAGCCGCGGGCTCTCGGCTGCGCAGACGGCGAGGGCGGCATCCAGCACCGCTGCGGCCTCGGCTTCGGAGCGCGCGATAAGCGGCCCCACACCGCCGCGCTGCACAAGGGCGAAGGCGACAAGCGCGCCGTCTGGATCGCGGAGGACCACGCCGCCGCCGGCCGAAAGGGTCTCGCGGAGCAGGCTGGCTCGCTCCTCGCCCCAGGCCCGCGCGTCGCAGGCGATGAGGTCCGGCAGGTCTTCGGCAGTGGCTGGCGCGACCCCGGGTGGTAGCGCTCCTGGGCGGCGGGCGCCGACGTAGATCACGGCCTCGTCCTCGCGGACAAAGCCGAGCTTGGTGTAGATCGGGGCGCCGTGTACCGATGCGTCCAGCAGGATGCGGCGGACCCCTTGCGCGGCGCAGATCCGGCATAGCTCTTCAGTGATGGCGCGGCCGAGCCCGCGGCGCTGTAGCGCGCGACGAACGCCGATGAGTCCCAGGTACGCGGTCGTGCCGAAGCGCAGAGCGCCGCCCACCCCGACTAGCTCAGGCGGTGAGGCAGCATCGCGCTGCGCATAGGCGGCCAGCCAGCCATCGGGCTGCACGCGCAGGTAGCGGGCCAGGCGCTCGCCGGCCACGGGGGCGGTGTGCGGGTCCCAGCCAAAGGCCTCCGCGAGCACCGCGCGGGCCGTGGGAAGCTCGCTCGGACGCAGGCGCTCGATGCGACTGAGGTGGGGCACGTCGCTGGCTGAGCCGGGCGCGGCGATGGCTGGCTCGGCGATCGTGCGCAGCGGGATGACGCCCACGAAGCCGCAGGCCGCGACGGCGTCTTCGGCCGGCGGACCCGAGCGCAGCTTGGCCGAGCCCTCATCGATCGGAAACGACACCAGCAGCGTCGTGCGCAGGTCGTCTTCGCTGACCCCGTGGGTCTGCGCGCCGCGGCCCGGCAGCAGCTTTTCCACCAGCGCCGTAAGTGCGGAGCGCTGCTCCTGCGCATCGAGCACGCGCTGGCCGCTGCCGCACAGCACGACGGCGCGATAGTTCAGCGAGTGGTGGCCGGCGGTCTTGGCCAGGACCAGGCCATCGACCAGGGTCACCGAGATCGAGGCCGCCTCTCCGGTGGCGAGCGCGAGCAGGCAGCGGTTGGCCGCTGAGCCGTGCAGGTAGATGCGCTCGCCCAGGCGAACGAAGGCCATCGGCTGCACCATCGGCTCACCTGCGTGGAGCCAGGCGACGTGGCAGATCAGGGCCTCATCGAGGATGCGGTTCGCAAGCGCGCGGTCATAGCTGCCGCGCTGACGGCGGCGGTGCAGCGTCGTGCGCTCGGTCTGTCGCAGGGAAGTGGACATGGCTGAGAGCTTCCTCCGCAACTGGTACAGCGAACAGAACCAGAATGCAGAAATTAGCTAGACCAGTGAGCAGACCGAGCCAGCCGAGACTCGCGGGCCGCAGCAGTGGGGCTGGCTAGTCGGTGCGGCTGGGGTGGCGATAGAACTCGACGTAGAACTGCGCCCCGGGCGCCGGGGTGACGTGGTGCGGACGCTCGGGGACGACGATGCCGGCAAGGGCCGGGCTCAGCGTCAAGTCCGGCTCGCTGGGCGACTCGACCGAGTAGGTCACAGTCCCCACGATGACGTGGATCTTGGCCCACACGCCGAGCTTGGTGGTGTGGGCTTTCCGCAGCGCCGCCGGTGTGTCGTCTGCGCCAAAGGTTCGGGTCCGCTTGTAAGCGACAAAGTGGGCCGGTAGCTCGAAGCGGTCGCAGCGGACGCACTCCAGCATCGTGCCGATCATCGTGCCGCGCCCTTCCTCGCTTTGCGTCCACGGGCGGGTGGTCAGCGGCGGGCGGTGGCGCATGTGAATGCCATGGCCGCAGGTCAGCTCGGCGACGAGATCGCCCTGCGCATCGTAGCTGTAACCGGTAATCGCGCGCTGCATGGGCCGATGGTA
>CAZVMD010000617.1:0-2079 GCA_964628555.1 uncultured Myxococcales bacterium | reverse complement strand
GGGGCACTGCGGAAGTTCCCGCGCCATGCGACCAGCGGATGCTAAAAACACGGCAAAATCTTATCACTACTCCCCCTTCCCCCCGCCTACGATCGCGCCGCGACCGCGGAGAATCCACGCCGCAGCGGGGGAGCCCAAGCCCGCCAACAGCCTTGTCGCCGCCCAGCCCCTGCGCGAAAGTGAGTGTCTTATGCAGATTGCGAAGCTGAAGATCCAGAACTTCAAGGGCATCCGCGACCTAGAGCTGTCCTTTGAAGACGAGCTGGGACGCATCCGCCCCCTCTCGGTTCTGATCGGCGACAACGGCTCAGGAAAAACCACCGCCTTGCAGGCCATTGCGCTGGTCCTCTCGCTCGCCACCAAGCGAACCTCCGAGCCCGCTCTACTCGACTGGCCGGGCTTCCTGGCGGAGCGGGTCGGCAGTGGCGGCAGTACTCGGGTGGAGCTAGAGGTTGCCTTCCCATACGACGAGGTCGAGGCGGTTCGCGCGGTATTCCACCGTCTGCATGCCGATCAGAATGACGTCAGCCTGCGCGTCTTTGCCGATCCAGATCAGCTCACTCGCGTCAAGCTGATCTATGACGACGGCATCCTAATGATTCCCAATAGCGAGCATGAGCGGCTCCTACAGGGGCGCGCTTATGTTCGTCGACTCCTCAAGACCCAGCCGGGGCAGCGCGAGATGTTTCACCGCATTGGCGATGTCTTCTGGTTTGACCAGCACCGCAACGTCAGCACCGTGCGAGCGGGCCGAACGCCAGGCATCGAGGGACTGCGCGAGATCTTGGTGGCTGGCTGGGCTGCCCATCGATCAACTACACGCGACGGTGACAGCGACTACATCGAGCAGATCGAGACCCACTTTGCCGCCCTATTTCCCGGCACGAAGTTCCTCGGGGTCAAGCCAAAGGCTGGCTATACCTCGTCGACGGCCAAGGACATGTACTTTCTGCTGGAGCGCGACAAGCGGGTCTATGACTTGGCCGAGATGTCCTCCGGGGAGCAGGCAATCTTTCCCCTGCTTTACGACTTTGCTCGCCTGAGCATCGCCCGCTCGGTGGTGCTGATTGATGAGCTGGAGCTGCACCTGCATCCGCCGCAGCAGCAAGCGCTGCTTTCCGCCCTGCGACGGATCGGCCCCGACTGCCAGTTCATCGTGACCACCCACTCGCCCTATCTCGAAGAGATCACACCGGACGAAGACGAGCTCCGCCTCCCCGGAGGGCGACCATGCCTGTGAGCCTGCTCTTGGTGGAAGGAGAGCTGGATGCCGCGGTGCTAGCCCCCCTCTTGGGTCCGCAGCTGACCGTGACGCACGGCGGCGTTAAAGCCTCTCTCAAGCGCAAGACTCGCGAGCTGCGGGGGCCGTCCAAACAGGTCGCCGCGTGTTACCTGCGCGATCGCGACTTCGACTATGACCCACCGGCCGACGGGGCTGCTTTGCCGACGGTAGATGCCCAGGAACGGACCCCCGCGGGCGGAGAGGTTACGCTTGGCTTTCGCTGGGCTCGACACGCCATCGAAAACTACCTCCTTGAGCCTGGCCTGGTCGAGCAGGCGACTGGCTGGGCACAGGCGGACTACATACCAGCGCTGCTCACCGCCGCTGCGGGCCTGCGGTTCTACACGGCTGCTCGCTGGGCCGTCGCCATCGCCCGCCGCCAGCTCCCCCGACTGTGGGACCTGCCGACGCGGCCAACCGAGCTGACGAACGACATGAAGCTGCCCTCCGATTGCTCCGAGACCGCCTGCTTCACCTGGGCCAGAGATCAGGTCTCGGCCTTTGCGACAAGTGTGCGGGGGATCTTAGGCGACTCCAGCGTCGAGCAGAACCTACAGGAAAGAAGCCTGAGGCTGGCCGCGCTTGGCACGCCGGCCGCTGTGCTGCTGTGGCACGCCGGCAAGGACTTGCTAGCCGCCCTCGCCCCGCACCTACCGCGGCCCCGTAAAGACCATCCTCGGGTGTTCCTCCGCGATCTTCAGAGCTGGGTCAGCCAGCGACCAGAGCAGGCCCTAAACCTGCACCCCGAGTGGCGAGCTCTCAAGGCTGCGCTGCTAGCGGCCTAGGCACCGCCCCGG
>CAZVMD010000616.1:0-2080 GCA_964628555.1 uncultured Myxococcales bacterium | reverse complement strand
TCGGCCGAGCAGCTCGATCGCATGCAGATGTGGGGCCTGCGCAGCATCGGCGATCTGGCCCGCCTGCCACGCAGCGCCGTCGCTGCGCGCCTGGGCAAGACCGGCCTTGCCCTGCATGAGCTGGCCTGTGGCGAGAGCCGCGTCCCGCTTTACCCCTCGCCCCCACCCCCCGAGGTCAGCGAGGAGCAGAGCCTGCTCGATCCGCTGAGCGATCTGGAGCCGCTGCTGTTCGTGTTTCGCGGCCTGCTCGATCGCGTGCTGACCCGGCTGCGGGCTCGCTCGTCGGCCTGCGGCGAGCTGGCGCTTAAGCTGCACCTGACCGAGGTGCGGGCCGGCAGCCGCGAAGATCGGCGGACGATTGCCATCGCTGCGCCGACACAGCGAGTCGCGACGCTGCTTGATCTGGTGCGGCTGTCGCTAGAGTCGCAGCCGGCCCGTGCCGCCATCGAGCGCATCGAGGTGCGCGCCACCCCCGCCGATCCGCGCCCGGTGCAGCTGGATCTGTTTGCCCCCGCCGGTCCCGCTCCCGATCGCTTGGCGACGACGCTGGCCCGCTTGCAAGCGCTGTGCGGCGCCGGCCGGGTGGGCCAGCCGCGGCTTGCCGATAGCTACATCCCCGGGGCAGCCGAGCTGGACGAGCGCGTCGCCCCCGTGTCGCGTCCCCCCGGTGCACTGGCCAGCCGCGCCGACGTCGGTCCCCCTTCGCAGCCCCCGCTGCTGTCGAGCCGCGTCCTGCGCCCTGCCCTGCCCGCGTCGGTCACCTGTCAGGCGGCGGCCCCGGTTCGCCTCGATGGACCGCGCTTTGCCGGCCAGGTGCGACGCAGCGGCGGCCCCTATCGCTTCTGCGAGGACGGCCTGACCCATGACTATTTCGACATCGAGCTCGACGGCGGCAGCCTGCTGCGCCTGCGTCATGACCTGGACGCGGGGAGCTGGTTCGTCGACGCCGTCTACGACTGAGCCGCGGACCTGAGCCAGCGATGAGCACTCCCGCCCCCTACGCCGAGCTGCGCTGTCAGAGCGGCTTTTCTTTTCTGCGCGGCACCAGCCAGCCCGAAGATCTGGTCGCCGCGGCAGCCCAGCTGGGCTACTCGGCGCTGGCGCTGACCGATCGCTGCGGTCTGTATGGCGCGGCGCGCTTTCTCAAGGCGGCTGAGCGGGCCGGCCTGCACCCCATCCTCGGGGCCGAGCTGACGGTCGATGGCTATCCGCTCTTGCTGCTGTGCGAAAACGCCGTCGGCTATCGTCACCTGTGCCGCTTGATCAGTGCCCAGCGTCGCCGCCTGGGGAGCGGACCACAGGGGGCACTGGGCGAGGCGGATCTGCAGACCCAGGCCGCTGGCCTGATCGCCGTCGTCGGTGGTCCCGAGTGCATGGTCGCCGCGGCGCTCGACCACCAGACCCCGCCGCTGCCGGGGGCGCCGCAGAGCCCGGCCCGCCTCGATCCGGCCCACGTCGAGCAGACCCTGCTGCGCCTGCAGTCGCTGTTCGGGCGGCAGAGCCTGTTTCTAGAGCTGCAGGTCCACTTTGAGCGCGAAGAAGATCGCCGCAACCTGGCGATGCTGCGCCTGGCGAGCCGGCACGGGATTCCGCTGATCGCCAGCAACGATGTCCGTACAGCTACGCAGGAGGGCGCGCTGCTCTGCGATGCCCTCGACTGCGTGCGCCAGGGCACGACGCTGCGCCAGGCCGGGACGCGGCTGGCCCGCAATGGCGAGCGCTACCTTAAGCCCCCGGCCGAGCTGGCGGCGCTGTTTGCCGACGTGCCTCAGGCCCTGGCCGGCACGCTGGAGCTGGCGGCCCGCTGTCGCTTTTCGGCCCGCGAGCTGGGCTATCGCTTTCCCGACTATCCCGTGCCCGAGCTACCGCTTGGCGACCCGGTCGCGGCGCAGGCGGCGCAGCTAGCCTTCCTACGGGCCCGCGTGTTCGAGGCCGCCCCGAGCCGCTTTCAGCCCTATAGCGACCGCGCCCGCACCCAGCTAGAGCGCGAGCTCGTGCTGATCGCCAAGCTCGGGCTGTGCGGCTACTTCCTCATCGTCTGGGACATCATCGAGCTGTGTCGGGCCCGCGGCATCCTGGC
>CAZVMD010000615.1:0-2086 GCA_964628555.1 uncultured Myxococcales bacterium | reverse complement strand
TGCAGTACATCGGCGACCTGAGCATCAACGGCAACCCGACGGTCAAGGGCGAGCGGCCGGCCGGTCTGCGCAAGCCGGTGGTGCCGGGGCACGATCCCGATGCGCCGATTCCGCCCGGCACCCGCGATCGCTGGAAGCAGCTCGGCAGCCAGGCGTTCTGCACCTGGCTGCGCGAGCAGCCCGCGCTGTTCCTCACCGACACCACGCTGCGCGATGCCCATCAGTCGCTGCTGGCGACGCGGCTGCGCACGCACGACATGCTGAAGGTCGCCCCGGCCATCGCTCGTCAGCTGTCGGGGCTGTTTTCGCTGGAGCTGTGGGGCGGCGCGACCTTCGACGTGGCGATGCGCTTCCTGCACGAAGATCCTTGGCAGCGCCTGGCCATCCTGCGCAAGCAGATCCCCAACATCCTGTTTCAGATGCTGCTGCGCGGCGCCAATGCCGTCGGCTACAGCAACTATCCCGACAACGTAGTGCGGGCCTTTGTCGAACAAGCGACGCAGGCGGGCATCGATGTCTTCCGCGTCTTTGACTCGCTAAACTGGCTGCCCGGTCTGCTGCCGGCCCTCGACATGGTGCGGCAGAGTGGCGGGCTGGCCGAGGCCGCGATCTGCTACACCGGCAACATCGACGATCCCAAGCGCGACCGCTACCCGCTCCAATACTATATCAATTTGGCTAAGGAATTAGAGCGGGCGGGGGCCCACATCCTGGCCATCAAAGACATGGCCGGCCTGCTGCAGCCGTTCGCCGCCCGGCGCTTGGTGACCGCGCTGCGCCAGGAAGTTGGGCTGCCGATCCACCTGCACACCCACGACACGGCCGGCATCCAGGCCGCGACGCTGCTGTTTGCCGCCGAGGCTGGGGTCGATGTCGTCGATGTCGCGATCGGCGCCATGTCCGGCCTGACCTCGCAGCCGAACCTAGAGAGCCTGGTCTCGGCGCTGGCCCATCATCCGCGCGCCACCGGCCTGCCCTTTGCCCAGCTTCTGGAGCACAGCGACTACTGGGAAGCGGTGCGCGCCATCTATCAGCCGTTTGAGTCGGGCATGAAGGCCAGCGCCGCCGATGTCTACATCCACGAGATCCCCGGCGGCCAGTACAGTAACCTGCGGCCGCAGGCCGAGTCGGTCGGGGTCGGCGAGCGCCTGCCCGAGCTCAAGCGGATGTATCAGACGGTAAACCAGCTGCTTGGCGACATCGTCAAGGTGACCCCGTCGTCCAAGATGGTCGGCGACCTGGCGCTGTTCATGCTGACCAACAACCTGACGCCGCAGGATCTGATCGACCGTGGTCGCGAGCTGGCCTTTCCAGAGTCGGTGGTCGGCTACTTCGCCGGCGAGATCGGCCAGCCCCCGGGCGGCTTTCCCGAGGCGCTGCGCGAGGTGGTGCTCAAGGGTCGGCGCGCCTTTGCCGGCCGTCCCGGCGAGAGCCTGCCGCCCGTCGATTTCGCCGCCGTCAAGGCCGAGGTCGAAGGCAAGATCCGGCGGCCAGCCAGCGAGCTTGAGGTGCTGAGCTACCTCATGTACCCCAAGGTCTTCGTTGAGTACGCGGCCTTCGAGCGCAAGTTCACCGATGTCTCGATGATTCCCAGCGACGTGCTGTTCTATGGCCTGCGGGTCGGCGAAGAGACCGAGGTCGAGATCGAGCGCGGCAAGACGCTGTTTATCAAGCTGGTGGCGGTCAGCGAGCCCAATGAAGAGGGCAGCCGCACGCTGTTCTTCGAGCTCAACGGCCACCCGCGCGAGGTGCAGGTACACGACGCGCGCTCGGGCCGCGAAGCCAAGACGCGCCTCAAGGCCGATCGCGACAACCTGCACCACCTGGCCTCGCCGATGCCGGGCACGGTCATCGACATCAAGGTCAAGCCGGGTCAGGAAGTGCGCGAGCAGGAGCGCCTGCTGACCATCGAAGCGATGAAGATGGAGATGGCAGTGCCAAGCCCGCTGTCCGGCGTGATCAAAGAGATCTTCATCAAGCCCGGCGAGCGCGTCGACACCGGCGATCTGCTGCTGGTCTTTCAGTAGGGGCACTCAGCCTCGGGCCTGAGACGGGCGGGACCCTGGAGTGAGGCGGCGCCGCTTGA
>CAZVMD010000614.1:0-2099 GCA_964628555.1 uncultured Myxococcales bacterium | reverse complement strand
AGCTCGTGATAGTGGGTGGCGAACAGCGTGCGACAGCCGATGTGATCGTGCAGATACTCGGCGACAGCCCAGGCGATCGAGACCCCGTCATAGGTCGAGGTGCCGCGGCCGATCTCGTCGAGGATCACCAGCGAGCGGCGCGTCGCCCGCGACAGGATCTGGCTGGTCTCGCGCATCTCGACCATAAACGTCGACTCGCCGCGCGACAGGTTGTCGGCCGCTCCAACCCGCGTGCAGATGCGATCGACAAGCCCCAGCTCAGCGCGCCGAGCCGGCACGAAAGAGCCCATCTGGGCCAAAAGGACAATCAGCGCCACCTGCCGCATCACCGTCGATTTGCCGGCCATGTTCGGCCCGGTCAAAAGGATGATCTGCTCGGCCTCTGGATCGAGCTGCGTGTCATTGGGCACGAAGCGACCACGGCCCGCCAGCTGCTCGACGACCGGATGCCGCCCCTCTTCGATGATCAGCCGCAGCTCGCTGCTCATCGTCGGACGCACGTAGCCATTTTTGTGTGCCAGCTCGGCCAGGCTAGCCAGCGCATCGAGCTGCGCGATGTGCTCGGCCAGCGCCAGGATGCGCGCCGTGGCCACCCCCAGCTCACGCCGCAGACCCTCGAACAGCTCCAGCTCTAGCTCGACTCGCCGCTCCTCCGCCCCCAGCACCTTGGCCTCGTACTCCGACAGCTCGCTGGTGACAAAGCGCTCGGCGTTGGCCGTCGTCTGCTTGCGCACATAGTCGGCGGGTACACGCGACAGGTTGGCGCGGGTGATCTCGATGTAGTAGCCGAAGACCTTGTTGTAGCGCACCTTCAGCGACGAGATCCCGCTGCGCTCGCGCTCGCGCTCTTCAATGCGCAGGATGTGATCTTTGCCGCCCTGCGACAGATCCAGGAGCTCATCCAGGCCCGCGTGAAAGCCGCGGCGAATGAAGCCGCCCTCGCGGTAGATGAGCGGAGGGTTGTCGATCAGGGCTGCGCCAATGCGTGCCGCCACGTCCTGGCACAGATCCTCGCCCAGCTGCAGAAGCTCCGGCAGCCCGCGATCCTGCTCCGACGGCTGATGGCGCTCCAACGCGCCCTGGCCGGCCGGATCTTCGGTGACCAGAGTCAGGGCATCGCGCGCACTCGCCAGCACCCCGCGCAGCGCCGGAATCAGGCTCAGGCTCTGGCCCAGGCTGAACAGATCGCGCGGCGTCGCCACCCCCGCCCCCAAGCGTCCGGCCAAGCGCTCGATGTCATAGATCTCGGCCAGGCGATCGCGCAGCGCCTGGCGGGCGAGCTGGTGTTCGACCAGCCACTCGACGGCATCGTGGCGTCGCCGAATCGCTGCCAGGTTGAACAGCGGAGCCAGTAGCCAGCGCCGCAGCAGCCGCCCGCCCATCGCCGTCTTGGTCTGATCGAGCACGCCAATCAGCGCTCCCTGCCGCTTGTGCTCCATCAGTGTGTGCAGAAGCTCTAGGTTGGTGCGCGTCGTCTCATCGACGATCAGGCTGTCCCCTGGCTGATAGCTGCGCAGCGCGAAGATCGGCAGCGTGCCGGTCGGCTGCGTGGCCTGCGCATAGCGGATGCAGGCAGCGGCCGCGGCGGCCGACAGTGGATGCAGCGGCGTCTCGGGTGGGCGCCGCGCATAGAGTGGAGCCAGCGTCTCCTCGTCTTCGCGCGGCGAGCAGCTCTTGCTCTGTCCCACCGGGATGCGCAGCTGACGGCCCAGGGTCGCTGCGGCCTCGCTGGTCAGGCTGGTATCCGGCGTCACCATGAGCAGCTCAGCCGGCCCGATCCGGCCCAGCTCTTCTCGGGCATCGGCCGCCGGCACCAGCGTCGTCGCAAACTCTCCGGTCGAGACATCGACGTAGGCAATGCCGGCCATGGGCTCACCGGCCTGACGATCGCCGAAGCACACGGCCGCCAGGTAGTGGCCGCTCTTCGGTTCGAGCTGCTCTTCTTCCAAGATCACGCCCGGCGTGATCACTTGCGTGACGGCGCGGCGCACGATCTTTTTCGCTTTGCGGGCATCTTCGATCTGCTCGCAGATCGCGACCTTGCGGCCGGCCGCCACCAGCTTGGCGACGTAGTGCTTGGCCGCGTGATGCGGCACGCC
>CAZVMD010000613.1:0-2099 GCA_964628555.1 uncultured Myxococcales bacterium | reverse complement strand
AGAGTGTGCGGGGAGCGGCGGGTGTTTGAATGTACGCAGGGGATCGTTAATGTGGGGAAAACAACCAAGATTTCCCAGCTTGTGCGGTCGGAGGGTACACCACGGGCGGTGCCCGTCGGTGGGGCTTGTGATCGGGAGCGCTGTGGAGGCTGGGCTCAGTCGTACCAGCTCGTCGGGATCGGGTCGATGCCGTCTTGGGTCATCGGTCCCACGGGGTCGAGCTCCTGCGGAGGCGCGCGAGCCAGCCAGGGACTTGGGGCCTCTTGGGGCAGGCCCAGATGCGCAAGGATCTTGGTGATCGCCTCCTGCTTGTCTACAAGCGCCACAAGCCGCCGCTTGCCGCCGCAGCGATCGCAGGTGAGCACGTCGACGGCGAAGACCCGGCGCAGCAGCGTGGCCCAGGGCAGCCGATACGGTCCACGGGGCGGTGAGGAGAGCGGTATTGGGGACGGCGGCGGCTTTTTGCCAGGGTCGGCACTGGCTGTGGTGGACGGGACTTCTTCTGGCGGCGCAGGAGCCGCGGCCTGTGGCTGCGTGGGGACAATGCGGCTTCGATGCTTGCTGTGCGGAGCAAAGATGCCGTGGAAGCGTGTCAAATGAGAGCGCGGCGGGGGCACCAGGGCCGAAAGCTTGCCCAGAAACTGCGTGGGCGAGAGGCGCAGGAGCCGGGGAGCGCCGGGGGCCGCGTGCTTGACGCGGTACAAGATCTGGCCATCCTCGGCCAACGACAGGCGCCGCAGGGCCAAGGGCGGACGGGCGCAGTAACGAGCCAGCCGCTCGAGCGCCTCGCCGTCAAGCTCGTCCGCAAAGACGCCGGCATGCAGCGAGAAGCCCTCGGCCAACACGCACAGGCCCCGCGGCGGGTCGTCCACCGCTTTGCTGGCGCCGGATTGCAGCGCCTCTGCCAGCGCATCCATCCACTCGGCCTGCTCGGGCAGCTCCTCGGCGCCGAGCTTGCGCAATAGACGGGGGACGATTTTGCGGATCAGCTTTTCCAGATCGCTTCGGGTCGGCGGGGCCAGAGCATGAAACCGAATATCGCCGTCCCCATCCTCGAAAAAAACACCGTCGGGCACGAGCGTATGAAAATGAAGGTTAAGATTCAGCGCCGACCCGAAGCGCTGAATCATCGTCACCGCGCCGCACAGAGGGTCTTTGACCCCTTGCCGCCTTGCGCAGCGACGCTGCCAGGCAAAAAGGGCTCGCAAGAACAGCCGCAGCGCAAGACTTATCAGCTTGGGTCGCCAAGCCAACAGAAATCGAAGCCGCTTGGGGAGCGTGAACACCCACTGGCGCACCGGCACCGATGGCAAAACGTAGTCCCGAAGATGCGCCGCGGTATCGGCCATACGCCTTGAGCAGCAGGACGGACACACGCCGCGATTCTTGCACGCGAAAGCGACGAGTAGCTCGTCGCGGCAGGTCGGACAGCGGACGCGGGCGAATCCGTGGCTGAGGATGCCACATTGCAGGTAACGCTCGAACTCTGCGGCGATAAAGGTGGGGAGGTCGCCGCTGGGATAGCGCTCGGCGGCTTCGCAAAGGAACGTGGCCAGGTTCTCCCGCACAATGCGGTGGAGCAACGTCCGTTCGGGCTCCCGGCGCTGGTAGCGAAATGTCGAATTGGCGGGGCAGTCCGAGGGGACCGGCGGATCCGATGCGAAGGCGAGCACCGGGTCTTGCCAATCACTTCACGTGCCATGGTCAACCATCCGTCGCTGTGTGGCGGGATTTCCCTGCCTGGAGTGCTCACGTTTCGTCCGGCGCTTCGGACACCGTCCGGCGCCCCGGACAGAGTCAGGCGGACTCGCCATTTTGGGCGAGTCCATCCCGATCGCCTGGATTGGCAGGTCCGATCCCCGCTCAAACAGGCGTCAGGCAAAAAGAGCCCTGGGCGGCAAACTTCCCAACCCGATCGCCATGCAGGGCACTCGCCGCCAACACTTTCGCTACCTATGCCCCGATTGATGTAGCAGCAGTCTGATGTCTGCGCCGCTGTTCCATCCGCAGCCTCACGCCTCCTCGCACTCCCACAAACCTAGATGTCCTACAGCGCCTCACTGAACGGCCCAGCGTCCGCGTTAGATCGACGTCGGTAC
>CAZVMD010000612.1:0-2115 GCA_964628555.1 uncultured Myxococcales bacterium | reverse complement strand
CCTTCGCCCAGCTCAACCAGACGCGCATCCAGCTTCTGCACC
The DNA here is from genome assembly GCA_964628555.1 of uncultured Myxococcales bacterium. GTDB lineage: Bacteria > Myxococcota_A > Polyangia > Palsa-1104 > JAEUJZ01 > JAEUJZ01. The sequence continues at coordinate 2,073 of CAZVMD010000612.1, read as the reverse complement.
TGCGCTGTGTGAGCGGCCAGAAGCTCGCTGGAGCGCGCGGCCTGCGCCTGGGCCAGGTCGTGCAGCGAGTGGTCGAGCTTCTGACACTGCGCGGCATGGGTCGAAAGGAGCTGCGTCGAGGCTGCGGCCTGCGTCTCGCCGAGCTGCAGCAGCGCGACCTGCAGCTTTTCGGCAGCCTGCTGGGCCTCGTGCTTCAGATCGACGACCACGGTCGCGGTGTCGCGCAGCAGGGCCTGCTGCGTCTGGCGCAGCTCAGTCAGGCTGCCGTCGAGGCCGGTCAGGGTCTTGGCGGTCGCCGTGCTGATCTGCTGCGCCGCCTCAGCTCCGGCGGCCACAGCCTCCTTGGCGGCGCGCTCTGCCGACTGCTGCAGCGCGGTAAGCTGGCGCTCTTGGGCGGCAAAGATCGGCGCCAGCCGGCCCTCAATCTGGTTGCCAAGCGACAGCAGGCCCGTCTCGACCCGCCCAGCGGTGGTCTGCACCGACTCGGCGACGGCGCTGCGGACCTCGCTGACCAGGCGGTCGACCTCGGTCTTGGCCACGGCGGCGACCTTTTCGGCGGCGGCGGCGCTGGTGCGGACCAGAAACTCGCCTAGCTCGGCACGCAGAGCCGTCATCTCGCGCAGGGTGCGCTGGTCGGTGTCCTCGCTGGCGGGAAAGAGGGCCGGCAGCAGCAGGTGGCGGGTGCGCTCCTCCAGCCGGGCCAGCGTGGCCTCTTCCGCCAAGGCCAGGTCGCCTTGCACCAGGGCCAGGCTCAGCGTCACCAGGATACCGACCAGGCTGGCGCCGAACGTGACATCCAGACCGGCCAGCGGGGCTGCCAGGGCGCGCAGCGTCGTCATCTGCTCGTCGGCGAGGAGGGGGGCCACGCCGCGCAGCGTCTCCATCAGGCCGGCAAAGGTACCGACCAGGCCCACCAGCACGGTGACGGCGACAAGATACTTGCCCAGATAGGCGCGGCCTCGCTCGCTGGCCTCCGTCGCTGCGGCGAGCGCATCGAGGTCGGGACGGGCGCCACTTTGGCGAATCTGCGAAAGCTGCCGACGGCGCTCAGCCAAGAGCTCACCGGCCGCGGGCTCGCCGGACAGCGCGTCTAGCTCGTGCCACAGCCGCAGCCGCGAGCGGGCCAGGCTGGCGAAGCCGACGACGGCGATGACGGCCAGGACCGCGACCGCCAGCCCCCCGAGCCACAGCTTGTGCACAAGATAGGTGCGCAGCGCCAGAGCCGAGGCCAGAAGCGACAGCGCTGCGAGCAGGGCACCAAGGAGCCAGCGCAGCCGGGTCATCGCAGCCCCCGCGCTACTTCCGAGAGCGCCGCCGCCACATCGAGAAACGGTCGCCCAGCCGGCAGGAGCGTCGGCTCGGGGGACTGCACGCGCAGGCGGACCAGCGTCGCCAGCCGCCGCTCGCACAGGTCGACCAGGCCCAGCGCCGCGGCCAGCGACAGGCGCAGCTCCAGACCCGCCGCGCGCTGGCCAGGGTCGCCTTCAGCCTCCAGGCTCGACGCGGCATCGCTGAGCGCCTGGGCCTCGGCCGATAGCTCCGGGCTGAGCACCGACAGCGAGTCGAACGAGTCCCAAGCGACCTCAGCCTGACGCAGGGCGGCGATCAGGGCCGGCTCCAGGCGCTGCGCCAGCGCCGACAGCAGGGCCGACAGCCGCTGCCGCAGCTTGCGAGGTGAGGAGCTCTCCGTCGAGGAAACCGGGCTGCGCGGTGGCAAGAGCAGGTATGACAGCGGCGCCGCCCCCCGCCGCTCACCCGGCAGCTCGCGGGCCACCTGTAGCAGCCGCTCAGCTGAGCTGCCTACGCCTCTTACGCCTCTTGTGAAGGATCCAGAAGACACGGGGGCGCATCTTATTCGTCGCCGCCCCGTCAGACAACCGGCTCGTGCAGGCCGAAAAAGCCGGCCCGGCTGGCCGCCGCAGCGCGCTTACTTGGGGCTGCCGGTCGCCCGCTGCGCGCGATCGAGGATGCGTCGCATGTCGGTCACGACTTGGTTCTGCTGCGCGCCGCGGACCATAAAGGCCGGGATGCTGCCGCCCGGCTCGCTGTAGCACTGATAGGTCAGCTTGGCGC
>CAZVMD010000611.1:0-2125 GCA_964628555.1 uncultured Myxococcales bacterium | reverse complement strand
GCGGGCCGTCGATGCGGCTCTGGCGCAGGTAGGCCGAGACCGACGGCATTCCGGCGGCGCGCAGCTCGACGTAGTCGGCCACGGCGGCCCGCAGCGCTGGGCGCAGATCCCAGCCCTCGCCGGCCGTTGCCGCCGACAAAAGCCACGGCGCCGAGCGTGCGAGCGTGCCAAGAAGCTGACCCCCGGCGGCATCGAGCAGCACCGCGTCGGGGATGAGCGCCGCGGTAAGCAGCCGCTCGACAAAGATCTTTCCGTCTTCGGAAAAACCGTCCGCGGTCAAAAGCCGCTTGGCGTTGCTGTCGGTCAGGATGCCGGCCCGACGCAGGGCGCCGGCAAAGGTGCGGCTGTCGCGGCTTGATAGATAGTCGCGCAGCGTGGCATCCGGCGAGGCCAGCGCCACGGCCAGCACATCGAGCGCATCGCCCGAGAGCCGCTGCGCTTCGGCGACGGTCTCGGACCGCAGATCAAGCGTCTGCGTAAGTGGAATGTTCAGCAGGCGCACCAGCTCGCGCAGCTCGGCGCGGTTGGGTGGGTGCGACGTTTCGATCGTGCGCACGACGACGGGCGTCTGCACGCTCTCGATCTGCGCGCGCGAAAATCCAAACTGCGCCGCGTGGTCTCGCAGGTAGTCGGCGGCGGCAAGCCCGCCGTTCGCATAGTGCAGCTGAAGCGCCATCGATCGCCCGTTGCCGCCGAGGACGAAGCCCTCATGCGTGACGACCGGCAGGCCGTCGATCGCGCCGGGGGCACCGTTAAAGACCAGCTCGGGGATCAAGTTCTGCGCGATGCCGTGGACCTTTAGCTGCTCGGCCTTGTCGCGCTGATAGTCGCGTTCCTGGACGCCGCTCGGATACTCGGGACGCGGGCGAAAGCCGCGCAGCGGATCGTGCGAGGGGATCAGGCGTTCGGCTGGCAGCAGACAGAACCGCGCAAGACGTGGCACCGGCGCCCCCTGCGCCGCGGCGAGCACCAGCGCCGCCGGCAGACCGCAGACGCCCCCGTCGAGCCCCAGCGAACACGCGCGATGATCGGTGGGGCACGCGGCCCCCCGCGGCGGGCGCGGCTTGGTCGGTGCCCGTGGCTTGGGCGGCGGCGCGGGGCGCAGCTCGTCGACTCCGAAGGGCTCGCCGCGCTTCACGCCGCGCGGGGCCAGCACGCGCGGGGCGGGCTCCGTTCGCAGCGCGGGGTTTTGGCGGATGTTCTTCCCGTCGCAGGAAAGCAGCGTCGCCACCGCGAGATCTTCGCGGGCGCCCGCCTGCCACAGCTCGCGCAGGTGCGGCCACAGCGAAGAGACCAGCGCACGATCGAAGATCGCACCGGGCCACTGACGGCGCGCGGCGTTGATGACGTTGGCGACCCAGGAATTCGACGGCTCTTTTCCCTGGCGAGAGCGCAGCGGGGTCATGGGCGACGCCTCCGATCCGACGGCCCGATGCGCAGGCGACGACGGATCGCGGCGATGCCGGCGTCGACGCCATCGGATAGCAGGCTCGATACCTCGCCGACCAGGCGGTCGCCGACGTGCCCAAGCTGATCGGCCGCGTGCTCGGACAAATCGAGGCCGCGCTGGCGGAAGCGCTGGCCCGCTTCGTCGACCGTGTCATAGACCGTCCGTCGACGGCTCGGCAGGTCCGCCTGGCAGCGATGGCAGCCGAGCACGGTCTCCGGCGGGACGCGGCTGGCTTCGCCGCAGACCGAACACAGCACCGCCCGCTGCTCTCGCAGGTAGGTGAACAGCTGCCGCTCGTAGTCGGCGCGCGACGCGGGATCGCGCAGCGTGTTGTACGCGGCGCGCAGCATCTCGAATGCGTCGCGACTGCCGCCGCGGTCGGGATGGGTGTGGCGGGCCTTGTCGCGGAACGCACGCCGCAGCGCCTCGTCCCCGACGGCAGGCCCCACCCCCAACAGAGCGAAGAGGTTGATCATGGCAGCACCTCGGCCGGGTGCAGCCCGTCGAAGTCATCGAGCGGCGGCGGACGGATCGCCGCCACCAGATCCTTGAGGAACGCGAGCAAGCGCCGGGGCTGCGTCAGCGTCCACAGGAACCCCGCTTCGCCCAGCGCCAGCACGCGCCGCTTGGCCTCTTTCAGTGCCCAGCTACGCGACCACTCCGCAGGTCGCGGCA
>CAZVMD010000610.1:0-2135 GCA_964628555.1 uncultured Myxococcales bacterium | reverse complement strand
GACTGCGCCCCCACCTGCGACAGGGCCTCATCCGCCATCACCGCGGTGGGGTCGGCTGCCTCGGCTCGCTCACCGGGCAGGATGGCGTAGGCCTTGGATGCGGAGGTGCGGGCTCCGCTCAGCTCGGCCAGCTTGCGCGCCACCTCGGCGGCGCTCGGACGATCGCTCGGACTCTTGGCCAGCATCGCATGGATCAGGCTGACCAGGGCCGGCGGGGCCTCCGGCGCCTGCGACGCGAGCGGCGGCGGCTCTTGCATCAGATGCGCCGCCATCAGCACCGCGGCTCCGCCCTGGAACGGAGGCGAACCAGCCAGCAGCTCATAGGCAATGATCCCCAGCGCATAGACATCACTGCGGTCGACCGCGTTGCGACCGCTGCGACACTGCTCGGGCGACATGTAAATCGGCGTTCCCATGACGACGCCGGTGCGGGTCTGGCCGATGCCCTCGCCACCGATCTTGGCGATGCCGAAGTCGAGGATCTTCAGCTTCTCGGGGATCGCGCCGGCTGCGGTCGTTGCCGACTCCTCGCTCGCCCCCGCTTCCCGGTCGCTCGCATCGCCGACCAGCATGATGTTGGCTGGTTTCAGATCGCGATGGACGATCTGCTTGTCGTGCGCCGCTGCCAGGGTCGAGGCCACCTGCCGACTGATGCGCAGCACCAGTGGGACCGGCAGGCGTCCCCCGCGCTGGGCCACGAAGTCGCGCAGCGTGATGCCATCGACGTACTCCATGACGATGTAGCGGCTGCCGGTGCGGGTCTGGCCGGACTCGCTGATCGCCACCAGGCCGGCGTGGCCGATGATGTTGACGATGCGCGCCTCGTTGGTGAAGCGCTGGATGATCTCGGGATCGTCGGAGAGCTCTTTGTGCAGGATCTTGATGGCCACCCGACGCTCGATCTGCCGGTGCCGTGCCTCGTACACGGCGCCCATGCTGCCGTGGCCCATCAAGCGCAATAGGACGTAGTTATCGACGGACTGTTCGATGTCGCTGGCTTGCACGCGCGATCCCTTCGTCTTTGGTTGCGCGGCGCGAGCCGCTGCCCAGACACCCTGCAAGTCTGTGACCAGCGAGCAGCCGCTGGCGGCCGCCGCTCCTGCGAGGGACAAGCCGACCCAGCCGCGCCCGCCCACCTGGCGCGAGCGCCTGCCCGGGTATGCGCACACTGCGCGCACAGCGTGCGCGGCATCGCGAACAGCGAAGGCCAGCCCGCGTGGAATCAGCGCCTGCGCTCCAGACGTCAGCCGGCGGCCGCGCCCGCCCGACAGCGGGGGCAGCTCACACGCAGGGGGCTCCGGCAGACAGCGGCCTGGCCCCAGGCGAGCGAGACACGGCGGCCCGCCGTAAACCCAAGACGGCAGATCTTGCGATATTGGCGGCGACGGATATTAGCGAAACATTCGACAGAAAATATAGAATCATAAATATTCAATTTTTCAACCACACCGGCTCTACACAGCCTTTATTATTTAATCATATAGCCACCGCAGCCCATTTACGCATATCTGTCTAGCCTCGCTGCCGACGGCAGCGCTGGGTGGCTGGGTGCAGCCGGCCGGCGATAATCGGCGGCGCCCAACGCGGTCGCCGCGATATCCTGACAGCGTGTCCTCCGTCTCTCGGCTCGACGATGACTCTCTGCAAGCTGGCCTCAGCCAGACCGAACATCCGGTGGAGACGCGGCCGCCCCCGGCCCTGCCGCCGGCTACGGCCCGCGAAAGCGACCCGCCGCGCCTCTGCCAGCTTGGGCGCTTCAGCATCCTGCAGCAGCTTGGCGTGGGCGGCATGGGCTCGGTCTTCGCGGCCTACGATCCACAGCTAGACCGCAAGGTGGCGCTGAAGATCTTGCATCGACATGCAGGAGGGCGCGGGCGGCAGCTTGACTGGACGCTGCGCGAAGCGCGAGCCCTGGCGCGAGTGACGCACCCGCATGTGGTCGCCGTCCACGAAGTGGCCGAGGTCGGCGAGCAGGTCTATCTAGCGATGGAGTTCGTCGATGGCCTGACGCTACGGCGCTGGCAGTCGGCCGAGCCGCGCTCGTGGCGCGATGTGCTGCGCATGTACATCCTGGCCGGCGAGGGACTGTTAGCGGCACACCAGGCCGGGGTGATTCATCGGGACTTTAAGCCGGA
>CAZVMD010000609.1:0-2160 GCA_964628555.1 uncultured Myxococcales bacterium | reverse complement strand
GTGTCCCGGCGCGAAAAAGGAGTCTGCGGCCGCGGGGCCCCCAGCCGTGCAGCCCGCCGCCGCAAGCTCCCGCTCAGCCCATTTTGCAATCTCCCCCTACTGGCCACGCACACGGAACAGCTCCCAGGGATCGGGGTTTACAAGAAAGCGGATAGTCTGCGTGTCCTGCCCGCCCTCGCCATGGATGTACCAGGTGCTGATGCCCGAGCTATCCAGCGTCGAGCGCTGCAACAGCCGGAACAGGCTCCAAGCCGAGTCCGCCACTTCCAAGGTCTGTGTGTGCTTGCGGCCACTGAGCGCCGCCACACTCTCAACGCCCAAGACCGCTGCCCCCTGCTGCCACCAGTCAATCGACAGCGCGGTTGTGCTCGCCTGCTGGTTGAAGCCATAGGCCGCCGCCTTGCCCACCTGCAGATAGGCCAGCGCGGCCTGCGTGTTCTTGCCCTCCGCGAGCTGCGGCCCCGGCACACCGCGGATGCCCAGCTGCAGCGGCTGGCGATTGCCATCGGCCGAAAACAGCACCCGCGACAGCCGGGCCAGGCGATTTACCATCGGCAGCAGATCTTTGGGCAGGCGCAGCGTGCCCAGGGCGCCGGCCCGCGAGACATAGGTGCCACCCTGCTCGGAGAGCGCGGGCGCGTACAGCGTTCGCAGCTCGCTAAACAGCGGCCCCTTGCGCTCGCTAATGAGATCGAGCTCAGCCGGCGCCACCTCGCGCTCGGCACCGGGATTGAAGGGGAAGCGAGCCAGCAGCGGCTCGATCTGTCGCGTCAGCGCCTCTCGCCAGCGACTGGCCAGCACCCGCTCGATCTCATCGGCCCCGGTGTGGTAGGCAGCCAGAAAGGGCGCTAAGAAGGGCCGCCGCAGCGCACCGGTGATCCCGGCGTGATCGAGAAACTGCTCGGCCTGCCGTAGCGCCGACTCCTCCTTGCCTTCGTGCATCGACAGCGCCGACTGCGCGATGGGCGAGAGCGCGGCGCGCAGAGCAGCCCCGCCTTCGCTTCCGCCCGCCGCACCAGCCGCCGCGCCAGCCGGTGCGCGATCCAGCTCCTCGATCAGCTTGCTCACCGCGGCCTTGTATCCCGCCAGCCCTTCCGGGGTTCCCGCTGCGCTTGGACTGGCCGCCGGGGCCGCAGCGGGGCCGTTGGCAGCCACGGCGCTTGCAGGGCCTGCCGCGACGGCGGCGGTGGGCGACTTGGCATCTGCAGGCTTGGCCTCGGCAGGCGGCTTTTTTTCGCCGGGCGCCCCGCTCTTGCTCGCGACTAGCTCGACCAGCGGCTTGAACTCGGTGATGCACTGGGCCAGCGGCTGCAGGTACGGCTCGTCGAGCCCCGGCAGCGTGGCGTTGTCCGCCACCACCTGCAGCCGCGAGACAAACGGCGAGCCCGGCTTGATCAGCTCCAGGAGCTCGGAGTGCAGCCCGGCGGCCGAGTGCCGGTTAATTTGATAACCAAGATGATAATTTAATAGAGCGAGGCAGTACTTGCGGGAGTAGCTCGCGAGCTCGCCCTGCACCAAGCGCGAGAGCTCGATCTTCTCTTCGGCAGTTAGGTTGCGATGGCCACTGAGAGCCTTCTTTAGCTCCACCACCAGCGGCAGCACCTCGCGCTGGTAGACGACGCGGTTGTAGATATCCGAGAGCCCGGCCGCCGGCAGCTCATTGCCGGTCAGAAGCGCCGCCAGCTTCGGCGTGAATTCTTCCCGGCTCCACAGCGGCAGGGACTCGCCCCGACCGTCCTTGGCCGCCGCCGAGCCCGAGGCTCGCTCCGTCTTCTTCCTAGCGGATTCCTTTTTCTCCTCACTGCGCAGGGCCTGGCGCTCAAGCCGGCTGCACGGACGACGGCTGGGATAGCGCCGCGAAGGCTTGCCACAGCGCTCGCTTACCGTCGCAGCCCGCCGCGGACTGGCCTCGCCATCGCCCTGGAAGCTGCCGTGCAGACCGCCAAGAGAGAACGTTCGCTTGCGGCTGCGCAGGAGCAGGTCCTGCCAGTCGCGCGCTCGGATGTCGAACGAGGGGCCGCTGCCGGGAAAGTTGAAGGCAAAGGACTGTCCCTCGTGGGCGGCAGTCGAGGGCTGGCTGGCTGGGCTGCCCTCGTTGAGCCAGCGCAGCAGCTGAAACAGGCTCTTGGTGCCGGCCTGCTCGACCTGCAGGCTGGACTC
>CAZVMD010000608.1:0-2165 GCA_964628555.1 uncultured Myxococcales bacterium | reverse complement strand
ATCGATGGCAAGCGCTGCTGGATCAACAAGATCATCTACGGCGATCGCAGTGCCCAGGCGCTGGTCAAGACCGCGGATGTGCGTCGACGCCAGGTGTTCGCTGCTGGCGACTCCGATACCGACCTCACCTTCCTGCAGGACGCAACCGCGCTCAAGCTGGTGCTCAACCGCAACAAGACCGCGCTGATGTGCAATGCATACGGGAATGCGCGCGGTCATTGGCTGATAAATCCTATGTTTATTCAGCCGCTGAAGGAACGAACCGCGCCGTACCTCTGCTCGACCAATGGTTGCAAGGACGAAAGCGGTCGCGGCGTGCCCTGCTTCGACGAGGATGGCAACCCGATCAGCGATCAGAGCGATCGCGTCTTCGCGCCGTAAAGCTGCCGCCGTTCGACGCCAATCGCCCGCTTCGCGCAGCGTCCGCTAGTCGAGCGAAAGCGATATGATGGGGCCTCACCTGTTGTCTGGAGGCTGCATGTCGTCAGGTCTCTTTGTGCGCAAGGCCGGTCTACTCGCCGGAGCCCTCGCGCTCTCTCTTGTTGCTATCGCTCCGTCGGCGAGTGCCTTCTGCGGCTTCTTCGTTTCAGGCGCTGATGCGTCGCTGACGAACAACGCCTCGCAGGTGGTGCTGCTGCGCAAGGGCAGCCGCACCGTCCTTAGCATGTCGAACAACTACAAGGGCCCGCCGGAAGACTTCGCGATGGTGGTGCCGGTGCCTGTCGTGCTGAAGAAAGAGCAGGTCAAGACGCTGGCCACCGATGTGTTTCGTCGCGTCGATCAGCTCTCGGCCCCGCGCCTCGTCGAGTACTGGGAGCAGGATCCCTGCTATGTGCCGCCGCCGATGCCGCCGCCGGCCCCGGGCGCAGTCTATGCACCGATGCCGACTGCAGTGCCCTCGGAGTCCAGCGCCGGTCGCTTCGGCGTCACCATCGAGGCCAAGTTCGAGGTCGGCGAGTACCAGATCCTGATCCTGTCGGCGAAGGAGTCGGGGGGCCTCGAGGCCTGGCTGCGCCTGTCGAAGTACAACATCCCCAAGGGCGCCTCGCAGGCCCTGGCCCCGTACATCCGCGAGCAGATGAAGTTCTTCGTCGCCAAAGTGGACATCAAGAAGGTCCAGCGCGACAAGAACGGCTTCGTGGTGCTGTCGCCGCTGCGCTTCTCGTACGACGCGTCTGAGCTTCGCCTGCCGGTCCGCCTCGGCCTGCTGAACGCCGACGGGGCACAGGACCTGCTGGTCTACGTGCTGCATCCGAGCAAGCGCTTCGAGCTCGCCAACTATCCCAACGTCTTTATCCCGACGAATATCGAAGTCGCCAACCAGGTCCGCAAGGACTTCCCCAGCTTCTACGCCGAGCTCTTCGACGAAACGCTGCGTCGAGCCGGCGGACGGGCGGTGGTCACGGAGTACTCGTGGCAGACCACCTCCTGCGATCCCTGCCCGACGCCACCGCTTGAGGCCAGCGACCTATACACCCTGGGCGATGAAGACTTCGTCGGGGCTGCGGCGTCCTCAGCGGGGGCGCTCGCTCCCGGGCCGGCGGTGCCTCCCGGGCGGCCGTCGTCTCCGGCGCGCGGGGTGCCGTACTTTGGCAGTCCGCCGAGCTACGTCCTGACGCGCCTGCACACCCGCTACGACAAAAAGACGCTCGACGCGGATCTGATCTTTCGCGAGGCGGACCCAGTAGTCGGCGGCCGCGCCAACTGGGCGGGCGGGCTCGGAGACCAAGGCGCGCAGGTGCAAAAAGGCGGCGAGTCGAACTTCCAGGGCCGCTACATCATCCGCCACTACTGGGAAGGTCCGGTGAAGTGCAAGAGCCCGCAATACGGCGTCTGGGGGGGACCACCGGGCAGCGGCTATGATCCGGGTGGCGCCGGGCCGGTGCAGCCGGCGCAGGACTTGGCAAACTCGCCACGTGGTCGCTTCAAGCTGCCGGCCGTGATCACAAGCGGCCTGCCGGCGTTTGGAATCCCCGCCCAGCAGCGTGCGTTACGTCCTGGCGAGACCGCGCCGCGCTAGGGGGCTTGGGGCCGATCTTGCTGGCCGCCGCAGCCGCTAGAGAGAAAACCGCGACAACCGCCGCAAAACCGCGCTAAGATAATCGCCAATCTTTTCAAGGAGTTTTCACGATGAAGGGCGTCCGACTGTCCGTGATCGTATCTGC
>CAZVMD010000607.1:0-2185 GCA_964628555.1 uncultured Myxococcales bacterium | reverse complement strand
GAGAAGCGCCAGAACCCCTGCGACGACCTGTAGCCTCGCCCGCCTCGCTCCCGCCCCCGCCTTGCGCCACTCGCCATGCTGATCGCGCCCCGCTCTCTCGGTCCTCGCCGTGCGGCCGTCTTCCGACCGGCCGGGCTCCTCACCTGCTGCCTGCTGCTCGTCCTTTTGCAGCTGGTGACCGCGACCCCCGCCGACCCCAGCGAACCCCGCGCCAGCGACCGCCTGGCCGCCGTCGGGCTCGCCGAGAGCGGGCGCTACGACGTCAGCTCGGCCCTGGAGCTTTACGAAGACGAGAGCGGCACACTCAGCCTGACGGAGGCGCAGGCCCTGGCCGCCGCCGGTCGCTTCGGGCCGCACCCGCTGCAGCAGGCCAGTCATCGCCAGCGGGCCGGCGTGTTCTGGGGCCGCCTGCGCCTGCGCACTTCGGCCGCGCCCGCGGGCCAGCCGCCGACTCCCTGGCTCCTCCTGTTTGCCTTCCCCTACGCCCGCTGGAACGAGGTGCGGCTGTATGTCCCTTCGGCCAACGGCGGCCTGCTGCTGCTGCGCACTGGCCACGATGTGCCGCAGGCCGAGCGCGCCCTGCCGGAGCCGCTGCTCGGCTTCCCGCTGACCCTCGCCCCCGCTGCCGAGCAGGTCCTGTATCTGCGCATGGCGAAGCGCCCGCACCTTGGCGGCTTTATGTCGCATCGCAACGTCGAGCTATCGCTGCAGTCGCGCGAATATCACCTGCAGTCAACGCGCGATATCTGGATCTATCAAGGTATTTATCTTGGCATTATTTTGATAATGTTCTTTTATAACATTGTCATTTATCTCGCTGAACGAGATATCTCACTTCTTTGGTATTGTGGCCTGCTCGCCAGCTCCGCCATCTACTTTCTGGAGATGACCGGCGTCGGCTTCTATCTCCCCGGCCTGGCCGGCTTCTTTGCGGTCTGGGACTGGTACGGCGGCGGCGGCATCATCCTGGCCCTGCTGCTGGTCTGCTTCTGTCAGTTCAGCCGGCACTATCTGTCTTTGGAGCGCTATTCCTGGCCCTGTAACCGCATCCTGCAGATCACCGCTGCGAGCACAGCGCTGTCTTTTTCAATCTGCTATCTCTCGCGCCAGCTGCAGATCGGTCACTTCTTAATTTATGTCGCTTCGCTGGTGTCGATGTTCGGCGCGGTCGGCGGTGCCCTGCATAGTGCCATTAAAGGGTTTCGGCCGGCCTTGGTATTCTTGATTGCGACGTTCATTATGGCCATATTGGGCAGCAGCAATGTCGCCCGGATGCTGTTTTCAAACATCCTGTATCTGCCCTTGCTCTATTCGAATCTCTTTCAGCTCGGCACGGCGCTGCAGATTGCCCTGCTGTCGCTGGGGCTGGCCTATCGCATGCGCCTCCTGCGCACCGAGCGGGAAAAGTCCGAGCGCCTGCTGCGCAACGTGCTGCCCGAGGTCATCGCCGAGCGCCTCAAGGCCGGCGAGCGCGCCATCGCCGAGCGCTTCGAGGAGGTGTCGGTGCTGTTCGCCGACATCGTCGGCTTCACCACGCTGGCCAGCCAGGTCGGCCCGGAAGAGATCGTCGCCCGGCTCAACACCGTGTTCTCGCGCTTCGACGAGCTCAGCAAGAAGTACGGCCTAGAGAAGATCAAGACCATCGGCGACTGCTACATGGTGGTGGGCGGCGTGCCACTGCGGCGCGCCGATCATCTGCAGGCGCTGTTGCACATGGCGCTCGATCTTCTGGCCTCGATGCGCGGCGCCGCGGCCTCGCAGTCGGCGGCTGGCAGCCACGAGCCCGCCCTGCATGTGCGCATCGGCATCCACACCGGGCCGGTCGTGGCCGGCGTCATCGGCACGCAGAAGTTTGCCTTCGATCTGTGGGGCGACACGGTCAACACCGCCAGCCGCATGGAGTCACACGGCGAGCCCGACCACATCCAGTGCACCCCCGAGGTCTATCAGCGCATGCAGCACGCCTTCGTCTTTGCCGAGCGCGGCGAGATCGAGATCAAGGGCAAGGGCCGCATGCGCACCTATTACCTGCTCGGCCGCCGCCCCACCCCCGCCACCGACGACCCCAGCCCCGCCCGCTGACCCAGCGAGCCTGACCGACGCCAGCCCAGCGGAGCCCGGGCGAGCCGGCCGGCTCTGGCGTCGTACCCAGCGTTGACGGCGCCGCAAGGAATGCGGGACAATC
>CAZVMD010000606.1:0-2185 GCA_964628555.1 uncultured Myxococcales bacterium | reverse complement strand
AAAAGCGACCTGCCACGGCCCCGTTTCACCCGGCGCCTTGCCGTCCGAGTAGCCGATCGGCACGGGGGCAAGCCGCAGTGCGCAGCCTATAGGGTGGCGTGCGCCGAATGCGGGCCGGGATCGCGGCGGGCCGTCGGAGAGCGCTCTGCGCGATGCCGCGATAGCTCGATGACGTTGTCCATGGCGGCAGCGTCCGCGGGGTCGGCGATGGCCTCGCCGAGAATCTGAAGCTGCATGCACAGCCGATCGAGCGCATCGGCGAGCACGGCCCATGGCTTGCGCGCATGGGCGCACCTCGGCTCGTCGAGCAGCGCCATGACATCCGCGGCGAGGTCCTGGCACATGCTCAGCCAGTCCGCCGGCACAATGCCCACGCCCGACAGATGCTACGCAACCATGCGCGAGCCAACGAGGCAGTCGATACAACGCCCGCCATGTAGCCGACCAAACGCGCGCACGGCCACGCCCTTGCGAGACGGGAAAAAGCGCATGCTCCGCCGACATCGATCGCAACGAATCGCCCGATCTTGGACGAGATCATCAGCCTCAGCCAACAGACTTCCGTCATCGCTGAGATGAGCGGTCATGACCATGCCTCGCCTGGGGGCATACCACGCGGTCCCACGGGCGATCCGGCGACCCATTTGCCGAACGCGCCACCGCAAGCGGATCGGACAGCCGCGGATCGACCGGAGTCGCCGCAGCATACCGGCCTGCCGGGCCCTCGGGCGGCTGGGCTTCTTTCGCCCACCGCAGCGGCCGGGATCCTTCTATGATGACCGCAGTCGCAAAGGTCCGCGTCGCGCCCCCCGCGCAAGGAGAGCCCACGCATGCCGCAGAAGCGCCGCCTATCTCGCAAGATCATGCTGCAAAACGGCTGCGCCTACCTGCGCACCACTGGGCAGGCCAATGACCAGCGCCTGCCGCTGAGCCTGCAGACCTGGGAAGTGGTCAACGACAACGTCGTGCTGGCCCGCTATCGCCAAGCCGTGCAGAAAGCAGCCGGCCTGATTCGCCTCGCCGACATCGACAACTGGGAGGGAGCGCGCCGCCACGTCGCCGACAACGACGCCGACAGCCGCACCGCCATCGAGGTCGCGACCCGCTCCATCCAGCACGTGCGCCACGTGCTGCGCAAGGGTCCGTTCAACAACCGAGCTAGTCGGCCCCAGGGCAATAACGCCCTGCCCTACCTCTGCCAGGATCTTCCCAGCTGGAGTCGCAATCCCGCCACCGACAACGCCCGCAACCTGGCGCTGAGCGGCTTTCTCAACGAGCGGACACCGTCGATCGGCCCGCGCGACAGCGACTTCATGCTGGCCCTGGCCTGCTTCGCCAAGGCGGCTGAGACGACCGGCGGCGGCGTCTGCACCTTCATCATGTCGCTGACCGTCGGCTACCTGATGACCATCGCCCCCGCCGGCACCGAGATCCTCGGCCTGTGGTACGCGCCCGACGGCACCGACCATCAGTTCACCGTCATCTCGGTCAACAAGAGCCCGTGGTACGTCGTCGATCCCTGGACGCTCAACAGCTTCGTCTGTCGCTGGGAAGGCGGCAAGGCTGCCTTCCCGCCGGAAGACGCGCAGATCGGCAACTATCACAAGGTCGATATCGTCGGCGGCCCGATCGAGCAGCCCTATGGCGTCGTCTTTGGTCCGGGGGTCGTCGACTTCTGTCGGCAGCAGGCCGAGGCCGAGATCGAGGTCGTGGCCGGAGAGATGGGCGCCCCCTACGGCAACTGCTGCAACCTCGCCGGATCGGACCAGCACGCCTGGGTCAACCACCGCCCCACCGCCTGCAAAGAACAGCAGGCCAACGCCGCCCCGGCCAACTCGCGCCCGGCCGCCACCTGGGAGCAGTGGGGCATCGAAGCCGCCCAGCCTGGCATCCGCGCCCTCCTCGCCCAGCGCCGTCGCGACCTCGGCTACTAGGCCCCCCGATATGCTCCGCGCGAATTCCCAAAGGTCTTGTGCTTCGCGATAGCGTCGGCGTCTTGCGACAACGCGTCGCCAACGTCATCGTCGACACAAGATGTGGCTGAATCGCCCCGATGATCCGGAGTATGACGAGCGCGCAGCGACGGTAACGAACCTCCTTTGCGCGTCCAGCGAAGTTGCACAAGCCGCGCGCGGTGCAGAAAAAGGAGTGCCCCTGCAGCCCACTCCGCTGCCGCACATCGTCG
>CAZVMD010000605.1:0-2191 GCA_964628555.1 uncultured Myxococcales bacterium | reverse complement strand
ACGTTATCGGGCTTGCCGTTGGCCCCGCGAGTTCTGTCGCGAAGTCGTGGGATTAGGAGGGGCTAGGACACGGTGCGGACAAATGGATTCAGGTGCGCTGGCGACGGGGGGCGACAGCACTTGCAGCACTCTTCTGTTTTGTGGGGAGAGCCGCGCACGGCCCCACTGCTGCAGCGGTGTCCGGGAACGCTGGCTGCAGCGTCACTCGCTACAAGACCACGCGACGTGTAGGTTCTGACTGCGGCGATACCGGCCGCCATCGCTAAACAGCAGCGTGGTGCCGTCGACGTAGCTGGCGATGTCACCAGCCCAGACCACAAGCTCGGGCCAGCCGTCGCCATCGAGGTCAGCCGCGGCCTCGACAAAGGACGGCCCCGTTTCGGTCGCTCTGATCCGTCGCAGCGGGGCGCCAGGCCGGGCCTGTTCAAACAGGGCGAAGTTCCCGGACTGCGAGCAGGCGCCATCGTCGCGAAACCCGGCCGACGCCGAGATCATGCGGCGGCCGCTATGTGGATTATGAAATACATGAATGTTCAAATTTTTACGTACATAATCAGGCCAGTGCTTAAACGGCGCGGCCTCGTCGCAGTCAGCGCATCGTGAAGCCTCCAGGGGATTCGCTGAAAACAGACGGAGCGAGGCCTTCAGTACGGCCTTCTGCAGGGCGGGATCGGGGGCCGTGGCGGGGTAGATCTCGGCGGCCGGCAGCGACGCCAGGCGGCCCCAGCGCAGCCCGTCGGTAGCACAGCCGGGGTCCGGCTCGACGCGGACAGCCAGGGCTCGCTCGCCCGACTCGGCGGACCAAGCCTCGCGCGGGCCCAGTCGCCAGCGCTCGGCGGGAATCGGCCGCTCGCCCCGCGCTGACTTGGGTGGTGGCTGGCTGGCTGAAGGGGACGCCGGCCCCCCACTCCCAGGCGAGAGCTCGTCGCTAGCCGGCGCCGCATCGTCGTCGCCCGGCTCGGGCTCGCCCTCCTCTCCGCGGTTGACAAAGACGTACTCGCGGATCACTCCAGTGCAGGCCCTCCCCGACGGCGCGTACAGACTCACGCGACCGCCTTTTAGACCCTGCAGCGCCCTGGGCACAGAGTCCGCCCGGACCGGGCGGTACACCCCGAGCGCGTCCCGCAGACGGGCCCCCTTGCCGGCAAAGCGTAGCTGCAGCGGCTCGACGCCGACCAGCAGCAGCAGCGGCTGGGTCGCGATCCGAAGCATAAACCCGGGGCCCAGCGACGCGGCGGCGGCCTTGGCTGGCTCTGCGGCCGTCGAGCACAGCGGCCAACCGAGCAGCATGAGGCCGGTCAATAGGAGGCCAATCTTATAGATGTTTATTTTGATTTGCTTTATACGTGACATTATCTTGTTTAATTATTTGGCTTTTAGACTCGATTGGATACGCGACTTACGCGCTCAGCCGGCGGGCTGCGGAGCCAAGGTCGGGGTCGGCAAACACCAGGGAGCGCGAGAAGGCATAGCCCACCACACTCCACGCCCAGACACTGGTGTAGAGGAACCCGACTCCGAACGCCGCGAGGCCCACCGTCGAGAGCAAGACGGCACAGGCGCCGATGAGCCAGGCACGCAGGTACGCCTTGCCACCCGCTACGGCGCGGCGAAACGCCCGATCCGGCCGATACAGATACGAGATGTCGTCAAACGCAGCGTTGTAGGTCATGCCGCCCGGCAGGCTGAAGATGGCGAGCGCGAAGGCCACGAGCGCCAGCGCCAGAGCGCCAAGCGTCGCGAAACCGGCTGGCCGCCACGTAAGAGGTGACGCGAGAAGCGCGAAGAGCCCGTGCCCCGCCGGCGCGAGTGCCAGCGCCAGGCCGGTGAACATCACGGCCGGTGAGAGATAGAAGCTGATCGCGGCGAACGCGCGCAGGCCGCGACGAAACGTCGCTCCCCACGGCGTGAAGCCACGGAAGTACGGCGGGTCGTCGTGATACACGCGATGGACGACCTCCAGCCGGTGGCCCAGGTTTAGGACCCACCCCGGCAGGGTGAGCAACAAGAGCGTTCCGCCGAGCAGAATGTCCCGTCGGGCGGCTGGGGTCGAGATCGGGAAGGCAAAGCACTCCGCAAGCGAAGGCAACGGACGTTGCATGCGCGAAACGTATCACCGCGGCCGCGAGGCGGATCCCCTGCGCTCAGCGAATCTCTGACGTCTTTTGCAGTGAGGTTGGTATGGCGATGG
>CAZVMD010000604.1:0-2197 GCA_964628555.1 uncultured Myxococcales bacterium | reverse complement strand
TGCGCATGTAGTCGCGGTGCTCGCGCTGGATGTCGCCGCCGATCTGCATCGGCACCGGGTGCTCCATGTGGATCTCGACGGCGTCGCAGAGGAAGTCGCGCAGCGAGGGGCTCTGATAGGTGCCGCGCAGGACGCTGGGCAGGTGCGACAGGGCTTCGAGGGCCGAGGCATCGGTGCAGCGGAGGTGGAACTTGTCCGGGCGAGCGTCGGCAAAGGGGAAGATGCGGACGCCAAAGCCATAGCAGGGCACGGTGGCGGCGCCGGCCAAGGTACAGGGCCCGCGATATAAGACAGTGCCGCGGGGCATGGCCACAGGATCGATCTGGCCATCGGTGGTGATGGCGTAGGCGGGGCCGCCGACATTGACCACCTCGACGCGCGGCAGGCGACGCATCATAAAGCGCGGCACCGAGCGCAGGCCGACCGCCAGGGTGTAGCGCAGGCCAGAGCTGATGACGCGGCCGATGCCCACCCGGTCGAGGGCCCGCGTCGTGGCGGCGTAGTCGTCGAGGATCTGCGAGTCGAGCCCAGTGCCGGCAAACGGCGCCAGCTTGCCATCGACGCGCAGAAGCGGCAGGTCGCGGGTTGGGCTGCTCGGCTCGGCGGCTCGGGCAAGCTCGGTGCGCAGGCCGCGCTCGCTAGGCGCTTCGACGCCGACGTAGTAGCCGATGGCGTTGCCGGTGCCGAGGCGCAGCACGCCGACTCGCGGCAGCGGACGGCCCTGACGCTGGCTCTCGAACAGCAGGTCGTTGAGGCAGCAGACGAAGGTGCCATCGCCGCCACCGAGCAGCACGGTGTGATAGCCGCGCTCGATGATCAGGCTGGCCAGGCGCTGGCTGTCAGCGACGCTGCTCGACAAAAAGACGTGCTCTTCGCCATTGAGCTGGGCGAGCCGGCGCACGTTCTTGGCGGTGACGGCGCGGGCGTTCTTGTTGAGGACGACGGCGACGCCCGGGCGACCGTGGCTGGGGCTGGGCACAGCTGGCAGGTCGGGGGGGGCGGTCGGCAGGACAGGGGGAGGTGCTTCCATGGTTCGGCCAGTACAGCAGGATCGATGCCACCCCAGGCGCGACCACGATTTCGCAGGCTTGCCGTCAGAGCGTGGTCCAAGGTGCGAAGCTGTCCGCCGCGCCCGATGCATCGCCAGGGTGCCACCTGTGTAGCCGGTTACGCGCCCCGGCCGCCGCTTCGGAGGTATGCGGAGGGGGCGGGCCCAGGCCAGGTCCCGGGGTCAGGCAGCGAGCCGGGGAGCGGGGAATGGGCGCCCCGCTGCCCATTTGTGCATCGGCGCTACGGCGCGCTTGACGGGTGGGCCGACATGGCGTTACGACCGCAGCTTCTTGTCTCGCCCTCCGACGGGGACAGGCCCTGGCGTGGCGGACCAACCAGCGAACCACACGAAAGAGAGGCTTCCGATGCTGAAGCGACTGTTTGGAAAGAGCGCACCGATCGTACTGGGACTGTGGAGCATGGCCGCGCTGCCCTTTGTCGGCTGTGGCAACGATGAGCTGGGGACGCTGCAAGAGGAGCTTCTCGCCGAGACCAAGAGCGCGCAGATCGTCCAGGCCGATCTGGACGGCTACACCAGCGCGGTCAAGCTGAGCGCCTGTACCTTCGCCATCAGCGGCGGTACTGCGACCTTTACGCCGTCGAACGAGCTAGCCGGCGTGCTGTATGGCGATCCGAACGGTGCAGCGCACAAGTCGACCTTCGCGGTGCCGGTTGTTTCGACGCCTGATGTGCGGCTGGAAGTGAAGAGCTTCGTCGCGGATATGACCAAGACCGGCATCACGCTGGCGGGCAGCAACGCCACCATCAAGCTCGCCTTCAGCGGCCTGCTGGCCGTCGAGGTGCAGGTGCCAGTGTTCGGCAAGCTGCCGGCCGAGATCGAGATTCGTCCGTCGAACCTGGCGGCGGCGCTGGCCTATGACACCACCACCGAGCGGGTCAAGGTGGCAAGCGTCACCGCGACCTTCGACATCAAGACCAAGAAGTGCGGCGGCTCGGGCTGGTGCAACGGCATCGTCGACAAGCTGCTGAAGGACAACATCAAGAAGATGATCGAAGCGCCACTGACCGACGCGCTGGGCAAGGCGCTCAACAGCGCCTCGGTGACCGACGGGCTGAACCAGGGGCTGGTCCTCATGTACAACGCCAAGGACAAGAAGCCCACGCCGTGGTCGATGGTGCCGCACAC
>CAZVMD010000603.1:0-2220 GCA_964628555.1 uncultured Myxococcales bacterium | reverse complement strand
CGATCAGCCAGCAGCCCCGCTCGATGTTGCCCAGCGCGCGCATGCGCTCCATCTAGGGCTCCTGTCCGCGCGGCAGCGGCACGATGGCTGGCGCGCCTGGTCTGGCCGCCGCGCCCCCCCCTGCAAGGTCGCTGGTCAGCGCCGGTAGGCCGCCGACTTCGTCGAGCACACTGGGCAACAGCTGCGGGCTCAGCATCTCTTTGAGGAGCCGCGGGCCGAACAGCCGCTGCATCTCTGGATAGTCGCCGATCAGCACCCGCGCGATGATCGGCAGCAGCAGGGAGGACAAGCCCAGGCGCAGCGCGCCGAGCTGACTGCGCAGAAACAGCACGTGACCGATCTCATCGATGAGGATCTCTCGCAGGAGTAGCTCGATGCGCTGGCGGGCGCGCGGCTGATCGGCGCAGAGCTGCCGGCCCTTTTCCAGGAACAGCTTGAACGTGGCCAGGCCGATCAGCTCACCGCATAGCACGGTGATGTTGGCCACGGCTCGCGGCAGCGCCAAGATGGCACGCAGCGTCAGGCGAGTGATGAAGCTCGGCGGCCGCCAGCCCGGCTGGATGCCGACGATCTGCAGCAGCGACTCCAGCAGCCGACCGTGATAGCGCTCCTCCAAGTCGATCAGGCTGTAGGGATCCTCGGCGCTGGCCGCGTGCAGCCGGCCTGACTCGGCCAGATAGCGCACCGCGTACTCTTCCATGCGGCTGCACTTGCTCAAGCAGAGGGTCCACAGCGCCCACTCATCCAGGCCCTCGACCGCGACCGCTCGCTGGACTGCGTTTTCGTCATAGACCGCTTGCGTGACGACGGCTGGGCCGGTGCGAACGATCGGCTCGGCGGCGATCGCGGCGAGGAACTCTTCCCGGCGGCTCAGGCGGCGGCGGGCAAAGTCTGGCGTGCCATCGCGCTCGGCTTGAAAGCGTCGATAGGCGGCGACGAACTGGCGACGCTCACTTGGGGACATGGCGGCAAAGGTTCGGACCTGCATGTTGCCCGCCGATTGTAGAGCACTGCCGCCGCCGAGCGAGCCGCTACCCAAGCCCGTTTTCAGCTGCCGCTACGTCGGAGAAGTAAGGCCAGCGCGCAGAGGACATGGCCTGATGGGAGCTCTCCGCGCGGAGGTCGCCACCGGATCGTGCTCAGCGCAGCCGTCACCCCGAACCACGGCATCGGCTCGGGGCCGGCCAGGGCTTGGCTCTGCCCGCGATACCGCTCCGCCTGCCCGATCGGAGTGCTCGCGCCAGGGATCAGGTGGGTGCTCAGCGCATCCGCCCAGGCCCGGATCCACCGGCCGTGCAGGCCTCGTCCGCCGAGCGGCGGCCGGTTCCAAGCAACAGCGTCAGGTTGCCCGGGCGGGCCGCGTATAGAGCACCGAGGTCGCTCTCAAGCTGCGGTCCAAACCAGATATTCCGCCACCCCGATAAACTGGAACACTTCGCGGCATATTTCGATATGCACATCCGCGATATACTGGATTCCATCTGGCACCACACTTCACTATAGAGAACCCTCATAACACCGGCCTCCGTGCCGCCATTTTATGGACAAGAGGAGACAGCCATGCCCACCACTCAGTATCCGCCACGTGTTCAGTTCGCCCAGCCCCCACCGCCCGTGGGAGCCGCCTGGACCTGCCTCATTTTGGCCTGGTTCTTCATCCTCATGCCGATACCGATCTTAAGCTGGCTTCTCGGCTGGACGTTTGGACTGATTGCGTTTATTTTGGAAATTATCGTAATCGCGCGAGGCGCGCCCGGTGTCGGAATCTTGCAGATTCTTGCCCAGATGTTTCTGACTCCGATTGTTTATATCTATGGCGTTGCGCTGTTCGCGGAAATGCTCAAATAGCGCGGCGCCGGCCCCCCTGCCGCAGGGCGGCCCCCCACGCCCGTCACTGCGCCACGCACCGAAGACGCGTCGGAAGCCCGAGGCGAGAGCCGGCCAGAGACTGTGTTCGGACTTTCTTTGCACAGCCGGTCGAGAGCATCAGACAAGCAGTGAAGCACAGCACTCGCCGCGTCAGTGGGCGAGCATGGCGCAGCGCGGAGATCGTATTGCGGAGATCGGCGTGGGTCAGGTGGGCACGGGGAGGTAGGGCGAAGCGGACGCAGCCGCGGAGGTATTCACGCATTCATTGCAGCCCGCGCCCAGTGGTCGGCATCTCTTGCGCTGACTGATGGCTGACCCCATTGCAGCCATACGAGGTCAGCTTGGGCCCAG
>CAZVMD010000602.1:0-2230 GCA_964628555.1 uncultured Myxococcales bacterium | reverse complement strand
CGGCAAGGAGGAAGGAGTGAGCGGCCTCCCGGCCGTGACCGACGACCGACGCGGCCGATGGGGTCCGCAACAGGTTTGGTTAGGCGCTCTAAGTCTGATGGCGACTATCGACGAGCGAAAGGGAGCGGGGAGTCCTCAGCACTGCGCCCCAGGTTGTCCGAGCAGAAGGTCCAAAGATGCGTTGCCGCGAGAGCTGAATCAGGCGCTCGATGCGCTCATCGATCGACTGCGCAAAGCGCGTCAAAGGCGACCGCGATCGCCGTCGCGCCGGGGTCGGCGATGCCGAGGAGTATGTCAGGACGGACATAGCTCGCACGACCAGCGCGGGCCTTCGCGATCGACGCAGTGCGCGTAGCGCCTTCAGCCGCGGCTCGTGATGCGGCAGCGAGATCGCCGCCCGCCTCCAGCGCGACGAGCGCCGGCACGAGCGCATCCAGCATCGTGCGATCCCCTTGCTGCGCTCCCCCGTAGTCCTTTAGGCGCTCTACTCCCGCCCGCAAGGCGGCGACCCAGTCCGGCGGATCTCCGACGCGCGCCCCCATGGCGGCAACAAGAATCGCGAGCAGGATGCCGCTTGATCCCCCCATCACACGTGACAGCCGCGCGGAGACCGCCGCGCAGAGCGCGGGAGCATCGGCGAACGGAAGCCCATCCAGCGCCGCGAGGAGATTCCGCGCGGCCGTTGCGAACGTCGTGCCGGTATCGCCATCGCCCACCTTCGCATCAAGCGCGTCGAGCGCGGATTGCTTTTCGATGAGCGCCCCGCAGATCTTCTGCACCGCCTCGCGGCGCGACGCATTCGCAGAAGGTGCATACTCGGCCGGTGCCAGCGCAGCCGGAAGCGCGAGCGGCGCGACGGTGATCGGGCAGCGGCCAGGGATCCAGGCGCGGGGCTCGACCGCAGAGAGCAGCGCCTGCTCGATCTCGGAATCCAGCGGCACTGCCGAGATCGAGAGTCCCTTCATATCGAGTGAGGTCATCAGTCGTCCCGGCCCGATCACCAGGGCGACTTCGCGATTCGACGCGTCGAGGATGGCCTGGGTGGCGACCGCCAGCTCAATCGGCGGCACGCCCCCAAGGTCGTTGACGAGGAGCGCAATCGGCGCCTGCACGTGAGCTCGCACCAAGAGCGCGCGTTCGATAGCGGCAACCATGGTGGCAGCGAGCTGATTGATCGGCCCCAGCGAGATCAGCGCCGCGCCGGGTTCGCCATGAATGCCGAGCCCAAGCTCGACCTCGTCTGGCCGCATTCGGCCCTCGGCTGGACGACCCGGAATGGTGCAGGACGACATCGACAGACCGATCGACACGGTGGCAGCCGCGACACGCTCCGCAGCCGCCTTGACCTCGGCGAGCGTGGCCCCAGCCCGTGCGAGGTGGCCCGCCACCTTGTGGACGAAGAGCGTTCCAGCGATTCCGCGAGGACGCAGGGCGTCCGCGATCGCGATGTCATCGCCGACGACCACCATCTCAACATTGAGCCCCAGGGCTCGTGCTCGCTCTGCCGCGAGACCGAAGTTCAAGCGGTCCCCGGTATAGCTCTTGACGATGAGGAGGCAGCCGGGCGAGCCCGTCACGGCGAGGATCGCAGCCAGCACAGCGTCGACACTGGGCGAAGCGAAGATCTCGCCGCACACCGCCGCAGTGAGCATCCCATCGCCGACAAAGCCGATGTGCGCCGGCTCGTGTCCAGCACCGCCCCCCGAGACGACTGCGA
Organism: uncultured Myxococcales bacterium; assembly: GCA_964628555.1. GTDB lineage: Bacteria > Myxococcota_A > Polyangia > Palsa-1104 > JAEUJZ01 > JAEUJZ01. Next base: position 513 of record CAZVMD010000602.1, on the reverse strand, counting down.
CTTTCGAACGATCCCAGTCGTGCCGCACGACGACCTTGATCGCGGGGAACCCATCAAGACGTGCGAGCTTGCCACCCGAGAGCGCGACCTCTGCTTCGATGGCCTCGGTGACGATACTGTCTGGCTGATTGATGAAGTGTTTCACTCCGCCATCGTGCCAGAAGAGGCCTCTGGATCCTTCGAGGTTCGCAAGCGATCCGCGATGCACGCTCCGGCTAGTCAGAGCGACGCCGCTGCCGCGCGCAAGAAGGACAACGCGCGGATTGAAACCGGATGAGCAGGACAGAACTCAGCGGCTTCCCATCACCACCGTCGCGCCCACTCGGGCCGAGAGCTTGCGGACCGTCACCTTCGAGAACCCGGCTGTCGTCAAAAGCTCGGTCACTTCGTCGAGGGTGTAGCTCCGGCCGCCGAGCGTCAGCCAGTTCAGCCCCATCATCGCGACCACGCTGTCCCGCCCCCGCGAGACTCCCCGCATGTGATCGAGGACCGCGAAGACCCCGCCCGGCGCCA
>CAZVMD010000601.1:0-2233 GCA_964628555.1 uncultured Myxococcales bacterium | reverse complement strand
GGCGGTGCGACGAGCTTGCCGGTGTACAGGTCGCGCAGCCAAAGCTGCAGCGAAAACTCCAGGCCCAGCTTCTGCACCTCGCCTTCGACGACGCGGCGCACGCCCAGCACCTGCGACAGGCGACCGTAGCAGCTTGCCGTCGAGCAGCCGAACAGACGGCTCTCGTTGGCCAGCCGGTTTTGCACCACCTGGGCCGGCAGCACGGCATAGCCCGAGCGATTCAGCGTCGAGCGCAGGAGCTCTTGCAGGCTGCTCTCGACCTCGCTGGCGATGCCGGCGAAGGGCAGCTTGACGATGGCGATGGGCTCGCTGGGCAGCGGCTCTGACGTCGGGCCAGCCCAGACAGAAGTCGTGCTACCAGCGGCAAGCAGGCAGAAGACAGCGGCAAGGAAGGCGAGCAGTCCGCGCGGGGGGGGCGCAGACCGATTGGCAGCACGCATCGCAGTCCTTTCACTATCTCCCTGAGAGGCTCCGGTGGCAATAGAGGAGATTTGGCTGAGGTTCTCGCGCTGTCCGCCGTGCGGGATGGGGGCGGCGCGCGCGTGGGGCAGCCGGGTCTCGATGTGAGGGGGACATCCCAACCCGGTCGTCGGTGGTTGGGCCGCTTCTCAGACGGAGCGCGGCGAGCTCTGGCCTGGCACGGCTCTTCCATTGCCTGCGGCTCGCCAGCCGGCCCGACCCCTGCGACGCCAATCTCCACGAACACCGGCCAAGGTGGTTGGGCCGATAGGTACACAAGCCGCACCGTCCCACGCCGTCTTTAGTTGCAAGTCAGTTGCATTTGCTGCCGCGCTCTGCTGCTCGCCGTCGTCTGGCTATGCTCGCCAGAGGCGATCGCGCGGCGGGGTGGGCACCCAAGGAGACCCCATGAACCACCTGCTCGCTCGTTCGCCTCTTCCCCGTTCGTCCTCGCGCTCGCCGTCGACCTGGCTGCGCTCCGCTGCGCTGCTCGTCTCGGCGGGCCTGGGGCTGCACTGCGGCTCGCCCGCCGCGCTGGGCCCCGAGTCCGCCGCTTGTCCCGACGAGGCTTGCCTGGCCCAGAGCCAGTCGGCGCTGTCCTCGCCCGCCGAGGCCGGACCGTATCGCACCCTGCGCTTTGATCTGACGGTGCCACTTGCGGGGGGCGGCAGCCTGACGGTGACCGTGGCCGGCCCGAGCGACGATGGGCGCGAGCTGAGCAAGACCCTGGGCCCCCGTCCCTTGGTCGTCTTGTCGCCGGGCTTCGTCATCGGCCGCGCCCAGTACACCGGCTACCTCAATCGGCTGGCCAGCCACGGCTTTATCGCCGTCTCGCAGACCGCGCGCGCTGAGGCCAAGCATGCCCAGTACCGCGACGACACCAGCAAGCTTATCGACTGGCTGACAGCGCCGACGGGTGCCAGCGCCAGCCGGATCGCCGGGCGCATCGATGGCAGCCGCATCGGGCTGACCGGTCACTCGCTGGGCGGCAAGATCAGCCTGCTCGTCGCCGCCGTCGATCCGCGCGTCAAGGCCGTGCTCACCATCGATCCCGTCGATGGGCAAGGAGCCCCGCTGGCCAAGGACAGCGTCGGCGCTATCCGCCTGCCGGCCGGCACTCCGCTCGGCTTCCTCGGCGAGACGATCAGCAAGACCGGCGGGGCCCAGCCCTGCGCTCCGGCCGATTCCAACTACGAGGTCCTGTATCGCAGCAGCAGCGCCAGCCGCTTTGCCCTGCGCTTCCTCAAGGCGGCGCACACCGACTTCGTCGACAACCCGGCCAGCTGCTTCCCCTGCCTGTTCTGCCCCGGCGGCACGGCGCCCAAAGCGCAGTCGCGCGATCTGGCCATCAAGTACGTCACCGCCTACTTCCTGTGGACGCTGACCGGCGAGCGCGGGGCCGAGACCTACCTGACCGGCACCGAGGCGGGCAAAGACATCACCGCCGGCCTGGTCGAGCTGACCCGGTCGTAGGCCTGCTCAGCGCGGCGTCACGGCAAAGGCGATGCCTGGCACCGTCAGGCCAGGCGCGCCCAGGCGCAGCGTGCCGTCGATGCGCGTGACCTGCTGCACCCCGCCGACCTCGGCCTGGCTGCTGATCCGGCCGACCACATTGGCGGCATCGGCGACGCCGCGGCCCGGCAGCGGCAGCGCGAAGGGCTGCAGGTAGAACGTCTCGCCGTCGATGCGCGCCCACAGTCGCTGCTTCTGATTCGGGCCCAAGGTCAGCAGCACACGCAGGCTGCCCGGCTCGGGCGCCTCGACATCGAGCGCA
>CAZVMD010000600.1:0-2260 GCA_964628555.1 uncultured Myxococcales bacterium | reverse complement strand
GGGCAAGGACGCCCTGCTGCGCGACGGAAAGTCTGTCCCGGGGCGGGTGATCGCCCATCTCTATGGCCCGCGCTCGCTGGAGCCGGACGAGTGCCGCATCCTTGAGGTCGCGGCGCAGGGGCTGGGCTCGATCATCGTGTTTGGCCGACTCTATGCTCCGTTTCACTATACGTTTGGCTTCCTGTACACCCCGGGCTGCTCGCCGGAGGATCCGCCGGTGGTCGGGATTTGCGAGGATCGCCGGGCCGAGCTGTTCCTGGTCGGCCTAAACCTGGAAGACCTGCTCACCCGCGATCTGGAGAAGCCGATAGAGGTGCTTCCCCCCGCGCTGCTTTCGCTGGAGCAGAAGCTGGCCCCTCACTACATGACGTTTCTGGCGAGCGAGGAGACGGCGCACGTCGCGGTGCCGGTTCTTCGCCGCCATCGCAGCCCCGAGCTAGTCGAGCCGCTCCTCTCCCGCGTGTCGAAGAAGCCCCCGCTGACCCAGGTGGGCGCAGCCGCGATGCGTATCCTTTCCGCCTGGCACGAGCAGGCGCTCATTCCCTGCCTAGAGCAGCTGATGAGCGATCCCGAGGCGACGGAGGACGAGGGCTGGCAGGTCGTCGCGGCGCTGGGCGAGCTAGGCGGCAAAGAGGCGCTGCCGCTGCTGCAGCGGCTGGCCCAAGATCCCAGCTGGTGGGCCTGCTTGCGCTCCGATCTGACGCAGGCCGCCGAGCGGCTGGGCGTGGTCCTCATCCCTCCGACGGGCAGCTCGACCTGAGCGGCTAGCGAGCGCTCGTCTTTTGGCGCCAGCGCAGGAGCGAGCGAGTGAACGAGGCGGTCTCGGCATAGGCCAGGCGGCGGGCGACCTCGTCTCGCGCCAGGCCCTCGGACAGCCAGTGCTGGGCCAGGTCGCGGCGCACTTGATCGACGAGCTCGCGGTACGACGTGCCCTCCTCGGACAGGTGGCGCTGCAGGCTGCGACTGCTCTGCCCTAGCCGCTTGGCGATGCCCCCCATGGGCGGGATGGCGCCGTCGAGCTCCTCGCGAATGCGGCGATAGACCTGGGCTGACAGGCCGCGGTGACCTCCTTGCGCCTGCAGCGCCTCGGTCGACAGGCGCTCGAGAACCGCGGCCACCACCGGATCGGCGCGCAGCAGCGGGCGGGCCATCACCTCAGCCATCAGCGAGAGCCCCGTCGAGCCAGCCCCAAAGTCGAGCCGGGCCGGGCCAAAGAAGGCGCGCAGCGGCTGCAGGTCGTCGGGCGCCGCGTGACCAAACCAGCAGCGTACGGGCTCGATGCGCGTGCCGGTCTCTTGCTGTGCGCGGGTCAAAAGGGTGGCCAGCCAGAGCTCGTTGCCGTGACGGGACAGGCCGCTCGGGTGGCCGGCGATGCGATGGTTGATGCGCCACTCGGGACCCGGCTCGACCTCGATCTCGACGGAGCTATTGAGCAGCGGCATCAGGCGCGGGATGCGCAGCACGGCATCGCCAAGCGTCGGCGCGTTGCTGCAGGCCAGCTGCAGCACATCCCAGGTCCGTCGCTGCAGTCGCTGCCCGACCGACAGCCCCAGGGCTGGATCGGCAGCCGCGAGCGCCGCCGCCTGCAGGAACTGCGCGAGCAGCGTGATGTCGGCTTCGATGAACAGGCGCTCCCCAGCGTCCGCGGGCAGGCCGCAGCTGGACATGAGCGTCGCCGGATCTCCGCCGCGCTCGGCGACATAGGCCAGCACGTCGGGGATGGTGTGGATGCGGAAGCGCAAAAGGGGACTGGCCACGGCAGGTTAGGCCTCCTTAGCACGATCCGGCCGCTCGGGGAGCGAGCAAGCCACGGCCAGCGGACAAGAAGAGATTTGCCTAGGGGCAGAAACACGCGATGATCGCCAGCCATGATGTCCTCGTCGATTCGCTTTCTGGGCAATCCTATGGTGCTCGGTTCGCTGTGGCTCCTGCTCCAGGCCGGGACGAGCGCTGCGCAGACTCCGCCGGCCGCGGCTCCGCGCTGGCAGGTCAACGTCGCTGCCCCATCGTCGCCGCCGACAACCCCAGCGGCGGCCGTGCCACCTGGCCCCGGGCAGTCTGCGGGGGGCGTCGCGCCTCCTTTGGGCTGGCCACCTCCGGCTGCTGCGCCCCTCGCTCCGGCTCCGCCGCCCGCCGCTGCCCCGCCGAGTCCAGTCCCCGTCAGCGAGCCTGCGGTGGCGGCCGCCCCTGTCCCGGCCACCCCGGCCGCCGTGGACAAGCCGCTCGATCCGGCGATGGGCGAGACGCTGCCACCGCCGCC
>CAZVMD010000599.1:0-2261 GCA_964628555.1 uncultured Myxococcales bacterium | reverse complement strand
GCACCGCCGCCGCGCGCTCAAAGTACCGATTCACATCAGCGAACGCATTCGACATAGAGCCCTCCAGCGAGCGCAGAGTCTGCGCAACTTAGGACGACATTTTACTCGGATTCCCCCTTCTTCTGCGCCGGCAAGCGCGGGCATGATGCACAGGTGTCGAGCGCTCCGCCCTCTGTCGCACATGCCACTGCAGCCGCCCCAGCTGCGGAAAGCGCAGCGGCAAAGCCGGCCCAGCTAGCCGCCCCGGCCTCATCAGAGACGGCGGCCGACGCTGACCGGCGACTCGACGGGCGAATGACGCAGCGCGGCGCTTGGCTGCTGTGGGCTCTCATCCTCGGCTACACGCTGCTCTACAGCCTGCTGTGCTGGCGGCGCTTCACGACCTTCCACGCGCAGATCGACCTGAGCTACTACCTCCGCCTGGTGTGGGGGCTTGGCCATGGCCACTACGATCTGCCGCTGGTGCGCGCGCCGCACGTCCTCGGCCTGCACCTCGAGCCGATCCTTCTGCCGCTGGCTGCGCTGGGTCGGCTGGGCGTGCCGCTGCCGCCGCTCTTGCTGTGTACCCAGGCGCTTGCCGTCGCGCTCTTGGCCTGGCCGGCCTATCGCTTGGGCGTGCGCCACCTGCCGCCGCTGCTTCCGGTCGGGCTGCCGCCGGCCTGGCGTGCGACCATAGCCGGGCTGGCCGCGGCGCTGTGGGCCCTGCTCTACCCGACGGTCACCGTCGCGACGCTGCACGACTTCCACCCGGTGACCTTGGCGCTGGCGCCGCTGCTCTTTGTCATTGAAGGGCTCGCGGCTGCCGCCTGGCGGCGCACCCTGCTGGCTGGCCTGATCGCTCTTGCCTGCCGCGAAGACATCGCGCTGCAGCTTGCCGGCGTGCTGCTCGCCTATGCCCTGCGTCCAGCTGCCAAACGGCTGATCTCTCGTCGCTGCGCCGGGCTTCTGGCCGGGCTTCTGCTGCTGTACTGCGGCGGCTATCTGCTGCTCATTCAGCCGCGCTTTGTGCCGGCCTTTGGCTCCTATCATCTGCACTTCGATCGCATCGCGCAGGCCCTCGGGACGCCGATCGCCTCCAGCCGCGATCTGGTACTGGCGGCGCTGCGCCATCCACTGCGCACCCTCGCTTTTTTCGCCACCTGGGAGCGCCTGCGCTATCCCCTGCTGCTGCTCTGGCCGGTCGCCGCCCTGGGCCTGCTTCGGCCGTGGCCGCTCTTCGGCGCGCTGCCGATCCTCGGCATCAACTTTCTCTCCGGCTTTCCCGGCGTGCTGCGCCTTGAGTCGCACTACACCACCGCCATCGTGCCCTTTGTCGTCGGGGCCGGCATCCTCGGGGCCGGTCGGCTCGGGCGCTGGCTGACCGACTCGCCGACAGCGCCACGGCTAGCTCGCACCGCGCTGCTGCCGCTCCTCGCCCTGTGTGTGCTGACGGCCCACCTGCGACACGGCGGCTCGCCGCTCGCGCGCTACTCCGAGCGCTATGTCCCCGCCCACTTCCGCGACGGTCCCGAGGCCGCGGCGCTGCGCGCGCAGATCGCCGGTGTGCCCCCCGGGGTCAGCGTCGCCGCCCGCCCGGGGCCCCTGGCTCACCTCGCCGAGCGCCCGCGCGCCATGAGCCCCCCCGAGTACGACGACGGGCAGCCGACCGCGGTCGAGATCAGCCTCGACAAGCTGCCCGTCAGAGCGCCTGGCGAATTGCCCGACTAATTGCCTGGCAAATTGCCCGACTGATTGCCCAGCACATTGCGACAATAAATCCGCGTTTGCGGCCCCCCAGCGACGGGAACAAGGGTTTGACTTTGCCCGCTTACTCCGCCAACATGAGGAGCTGATGCCTCACTTTCCGTACCGAGCTGGGAACTTCGTCCTCTTTGCCGAGCTGGGGACGGGCACTCTCGGGACCACCCTCATCGGGCGCGAGGCAGCGCAGGGCAAGGGGAACTTCAAGCCGCTGGCCGTGCGCGTCCTGGATGCCAACCTGTCGCAGCGCCCCGAGGTCGTGCGCATCTTCCTCGACGATCAGCGGGCGGCGGCCAGCCTAAACCATCCGCGCATCGCCGGCGTCCACGAGGTCGGCGCGCTCTCGGATGGCAGCTTCTTCGTCGCCAGCGAGTACGTGCACGGCATCGCCCTGCGCGAGGTGATGCGCAACCCGCAGCTGCAGCTGACGCAGGCCCACGCGGTGCAGATCGCCATGCAGATCTGTGACGCCCTGCACTACGCCCACGAGCGCGTCGATATCTCGGGCAAGCCGCTTGAGA
>CAZVMD010000598.1:0-2265 GCA_964628555.1 uncultured Myxococcales bacterium | reverse complement strand
GCACCGCCGGGTGTGCCGGTCGAGCCCGACACCTGCAGCCTGGCCGCAAGCCCGCCTACCGCTGGGGAGAGTGGCTCATGAGCCGCGCACCTGAGCCGCCGGTGGCCGCCGAAAGCGCGGACGACCCAGCGTCGCCGCTCTCCGACCGCGATCGCCTGATTGCTGTGCTGCAGGCCCGGCTGGGCGCTCGCTCGCGCCTGAGCTTGCCGGCCAAGGCGATGGGGCTGCGCGAGTCAGCGGTTCTAGTGCCGATCCTGTGGCGGCCGGATGCACCGCCCGAGGTGCTGTACATCGTCCGTCGCGCCGATGCGCCGACCCACTCGGGCCAGATCGCCTTCCCGGGCGGCAAGCGCGAGGCCGAAGACCCGACGCTATCGGACACCGCGCTGCGCGAGAGCTTCGAAGAAGTCGGCCTGCCACCGGAACAAGTCATCGTCTGCGGCCTGCTCGATGATGTGCCGACGCCGGCCGGCTTCAACATCACGCCAGTCGTCGGGGTGGTGCAGGCGCCGCCCGGCGAAGCGACGCTGCGCTTTGCCCCCAATCAGCGCGAGGTCGCCGATCTGTTCCGCGTACCGGTGCCGCAGTTTCCCAGCATCTACCAGCTTGCCGGCCACACCAAGTGGCAGGGCGTGCGCTATGCGCTGCACGAGTTTCACTACCCCGACCCGGCGCTGCCGAGCGCGCGACGGATCTGGGGCGCGACCGCCCGCATGACGTTTCAGCTGCTGCAGCTTTTGGGGCTGATCACGCCGCTGCGCGACGACATCGACTGACCCCTCGCGACGCTGGAGGTCCCCATGGTTCGCCCAACCTGGCCGCTTGGGCTGCTTTCGCTGGCCTGCTTTGCCGTGCACGGCGGCGGGCATGTGCTGCGCGGGACCGCGCACGATGTGCTGTGGGCCTGCACGATGGCCAACCTGCTAATTGGCCTTGGGCTGCTCTTGCCGCACAAGCTGGCGGCGCTGCGCCTGCCCGCCGTCGGAGTGCTGTGGCTGGTCGTCGGCAACTTCACCTGGGCCGTCGACCTGTACCTGGGCGGCGACTTCTTCGCCTCGTCGCTCTTGACCCACTGGGGTGGGCTGGGGCTGGGGCTCTGGGGGCTGTACCGCTTGGGCTATCCCCGGCCGGCCTGGCTGCTGGCGACGCTCGGCATGGTGCTGCTGCAGGGGGCCAGTCGCCTCGTGACGCCGCCTTCTGCCAACGTCAACGTCGCGCACCACGTCTACGGCTTCTACCAGAGCGTCTATGGCAGCTATCTGGTGTTCTGGCTGTCGTCGTTTGTGCAGACGGCGCTGGCCTACTTCGTCATCGACCTCGGGCTGGCGCGGCTGTATGCCCGGCTAGGTGGCGGCGGTCGCGCAGGCCGGCCAGCTGAGGCCGCCGGAGCTACGCCGCCAGCGCCGCCTTCGATCTGAGCCGGCGCCGCCATCCGGGGGCTTTGACACCCCGGCAGCCCCCGGTCTGAGGCCCTTGCCAAATTGACAATGCGGCCGCGGCGCAGCGCCCGCCTCGCCGCCGCCCGTTCGCCGCTCCGCTCCAGCCGGTGCTCGCGCTCCAGCGAGGGGGAGCCGAGCGATTGTGCTCGCATGGCGGGGGGTTGCGGCGGTCAACCTGTACGCTGGCCTACACCCAAGTCCAGGCCCAGAGCCTTGCCTGCCGCGGCTTGCGTCGTCTCGCGCCGCTTGGCATCACCCTTGCAGATTTGCCCTCTGAGCTCCCTCGGTCGGCGGGAGGAGATGTGGTCATGAGCTTCGGACTGGACGCATTCGTAAAAAAATACTCGTGGGCCTTTACGCTGCTGTCGATTGCCCTGTGCGCCTCGTTTCTGGGACGGGCAGCGGCCAGCGTGCTGACCGCCACCATCCTGTCTGGCGATGGCCCGCAGGTCGCCCGGCGCGCCCCCAGTCGCAGCCTGTCCACCGAGGCTGAGCGCAGCAAGGACATCGAGTACGTGCTGCGTCGCAATATCTTCTGCAGTAGCTGCGCGCCAATCAGCCTGACGCCTGACAAGGTCGAAGCCACGGCGACCGGGCCGCTCGACTCGAATCCGGTGCGCAGCAACCTCAACCTGACCCTGCTGGCGACGATGGTGGCGCCGGGTGACCCGATGTGGTCGATGGCCATCATCCGCGACAACGGCGACGACAAGAAGGCGGTGAACATCTACCGTCGCGGCGACAACCTGCCGCAGGGCAGCGCGCGGCTGGCCCAGGTGGTCGATGGCCGCGCCTATCTCGTCGTCGGGCGCCGCGTCGAGTATCT
>CAZVMD010000597.1:0-2282 GCA_964628555.1 uncultured Myxococcales bacterium | reverse complement strand
CGCGTCCGTGGTCGGTGGTGATCACCAGATAGGTCGTGCCGCGATAGACCGGATCAGCCTGCAGCATGGCCCACAGCCGACCGATGTAGTAGTCGCTGGCCCGCAGCGCTTGGTGATAGTGAAAGATGCCGTAGTGCTGCGTCATGCGGCGCTGCACCCGCCGCTGCATGTGCGCTTCTTCGTCGGCATCGACGAACTGGACGACGGCAAAGCGGGGGTGGCGACGGGGGAGCTCGCTTAAGGCTTCAAGGAAGGTGTCGGAGTCGGCGCGCGAGCCGCCATAGATATCGGGCTTGAAATAGGTGGGCGTGGCGACCAGGCCGCCGCTTGGCAGGGTGGCACCAGTGCCGCTGCCAGCGTCGGCTGGACTGGGCGGGGCTCCCTCCGCGGCGGCTGGGCTGCCGGGGGGGGCCACCGGGGTCAGGGCGGCGCTGTTTTTAAACCCACAGCTGCGAAAGAAGTCATCAGCCGCTGCCACCGGCGGCAGGATGGCGATCTGGCACAGCGGAGCCCACGAGGCGATGAGCGCGACTCCGTCAAAGCCCAGACCTAGCTGCTTGCGCAGGCCCTGAAAGACCGTCGGATAGTGGCTGCGCAGATCGGCCGCCGGAGGGTAGTTCGAGAGGATCTTTTCCTGCCGTCGCCCGGCGAAGATATCGGCATAGCCGGGGAGGCTGACGCCGGCCGGGTTGCTGATCTGAAAGCGCGGCAGGAACACGCCGGCCTTGCGCAGCGAGGTGAGGTTGGGCAAAAGCTCGCCGGCTCGCACCGGCTTGCCGTTGTCGTCGACCGCGCGGCCCATGACATCGCGCAGCCGCACTCCATCGATCAGGACGACGATGACGTTGCGCCGCTCAGGCGGGGGCACTGGGGCCAGGGCTCCGATCAGCGGGGCAGCGGGAACCACAGCGGCTGGTGTTCCTGGCGTGGCCGGGCTAGGAGCCGTCGCCGTCGCTGTCGGACGTGTGGCCGTCGCCGGGCTTGGTGCAGGCGGTGGCGTCGCGGGCAGAGGCGGCGTCGGCCGAGCCGGCTTATCCACTGTGCCCAGCGCGGTCGGCCCTGCGTCAGGCGGGGCTGAGGCCGGCGGGGCAGCGATAGCGGCCGAGGCGGCCAGGCCGCTCCACAGCAGCCAAGCGGGCCGGCTGAGGTGGGGGTGGCGCGCGCTAGGCACGGGACGACTTCCCATCACTTGGGGCAAAGAGGATCTCGGCCAGGCGGTCGAGGTCGGCGTTGTCAGCGGTGCCCTTGCGATAGGCGAGGTCGAGTGCGCTGGGGCCGAGGGCGCGATAGACGGCTTCAGCCTCGGCCGACACGCCAGCCAAGCCCGAGAGATGCCGCGCGACCGTGGCGCCATCGCCGCGCGCGAAGGGACCGGTGAGCGCGGCTGGCAGGCCCACCTTGTCGATGTTGTCGACCACCGAGCGAGTGAGGGCGGCGAGCGCCTTCTCAGCATCGGGCCGATGCAGACCGATGTTGGCTAAGACGTGCGAGGCGACATCCAAAAGGGCTGCGACATGTCCGGCCGCCATCACCGCGGCGGCGTGATACGCGGCTTGCTGCTCGGGGGACAGCGGCAGCGCGACCCCGCCCAGGGCCTCGCAGAGCAGCAGCGCGGCGGTCCGCCCGGCCTCATCGCCCGAGATGGCAAAGACCACGCCGCGCAGCGTCTTTTTCGCGATGACCTCTTCGCCGGTCACGAACGAGTGCAGCGGATGCAGCATGCCGACGCCGCGGACCGCACCGCTCTCGTCGCGCAGCACCTCGCTGGGCGGCAGAGCACCGGCGCAGTGAATCAGCACGCTGTCGCGTCCGGCGGCGCGGTGCTCGATGATGTAGCGCGCGGCCTGCGGGATGGCCTCGTCGCGCACCGCGAGCAGGACGATGTCGGCCGCTTGGCGCGTCGGCCCATCGGGTTCCTCAAACAGCGGCCCGCGGGCTCGCGACCAGTGACGGAGCTGAAAGCCAGCCTCGCTCAGCGCTGCCGCCAGAGCGTGACCAACCGGGCCGGCACCGACGACCAGCACGCGCTCGCGGCGGGCCGGCGGGGGAGCTGCATCTTCGTCAAATCGCATCGGTTTCCTCTCTGCGGCGCGCATCGCTCGGCGGACTTTGGGGCGGACGCTGGGGCTCGCTGGCCGAGTCGGCAGTGCGGTAAAGCGCGTGTTCTTGGATGTAGGCGAGGACGCTGCGAGCCAGCCAGCCCGTCGGGGACTGACCCGCGGCGAGAGCGGCGCGCACCGCCGTCGAGCTGATGGCTGGCAGCGCCACCGCCTCGGCATGGT
>CAZVMD010000596.1:0-2285 GCA_964628555.1 uncultured Myxococcales bacterium | reverse complement strand
GCAGCCGGAGGAGGGCAGCCGGAGGAGGGCAGCCGGAGGAGGGCAGGAGGACGCGCGGTAAGAGGAGGGCAGGAGGGCGTGGCGCAGCCGAGGAGCTGGCTAGGTGAAGTGCTTGCGCAGGCGGTCCGCAGCTTCGGTCAGCGCGGCATCGTCTTTGGCAAAGCAGAAGCGCAGCAGCGTCTCGCCGATCGGGTCGCGATAGAAGCTCGTGCCGGCCACCGCCGCGATACCGACGTCGTCGAGCAGCTTGTAGGCCGCCTCACGCGCTGTGGCACAGCCGAGCTTGCGGCAGTCAGCGAGGACGTAGTAGGCCCCGGTCGGCACATAGGGCGTCAGCCCGGCATCGGCGAGCGCGCTGCACAAGATGTCGCGCTTCTTCTGATACATCGCCGACAGCTCGCGGAAGTATGAGGCCGGCATCGACAAGCCCGACAGGGCTCCAAGCTGCAGCGGGGTCGGGGCGCAGACGTACAGCAGATCATGCGCCACCGTGATGCGCTCCAGCGCCGCCGGGGGAGCCGTCAGGTAGCCGACCCGCCAGCCGGTGATCGAAAACGTCTTTGACAGGCCCGAGATGCTGATGCAGCGACCGCGCATGCCCGGCTGGCTAGCCAGCGGCACGTGCGCGACGCCATCGAACACGATGTGCTCATAGATCTCATCGGTAAAAGCGATGAGGTCCTCGCTCTTGCACAGCTCGGCGATCAGCTCTTGCTCGGCCTTGGTCACTACCTTGCCCGAGGGATTGGCGGGCGAGCAGACGACGATGCCGCGCGTGCGATCGGTGATTGCCGCCTCCAGCTCACTGCGGGCGATGTGCCAGTCAGGTGGCGACAGCGGCACCAGCACCGGCGTCATGCCCAGCGCCAGCACGGTGTTGAGGTGGTACGAGTAAAACGGCTCAAAGAGGATGATCTCATCGCCGGGCTGGCACATCGCCATCAGGGCTGCGGCAAAGCCTCCGGTCGCGCCGCTGGTGATCAGGACCTCGCTCTCGGCTTCGTAGCTTAGGCCGTAGTCGCGCTCGATCTTCTGCGCCACCGCCTTGCGCAGCTCGGCGATGCCGGCCGGCGGGGCGTAGATGGCCTTGTGGGCGCTAATCGCCGCGATGGCTCCCTCGGCAACCAAGGCTGGCGTCGGCAGATCGCAGACGCCCTGCCCCAGGTTGATCCCCCCCTTGGCTTGGCAGCGCAGGCTCATCGCCCGGATGTCCGAGATGGCCAGCGCCGACAGACGTTCACCTATTCTCATAGCCAAGAAGGTATCACGGTCGCCCTCGGTCCGGGGCGGCGTTGTGCGGTCTGCTGCCCATGCTGCGGCCGGCTTGTGTGGGCCGTTATTGTCGGGCGCGGCCTGGGCCCGTGCGCTGGGCGCTGTTATTGCCGCCGCCGGGCTGGCTGTGTACCGTGAGACATGCTTCGACAAGGCTGGGCAAAGAGCGCAAGGGCCGGGCGGGCGCACTGCTTTCGATGGGCCGGGCTGGCGCTTGCGACCTGCAGCTGGCTGGCGACCGTACCGTCGCTGCAGCCGGCAGGCGGCGAGCGGCTGGCGTGGGCTGCGGGATCAGCGGCCGGGGGGGCCAAGAGCATGCTGCCGTTTATCGAGGATGACTTTGCCGCCGCGCAGCGACGAGCCATCGAGAGTCGCCGGCTGCTGGTGATCGATACCTGGGCGCCCTGGTGTCACACCTGCCTGTCGATGCGCAACCTGGTCTTCCCCGACCCGCTGCTGCAGCCGCTCGCCGATCGCTTTGTCTATCTGGCGATCGATACCGAGCTGCCGCGCAACGCCGCTTTCGTCGAGCGCTTTCCGGTGCGCAGCCTGCCGATGATCCTGGTGATCGATCCTGCGCGGGCCGATGCCGTCGTGGCACGCTTCTCTGGCGCCATGACCGCGATGGAGCTGCGGGCTCGGCTAGAGGATCTGCTGCGCACGCAGCCGGCTGCCGTCGATGCGCTGCTGGCGCAGGCCGATGCCGCAGCCGCAGCTTCGGATGCCAGCCGGGCAGCGGCGCTCTATGGGCAGGCGGCTGGCAGTCAGCCCTCTGCTGCGGCCCTGGCTCGCGCCCGCCTGGGCCAGATCCAAGCCCTGCGCGAGGCCGGAGACTATCGCACCTGTGCTGAGCTCGCCGATCTGGCGCATGCCGATGTCGGGCGCAGCGCCACCGCGACGGACTTCTTCTCGTATGGCGCCGACTGCGCCGGCCGCCTGAGCGATGCCGATCTGCGCCAGCGGCTGCGTCGTCAGCTGCGCGGCTATCTTGAAGCGCTGGTCCGCGATCCGGC
>CAZVMD010000595.1:0-2287 GCA_964628555.1 uncultured Myxococcales bacterium | reverse complement strand
CCCCTCCCCCACCACCAAGATATTGGCGGGCTTGAGATCGCGATGCAGGATGCCGCGGCGGTGGAGGTAGATGAGGGCTTGCAGGACTTGCAGCAGGAGGTGGGCGCGCTCGGGGAGGGGGGCGTTGGGGAGGGCGAGGGAGATGGGCTGGGCTTGGGCGAGGTACTCCATCGTGAAGTAGGGGACTCGCTCGCCGTCGAAGCCGTAGTCGAGCACGCTGATGATGTTGGGGTGGCGCAGCGAGGCGAGGGTGTGAAACTCCTGGGTCAGTGCGAGCCGTAGCTCGGCTTCGAGCTGGCCAGAGCTGCCACCGCTGCCAGGCTGCTGCGAGGGGCTGGCCAAGATCGACAGCGGCAGGGCGGGCGCGGCGAGCGGGAGCGGTGGGGCGCTGCCCACACTGGGCAGCGTGACCGGGCCGGGCGGGGCGGCAGCGGGCAGCGACTCCAGGCGCGACATCTCTTGCGTCACGTCGCTGGCTGGCGCGCGGCGGACCTGCGGCTCCGAGTCCACGGTCACCACATCGACCTGCGGCAGGAGCAGGCGCTTGAGCGCGATCTCGCGCCCCTCCAGACGATCCCAGGCGCGATATACCTCGCCCATGCCCCCGGCCCCCAGCCGAGCGCGCAGCTCATAGCGAGCCCCCACCGAATGCAGCTCTGTCCCCGCCATGGCGATATCGTAGCCGTCGCTCCGCTCGTCGGGGGCACGAATCTTGGCGGCGAGGGTATGCAGGCACCGGCCAGCGAACAGCGGCTGAGCTAGCGCGCAGACCGTGCCAGCGACGCAGAGCTTGCGCCACGCCGGAGGGGAAGCGCCGCGCCGGCGCTGGCGGGTGGGGGTCAACGCGGCGGCCGGGCGGGGCGGCACACCGACGGTCGGCAAAGCCTGCGCGAAGCCCAGCCGCCCGTCATCAGGGAGTCATCCTTATCCGCAGGAATGGACTCGCAGGTTCTACGTAGCAGGGGGCCAGCGCGCTGAGCGGTGCGCACAAGCGGCCTGCGGCCAGCGCCGCCGCGCTGCCGGCCCGCGCGACAGCGACCGTGCCCTAGAAGTCAGGCTCCTCTCAAGAATCTGAGACCCCGGGCCCTCCGCCCGCGCCACGTCCGCGCACCGCCGCTGAGCCCATGCCGCTGCACAGCCGACTCGTGCCGGCCAGCGACGGCGGGTCGTGGTCGCGGCGGCACACTGATTGCAGAAGCTAGCCTCTCATCTCGACATCGTCTTACTTGCCCAGGAGCTTGCCCATGCCCGCGTCTGCGCTCCGTCCCCGCCGCACCGCTTTCACCCTCGCTCTTTTGCTTGCGACCTCTGCCCTCGCCTGCGGTCAGCCCGCAGGCCCCGTGGACTTCGACGATCTGCCCATTGTCTGCAGCGCTGGTCTAGTCAACGGCCCCACCTACTCGCTCGTCACTCGCCAGCTCTTCCTGCCGCAGGGCTCCGGCACGCACCGCTACACCGAGGACTATGACGGCAACGGCAAACACGAGAACGCCTTTCGCAATGTGACCCAGCTCGCCAACATAGCGGGCATCAACCTCGACACGCCGCTCGCGGCGACCTACCAGCGCGGCGAGAACCTGCTGCTTTTGGAGCTCACCACGCCGTCTCTTTCCGACAGCGAGTGTGCCCGCCTGACGATCCGCCGAGCCCAGCCGCCGAGTCCCGGCGAGCCCGCACCGCGCTTCGATGGGCAGGATCGCTTCCAGCCTGCCCCGGGCGAGGCCGTCACGCTCTACGGCCGCATCCGCGGCTCTGTCCTAAAGACCATCCCGCCGCGCCAGCAGGCCGCTGGTCAGGATATTCAGCTGAGCCTGCCGCTGCCGCTATTGCCGGGCGCTCCGCTGCTGCTGCCGCTGCGCGGCCTTGGGCTGTGGGCGACGCTGCAGCTTGATGAGCGCGGTCAGCTGTCGCGCCTTTCGGAGGGCGCCCTGCACGGCGCCATGAGCGCCGCGGCAGCTAGCTCCCAGCTTGCGCCAGCGATCGCCGGCCTGCTGACCGAGATCATTCACAGCGCCCCCCCGACGGCAGACTACAGCGGAATCATCAAGGCCATCGAAGACCCCAAGAACGCGAGCAGCCGGAGCAAGTGTCAGGTGGCCACCGACTGCTGCGCGATCTCGCCGCGCACCTGCCAGTTCCTCCCCGCCGAGATCCTGGAGTCGCCGCTCGGCGGCGTGCTGCAGCCCGATGTCGAGGTCTTTGACGCCAGCCAAACCTGGCGACCGCTGCCAGGCGGCCGACAAAAAAACGGCTTCACGACGGGCCTCGGATTCGAGGCGGTTCGCGC
>CAZVMD010000594.1:0-2292 GCA_964628555.1 uncultured Myxococcales bacterium | reverse complement strand
CGCTGGCCACCACCTCGGGGCTGGCCGCCGGCGGCTCGGCGGTCGCTGGCGCAGCCGGGCTGGCTGGGGCGACGGCCACCGCCTCGGCTGGGGGCGTCGTTGGGGCGGCGGCTACTGGCGTCGTCGGAGCGGCGGCTACCGGCGGCGTCGGGGCCGCGGCGGGCGGTGGCGCGGGCAGCGCACTCGGCGGGGTCAGCGGCAGCGTGGCGACGGGCGGTACTGGCGCGGGCGGTGCTGGTGGCTCAGTCACTGTCTGGAACACCCAGTACAGGCCGACCCCCAGCGCGAACAGCCCGGCGCCGACCACCAGCGTGCGCATGCGCTGCCAGGCCGAAGGCGGGGTGGGCGACAGCAGGTTGGGCGTGCGCGAGGCGCTCTTGGCCGAGCTCACAGCCTGGCCCGACGCCGAGCCGCGGCTAGGTGGCGGCAGCTTGCCCTCGGCATCCAGCTGCAGCTGGACGATCACCGATGGCACCCCCGAGACCTCGGCCGACGCGAGCGGCAGCGGCTCGATCGACGAGGCACTCAGCGGCTCGATCGACGAGGCACTGAGCACCGGCAGCACGTCCTCCGAGGTCCGCGAGCTAGCGGCGGCGCTGCTCTCATCCGAGCGCGACAGGCCAGCCGGCAAGATCTCGGCCGACAGCTCAGGCAGCGACAGCGAGGAGGGGGCGACGACCACCGGCGGCGCGGCGGGGCGGGTGGCGGCCGGGCCCGAGGGCGCTGGGGTTCCCCAGGGCAGGGTGTGCTCGGCGGCGATGGCCACCGGCTGCGGTCGGCTATGCGCCACCTGGGCCAGCTGCGGCGCGTACTCCGGCACCCCGCTAGACAGGCTCTCGGGGCCGGTCGGGGCGGTGGCGAGCGGCGACGGGGTCAGGCGCGGGCCAGGCGCAAGCTTGTGGGCCGGCGGCGGCGTCAGGCGAGCCATCGCCGGAGCGATCCCCGCCCCCGGGGCGGGCGGCGGCGTCAGGCGCGGCGACAGAGCGGCATGCGGCGTCGGCGGCGGCGTCAGGCGCGGCGACGGCGTCAGGCGCGGGGCCGGCGGCGGGGTCAGCGACATGCGACGGGCTGCCTCGGGCGCGACGCTGGTGCGCGGCGACAGCAGCCGGCGGGCCACAAGCTGCGACAGGGCCCGCAGCCGGCCCAGGCTATCGAGCGGCAGCTCCTCATCGAGCTCCACCACCTCGCGCAGGCTGCGCTGACCATTGCAGGCGGCCAGCACGTCTTCGACCTCGGCCGACAGGGCCGGTGAGCCCATGGAAAGCGGCCCCCCCGGTCCGATCGGGGTCGGCAGCAGCACCGTGTCGAGCGGCGGCAGCGCGGCGCACAGGCTGTTCCACTCATCGAC
The DNA here is from genome assembly GCA_964628555.1 of uncultured Myxococcales bacterium. Lineage (GTDB taxonomy): Bacteria > Myxococcota_A > Polyangia > Palsa-1104 > JAEUJZ01 > JAEUJZ01. The sequence continues at coordinate 944 of CAZVMD010000594.1, read as the reverse complement.
CCACTTGGCCGCTTCCAGCAGCAGCGCGCTCGACGACAGCGGGATGCGATCGGGGCGCAGCACGGTCAGCTGATCGACGCGATACTCGCCGTCGTTCCAGGTCAGCACCCGCTGCAGCGCGTCCTCGCCGCGCAGGCGGCCGACCTCGGCATCGATCAGCTTGCCCTCGGCAAAGTACAGCACACCGCGCTGGCCGCGAGCGTTCTTGCAGTGCGAAAGGCCCGAGCGCCGACCCAGCTCCATCGACTGCAGCAGGTCCAGGATGCTGATCGCCGACAGCGTGCCGAAGAAGCGCATGCCGCGCTCGACCGAGCCCAGCTCGCCACGCTGCGCCGCTTTTTCCAGCAGCGTCTCGACGCGCCACAGCGCTTCTTTGAGGTGCACCGGCCGCTCCAGCACATCGCCGGCCCCGGCCTCAAAGGCCCGCAGGCGGTCGCTGGGCCGGCGCGGATCGACGACGAACAAGAGCAGCAGGCGCTCGCAGCCCGGCAGGGCCCGCAGCTGCGCCGACAGGCCAAAGCCATCGCCGTCGTGCAGCTCGGCATCGATGATCGCTACACTCGGCAGCTCGGCCTCGGCCTGGGCCAGGGCGTCATCGCCCGACAGCGCTGCGTGGACGCGATAGCCCGCCTGCCGCAGCCCCACTTCCAAGAGCCGCAGGGCTCGGGCATCGCTGTCTACCACCAGCACCGTCGCCGGAGCCGGTGCCCCGCCCGCCGCGCCACCGCGCCCCATCGCCTGCCCCATCTCATGCGAATCCATCAGCCTGTCTCCTTGCCAGCCGGAAAGTCGTCTGCCGGGCGCGCAGTGTACACGATGTCACCGCGCCCCAGACGCCCGCGAAAAAACGCGAACGGAGCGGGGAGCGGGTACGCGTGCAAGTGGCTGAGTGGACGTGTTGCCGTGGCTGGGAGGACGTGTTCCGGGGGCTGGGAGGACGTGTT
>CAZVMD010000593.1:0-2294 GCA_964628555.1 uncultured Myxococcales bacterium | reverse complement strand
AGCATGGCAAAGCCACCAAAGCCGGCGGCGCTCATCAGCATGCCGATGATGGCCATGACGATCATGATCTCGACCAGGTTGTAGCCAGCCTGCCGCCGCCGCGCCGCCGGGCTCAGCGAGCCATCAAGCGGTGTGCGCAGCCGAAGACGGTAGGCGGCGATCAGAGTCTTTAGTCGGTTTCGTAGGCGCGTCATTTCTCTCTCCTTCTACGTCCTTCGTCTACTGGGCGAACTCGTTCATCTGGATGATCGGCATCAGGATGCTAAAGACCACGAAGCCGACGGCGCCGCTCATCAGCATGATCATCAGCGGCTCAAGCAGAGCGGTCATGCGGGCCAGCTTCATGTCGACTTCGATGTCGTAGGCGGCAGCGACGTTCTCTAGCATCTGCTCCAGCTGGCCCGAGCGCTCACCGACGGCGATCATGTGACAGACAACAGGTGGGAACTCGTTCGAGCGGCGCAGCGGCTGGGCTATCGACTCGCCTTCGCGGATCGACTCGCGGGCCTCTTCCACAACCCGGGTCAGCACCATGTTGCCAAGCACGTTCTTGACGATCTCCATGGCCCGCAGGAGCTGCACACCCGAGGCCAGCATGGTGGCCAGGGTCTTGGCAAAGCGGCTCACCGCCACCATGCGCGCCAGCGGACCGAAGATCGGCAGGCGCAGCACTGTGCGGTCCCAGATCAGGCGGCCCTGCGGCGAGCTTAGCCAGCGGCGCACGAAATAGACGATGGCGATCACCGCCGGAATCAGCAGCCACCAAAAGTCGCCAATCATCGTCGACATGAAGATCAGGAGCTGCGTATTCCACGGCAGCACGCGACCGTTGTCGGCGTACAGCGCCGTCACCTTGGGCACGACGCTCTGCATCAGCACGGCCATGATGCCGCTGCCCATCAGCGTCATCGCGGCCGGGTAGAACAGCGCGGTCACGACCTTGCTGCGCAGCTTGTTCTGCGCTTCCAAGAAGTCGGCCAGACGGAACAGCACGGCTTCGAGGTTGCCGGCTGCCTCGCCGGCTGCGACTAGGTTGGTATAAAGCTCGACGAAGACGCGCGGGTGACGACCCAGCGCCTGCGACAGCGACATGCCCTCGTTGACCTGGACCTTGACGTCGGACAGAACGCGCTTGAGCCCCGGCCGCTCGGCCTGCTCGATGAGCGCCGCCAGAGCTTCTGAGAGCTGCACGCCGGCCCGCAGCAGCGTCGCTAGCTGCCGCGTCAGGATGGCGATCATCTGCGGGTTGGCATCGCCGCGCTGATTGAGCCAGTTCAGCCACTCCAGCGGAGACAGCGAGGACTTGACGATGTCGATGCCGCCACTCGATCGCCGCCGCGCCCCCTCGGCGGTGCGAGCCTTGCTGCTCGGCCCGCCGCCCCCGGCCATCGGCGCTTCCCGCACCTCGGTTAAAAGCACTCCTTCGCGGCGCAGCGCAGCACGCAGACCGCGCGGGCTGTCAGCGTCTTTGACTCCGCTGACCGGCTTCCCCTTGCTGTCGAATCCTTTGTATTGGAAGACCGGCATGTATTCCTGCGCTGCCTAAAGTGTGAGGTGACGAGCGACGGAGCCTGGTGGGTCTTGGTCGCCTCGGTTTCGGCTTCTGGTTAGTTGGCATCCTCAGCGGTGATCAACAGAACCTCTTGCAAGGAAGTGATCCCGGCCAGCACCTTGCCCACCCCATCCATGCGCAGCGTGCGCATGCCGGCGTCGAGGGCGGCTCGCTTGATGGTCGATGCATCTGACTTCTTCAAGCTGAGCGTGCGAATGGTGTCGTCGATGTGCAGGAGCTCATAGATGGCTGAGCGACCGCTGTAGCCGCGACCGCGACAGGCCGAGCAGCCCCCTTCCCGCGCTTGGAACAGCATGCCGGGAGTCGGCCCCGGGGCCCGCGTCTTGTAGGTCGCGACCTGCAGCGTGCCAGAGCGGAAGCGCGCAACATCGATGCCCAGCCGGGTCAGCTCATCGTCGACCGGGCGATACAGGATGCGACACTCGGTGCACAGGCGGCGCACCAAGCGCTGCGCCAGCACACCCGACAGGGAAGAGGTCACCAAGAACGGCTCGATGCCCATATCGATCAAGCGGGTGACTGCGCCGGCCGCGTCGTTGGTGTGGATCGTCGAGAACACCAAGTGACCGGTCAGCGAAGCGGTAATCGCCATCGAGGCCGTCTCTTGATCGCGAATTTCGCCGACCATGATGACGTCCGGGTCGTGGCGCAGGAAGCTACGAATTGCCGAGGCAAAGGTCAGCTCGATCTTGGGATTGACCTGCACCTGCGAGATGCCTTC
>CAZVMD010000592.1:0-2307 GCA_964628555.1 uncultured Myxococcales bacterium | reverse complement strand
GTCGGCCATGGCCAGGGCGCTCGGCCCCTGCACGGTGGCACCTGGCGTTAGCGCAGTCGGCGGCGTGATGAAGTCCGTGCCGCCCACCGCCCCGACAAAATAGGCGGCGTTGTTATCGCTGGCCCCGGCGTTGGCGGTGATGGCATCGGGGATCATGTCGCCGGTCAGGTCGGCCCCGACGATCGCCTGCGGCGTCGCCGTCGAGCTGATCAGGTACTCGTTGTTGCGGCTGAAAGAGCCGGAGCCGTTGTTTAGCAGCACCGAGACGTTGTTCTGCCCCTCGTTGCAGGCGATTACGTCTAGGAACATGTCTTTGTTCATGTCGCCGACGAAGAGCCCGGTGGGGCGAGGGGCGCCGGCGATCGAGGTGTTGGCCATGCCCTTGGTGCCGAACTTGCCCGTGCCATCGCCGAGAAACCAGTTGATGTTGCCGCGAGAGCGGTTGGCGACGACGATGTCGGGCTTGTTGTTGTTGTTTAGCTCAGCGACGGTGATGGCCCAGGGCTGCGCGTCCGTGTCGAGTATGGTGGCCGGCAGCGCAAACGACAGCATGCCGTAGTAATAGCGGAACAGGTCGCTGCGGGTGACGGTGCGTGTATCGGGCAGCCGAACCTCGACCGAGACGAAGCCCTTGGTGTTGAGCTTGGCTGGCAGCGTGACCTTGACCAGCGTCGGGGAAACGTACTGCGTGGTGGCCAGCTGACCGGCGATATAGACCTGCGTGCCGGCGACAAAGTTGGCACCGCTTACATCCAGCACCACCGGGTTGCCACCGATCAGGCCGGTGCTGGGTCCCAGACCCGGACTGACGCCGAGCAGCAGCAGATCGGTGGTGTTGAGATCCGGCGTGCTGCCGCCGCCATCGCCGCCGCCGCCGCCGCCGCCGTCCGGATTGTCGGTACCGCTCATGTCTTCGGTACCGCCGCCGCCTTGGTCGGCGTTGGGGTCAGTGCCCATCGGCGAGGAGTTGCACTGTACGGAGAGGGCCACGGCCAAAGGCAGCACGGCCCCGCCAAGCAAGAACCTTCTTAGTGTAGTCATGAGGAAGAAGTATAACGCCCTCAACCACGGGCAGGGGGGAACCAGATCCAGCCATCCTCCGCGAAGACCTGATCGGGATCGTCAGGCAGCTGCCAGCCCTGCCGGGCCCAGAGGTAGGCCGTATAGGCGCAGATCAGCGCGTCGAACTGGTGATCGTTTTGCAGCGTGAACTCGCGCCACTGCCCAGGACCAAAGCGCAGACCGGGGAGCTCTTCCAGCACCCGGGTGCGGATCGGCAGGGCATGGCCCGAGCGCTTGTACTGCCGCGCCACCTGCGAGCGGCGGCGGCCGGGCGCGTCGCTGTCGCCGTCCTCATCCGCGGCTTCGTCGCTCGGATCGGCCAGGCGCACCTCTTTGCCGTTGCTGTCGCGATAGCGCACCGTGGTGCGGCCGGTGCTCGCTTCGGCGGTCGGCGGACTGGGCGGCGTCGGTCCGGTCGGCGGACTGGGCGCCAGTGCGGCCAGGCTAAGCGGCGGCGCTGCATCGGGAAAGAGCTGGGTCAGTGTGGCCTTGGGATAGACCTCAAGCAGGTTGTGGTGCAGCCGATAGCGATCGCCGAGCGCACGGCGCAGGAACGCCATCCGCGCGGTCAGCGGCCCCATGCCCTGACCCAGCGTCTCGCGCGGCGTGATGCCGTGCTCCTCGTGCAGCAGGACCTCGGTGGCGCGCTGGGTATACGGCGTGTAGCGCGGCTTGCCGCGGCTGCGACCCTCCGGCACGCTGCCCGTCGAAAGCTCGACAGCGAGCTTCTTTTCGTCGCGCTGGCGGAACCAGGCCACCGTGGGCACCTGGCAGCGGGCGGTGCCAGGGCAGTGGGCCAGCGTGCAGCGCACGCAGACCGGCAGGCTCAAGGGCGCGTCGATCGCCAGCACGGCTTTGTCGGCAAAGCGCAGCAGATAGTCGATCAGCTGTTCGTCGTAAAAGCTGGCCCCGGCGCCCTGATCTTCGACGATGACTTCGGCATCGGGGCTGGGTTTTTCCGGCACCCGCAGCCGGCACAGCGCGGTGGTCTTGCCCTTGCCGCCACCCAGATCGACCCCGATGAACGTCTTGAAGGCGCGTCGCATCGCGTCCGCTGACAATCGCTCGACCCGGCAGGGGCCGTCAAGCGCCGGCTGCGCCCGGTCCTGCGGCAGGCGCGGCGACGACCTGCGCGCGGCCGCCGCAAAGCTGCCATAGCGTGATATCGTCGAGAAGCGCATCCATTTTTAGGGCTCAGCCCGCAGGAGGGGAGGCATGCAGCGCTTCGGCTATTCACTATTTGCG
>CAZVMD010000591.1:0-2311 GCA_964628555.1 uncultured Myxococcales bacterium | reverse complement strand
ACGGTCGCGATTCCGCGCCGAAGATGCGAGGCGTCAAGCGCTTCGATGGCGAGCTGGTCCGCGCCGGCAACATCCTGGTTCGTCAGTGCGGCACCGTGATCTTCCCCGGTCGCAACGTCGGTCTGGGACGCGACTACACGATCTTCGCGCTGGTCGACGGCACGGTGAAGTTCTCGCGCTGCAAGGGCGAGCGCCGCAAGGTGTCGATCGTCCCCGCTGCTGCAACGACCTCAGCTGCCAGCTAATCCCCCTTCACTCCCTCGTTCCTGCCCCCTCTCCCTCTGTACAGTACCTGCTAGCTCGACTCTGCGGGCTGCTGGCTACGCGACTGCAACGTCAGCGCCAGCTGATAGAGCCGGCGACGCGGCAGCCCCGTTGTGACCGCGAGCGCCGTCGAGATGTCTTTCGGTCCCTGGCCTTGCTGCAAGCGCTGGCGGATGCTCGCTTCGATGCTCTCTAGCGAGGCACTCGTCGAGTTGTCTGGGCTTGGTGCGGTGCCTGTCATCAGCCCTGGCTGCGCCGCCGCCCCGGCCACCAGCAGAGTGACCTCACCCCGCACTCCGCCGTCGCGATAGCGCTCACAGAGCTCGGCCAGCGATCCGCGCACGTACTCCTCGTACAGCTTGGTCAGCTCGCGGGCTAGGCAGGCCGCTCGCTCACCGCCAAAGACCAGGGCCAGGGTCTGCAGCGTCACCGAGACTCGCTCGGGAGACTCGTAGATAATGAGCGTGCCCGACTCGCCGCGCAATCGCGACAGCAGCACTAGCTGATCGCTCTCGTTGCGCGGCAGGAATCCCAAGAACACGAAGCGCTCGCTGGGCAGTCCCGATCCGCACAGGGCCGTCAGCGCCGCGCAGGGCCCGGGCACGACCTCGACCCGCACCCCTTCGCTCCGCGCCGCCGCGATCAAGCGCTGCCCGGGATCGGCGATGCCTGGTAGCCCGGCCTCCGAGATCAGGGCAACGTCCTGCCCGGCCTGAAGCGCCCGCAGCAGCTCCTGCGTGCGCGCGGCCTCATTGCCGACGAAGAAGCTAACGAGCTTGGCCGGTCCCTGGCTAGCGCGGATGCGATGATGGGTCAGCAGATTCTGGGCAGCACGGGTGTCCTCGGCCGCAATGAGCGACACCTCGCCCAGCACGCGCAGCGCCCGCAGCGTGATGTCTTCCAGATTGCCGATCGGCGTCGCGACGACATACAGCCGGCCTGGGCTGCGCCCTCTCCCGCTCTTTGAAGCCAGCGTAGACATGCCAGGCTCATACCACAGGCGCTGGCGGCCGCCGGGCGTGAATCGGCGCGAAGCGGGCTACAGGCTGGGGGCGAGGAGCTCGTCTTTGCCCGGCTTGCCGCGCGGCGGCGGACTGGGCGCGGGGGAACCAGACGGGCTCGTCGGCGTCGGCGGAGCCGCAGGAGTAGGGCGCACCTTCTTGGGCTGTGGCAGCAGGCTCTCAGAGCGCACCATGTCGCGCGTGCGATCCAGAAAAACGATCCGCTCCTGATACCCAGCCCGCCGGAGGATGACCCGCTGCGATCGCTCGCTGCGCGCTAGCTTCAAGATCACTGGCGTTACCCCAAGGAGCTTGTCGCTCTCGGCGTCAATCACCTGGGCGCCGGCTGGCTCGCTGCTGAGCTCACACTGCACCGTCGAAGATGGCCCGGCAGCGGTCGGTGGGGGCGCGGGATCCGGCGGCACCGCAGGCTTGCGGACCGGCGAAGAAACGGGCGCAGGTCGCAGCAGCGAACGAACCAGGAGTCCTGTTCCCACCAGGGCCAGCGCGGTCACCAGAGCCAGGATCGGCGTCACCGGTAGCTCGCGGGACCGCCGTGGCGAGGAGGCAGACGAGGAAGCCCCTCGCAGGTTCTTGCTCTGCAGCCCGACCAGCGCCGTCACCACCTCAGCCATCGCCGGCCGCACGGCCGGGTCTTTCTGCAGCAGGCGATGCACCAGCGCGGCGACCTCGGCGGGAACCTCTGGAGCCAGCTGCTTCAGCGGCGGCGGCGTCACCTTGGCCTGCATGACGATGACCTCAGCAGGTAGCTGCGCCAGAAACGGCGGCCGGCCAGCAATCAGCTCGTACAGGATGATGCCGAGTGCATAGACATCCGCGCGATCTCCGACCTGCCCCAGCTCGTAGCACTGCTCCGGCGCCATGTAGGCGGGCGAGCCCATGGTCGTCCCGGCCCGCGTTACCGAAGCGCCGCCCACCGACTGCTCAGGTCGCAGCTTGGCGATGCCGAAGTCGAGGATCTTGACGCGCAGGCCACCGGCATTGACCGGATCGGGTACCAGGAAGATGTTCTCGGGCTTGAGGTC
>CAZVMD010000590.1:0-2312 GCA_964628555.1 uncultured Myxococcales bacterium | reverse complement strand
GCGTCAGGGGGGCTGTCGGGTGCGTTGACGGCGGGGGCGGGGGCGGACATGATGCCGGGCGCTATGGCGGTGCTTGAGCTGAGTGTGATCGTTCCCTGCTTCAATGAAGCGGCCAACCTACCCGAGCTGGTGCGGCGCATCGGTCAGACGTTTGTCGTCGGCAAGCTCCTTGCAGAAGGGGCGACAGAGGCGACCTCGGCGGCCGGCGAGGGGCGGGCCGAGCTGATCTTGGTCGATGACGGCTCGACGGATGACAGCGTGGCGCGGATGGCTGAGCTCTCGGCGCGCTATCCGTTTGTGCGCGCGCTGCGCCACGAGACGAACCAGGGCATCGCGGCAGCCTGGCGCACCGGAGCCCAGGCGGCACGCGGCGAGCTAGTCTGCATCATCGACGCCGACCTGCAGTATCAGCCGGAAGACATCCTGCGCCTGCGCCGCGAGCTTGCGTGGTCAAACTGCGACATCGTGCAGGGCTATCGCTCGATGGTCGGGCGCGAGCGCGACAGCCGCTACTACTACTCGCGCGGGCTGAACGCGATGCTAAACGGCCTGTTCGGGATGCGCCTTTACGACAACAAGAGCGGCTTCCTGATGTGCTCGCGCGAGGTGTTCCTCGACCTGCTCGACTACCGCGGCGACTATGCCTACTTCCAGACCTTCGTGATGGTCGCGGCGCATGCCAAGGGCTACACGTACAAGGAAGTCGAGACGCTGTTCGAGCGGCGCAAGGCCGGCGTGTCGTTCTTAGAGAGCCAGCCGGTAAAGCCGATCGCGCGCACGCTGCTCGATCTGGGGCGCGGCTTCTTTGAGTATCGGCTGGGTCCGCGGCGGACCTCGGACCTCAAGCGCTTTGCCAGTGCCGCGGCGACGACGGCGGCGAGCGCGGCCCCGGCCGGTGGCGAGATCGAGCGAACGCCGACGCAGAAGCGGCACCTCGATGCCTACCTGTCGACGTTTGGGCTGACGCACTGGATGATGACCCGCGATGTGGCGACGCATGTCGCCGACCTCAGCCGCACGCAGTGGCTGTCGCCGGGCGCGGTGCGCGAGCTCCAGGAAGAGAAGCTGCGCCGGCTGGTCCATCACGCCTATCACCATGTGCCGTACTATCGGGCGCGCATGCAGGCGCTGGGCCTTTTGCCGAGCGCGATCCGCAGCCTGGACGATCTGCCGAAGCTGCCGTTTCTGACCAAGGACGACATCCGCCAGCACCTGTCGTTCGACATCCTTTCGGACAACCACCAGAAGTCCGAGATCCTGCGCATTACGACCTCGGGCTCGACCGGTGAGCCGTTCGTCTGCTACGTCGATCGGGTGCAGCTAGAGTTCCGCTGGGCGGCGACGCTGCGCAGCCAGGAGTGGACCGGCTATCGCTTCGGCGACCGCACGATGCGGCTGTGGCACCAGACGCTGGGCATGTCTCGGGCCCAGATCCTGCGCGAGCGCGCCGATGCCCTGGCCTCGCGCCGCCGCTTCATCCCGGCCTTCGAGATGAACGAGCGCAACCTGGCCGACCTGTGCGCGCAGATCGCCGAGTATCGGCCGACCTTGATCGATGGCTATGCCGAGTCGTTCAACCTGATCGCCGCCTTCCTGGCAGCGCGCGGGGGCGAGCCGCTAAAGGGCCTGCCCCAGGGCGTGCTGCGCGGCATTATCTCGTCGGCGCAGAGCCTGCCGGACGAGTCGCGCCGGACCATCGAAGCGGCGTTTGGCTGCCGCGTGTTCGACAAGTACGGCTCGCGCGAGTTTTCCGGCATCGCCTATGAGTGCGACGCCCACCAGGGCCACCACATCGTCGCCGAGGGCTACATCGTCGAGATCCTCAAGGACGGCCGCCCGGCCCAGCCCGGCGAGGTCGGCGAGATCGTCATCACCGACCTGAACAACCACTGCCTGCCGTTCATCCGCTATCGCATCGGCGACCTGGGCGAGGCGATGGACGCCAGCGCGCTGTGCCCCTGCGGCCGCGGCCTGCCGCGCATCGGCCGCATCGAAGGGCGGGTGCAGTCGATCATCCTCGGCGCCGACGGACAGTACCTGCCGAGCGCGTTCTTTATGCACCTGCTCAAGGACTATCCGCACGCCTTCCGCCACTACCAGTTCGTGCAAGAGAGCCGCGAGTCGATCACCTGGAAGATCGTCCGGGGCGAGCGCTACACCGAAGAGACGCTGCACGAGGTGCTGGCGATTCTGCAGCGCTACCTCGGCGCCGGCACCCGCATCGAGGTCGAGTTCGTCGACAACATCCCGATGGTCCGCACCGGCAAGCGCCTCGCCGTCGTCTCCAAGCTCAAGCTCGACTTTCAGAAGCT
>CAZVMD010000589.1:0-2315 GCA_964628555.1 uncultured Myxococcales bacterium | reverse complement strand
ACTTGGGTGTGCCTTCGCCAGACCCAGGATGCCGCCTCCAAGGCTCGCCCCTCTACGGGTGCGTCCGGCTCTTCCCGAAAGAGTACAGTCGCCCCATCCACTTTCGATCTGTCAGAACACGAGGAGATGTCGATGCGATCGCATCCGCTGATGTTTCTCTTGGACCTTCCGGAGGGGACGCTGACAGCGGCATTCCCGGCCCAAGGCAAGGGCTCCATAGATGTCTCGAACAACTTCTTGGACAGGCAGGAGATCGGGTACTACGAAGCCGAGCTACATCCGGGTGCATACGCCGAGCTCCGCCGGCTCTACGAAGGGATCGACTTCAGAACCGATCCCGAAGTCCTGGAGGTCCCGCCCGACACCAAGACCCTGTCGGTGGGTGAGATGGTGAACGAGGAGCTCCGCCTGCGAAGCTTCACGCTGGCCTCCGTTCCGCCGAAGGTGGAGCCTCTTCTGGATGCGATGCGGCGGATCCTGGGGGAGCTCTTGAAGAGTCCGCTGCGGGTGCTCGGAGGCGAGGGTGCGGCGAGCGAAAGCCGCTTCGCGACCGAGCAGCCCGTCGCATTTTACGCCGCCCTGCGCAACAGAGGCGCCCAGCCGATCGAGCTGCAGAGCCCTTTTGTGCCGCGAGGTCCCGACGACGTTTGCAACCTGCGGCTCATCATCGCGCGCGACAAGCCGCCCCAGATGCTGCGCGATGATGAGCTGTTGCGCCTGGAACTCACCGCCGGCAGCGTGCACCCGCCGGACGGCGAGCGGGCCCCCGCAGAGCGCGTGCTGTCCTTGAAGCCGGGCGAGGCGCTGCGCTTCGTGGTGCGCAAGAAGCTGCTCAGCACCCCAGGTCGCTACCGCGCGGCGCTGACCTATACGACGACGCGGGGCAAGCGGGGGCTGGCCGCCATGGAGGGCGCGCTGACGATTGATCTCGGGACGTTTGAGGTGCTGCCACCACCGACAGGGAAGAGGCTCTGAGGAGGCACCATGTTGGCGCGCGGCGGCGAGTGGATGACCGATCTGCTGGATCTGCATTGCGAGGAGTTGGCGTGGCTCTGGCGCGGGCGGCTCTCCGCCTGGCGATCCGCCGAGTATGACGCGCCGGCGCTGGCGCAGCTTGATGAACGAATCGCCGCGCATACCGATGCGCTGGTGCTCGCGGGAGCAGATGCATTGCCGCAGCTGCACCACTGTATCGACGAGGCCGATGAGCCCCCTGCAGCGCTCGGGGGGGCCTACGCCCTGCTCATGCAGGAGGACCGCGAGATCGTCCGGCGGGCGCTCGCGGCATTTCAGGACAGCCAAAGGTCTGCGTTCGCGGGGTTCCGGTTCGCCCTCCGCTACGCCCCGCCCGATCGCTATGAAGAGGCGCTGCGGCAGCTCGCGGCAGGCCCTGCTGAGCCCCACGCCGCGGCGGCGCTCGCCGCGCTCGCCTTCCACGGACGACTTCGCTCGGCAGAGCGCCTGCTCGACCTAGTTCAATCGAGCCGTCCGGAGATCCGCTGCGCGGGCTGGGACATCGCGTCGCTGCTGGATGTGGCGCCGGATACTAGCCCCTGGGTAGAGTCCCTACGCCGACGGCTGGCCGGGCCGATGCGGTCCGCGCTATCGGATACCGCACTGCGTCCGGCGGCGATGCTGGCGGCGGCGTGGACGTGCCAGGACTGGTTGCCCGGCTGGCTGCGTAAGGAGGCGGCAGCGACGGGAGATCTGGAGGTCTACCGGCTGCTGGCGGTGCTCGGTACTCCGCAGGATCTGTCCCTGTTTCAGGCGCTGGCCCGCGATGCGCGACAGGGTGCGGAGCGCTGGCTCGTCTTGGGCTCCTTCGGCCACCCGGAAGTGGTGGAGCTGCTGCTGCAGGCCATGGAGAGCGAGGAGCCGCGGACGGCGGCCAGGGCGGCCCAGGCATTCCGGCGCATGACCCGGCTCGACGTGGATACGCCGCGGCGCCTGGAGGTCGTCTGCGCGGCCCAGGATGAGGATGGCGACGCTGAGGCAATCACCGAGGAGATTCGCCTTCCCGATGCCGCGCGGGCACGTGCGGGTTGGGAACGACTGAGTCACGAGCTGGCTGGCGCGACCCGCCTGTGCTGGGGGACAGATGCCAACCTCGACATTCCGCCGGAACGAATGCGGGATCTGCCCCTCGATGCGAGATGGGAGCGGGCGCTGCGCAGCCGCTTTGCCAGCGGTCGCGGCGAGGGGCTGGCGTCGCTTGAGTGCCTCGGCCCGCATGACAGAAGATCGCATTCCATCGTGCCATGACTGCCCACGTGGTGGGTCGGCTGACCCTGTCAAATTCATTGCGCGAGAGGATC
>CAZVMD010000588.1:0-2317 GCA_964628555.1 uncultured Myxococcales bacterium | reverse complement strand
AGCTTCTGATCGTCGATGTGCCAGATGACGTCGGCGGTGCGCGTCTTGGGCGGGGTCCGGCGCCGCAGATCGAGGGCGATCATCTCTTTGAGCTCGCGCAGCGCACCGGCTGACAGCGGCTCTTTGCGCTGGGCTTCCAGCTCGCGCTGGCGCAGCCGCAGCAGGCGCTTGACCTCGGCGGCCGGCGGCTTTAGTACATCGACGCGCAGCGAGAGCAGGATGCGCCCATCGACAAAGAACTTGCTGAAGCTGAGGTCGAGGTCGTTCTCGTCGAACAGGCTGCACCAGCCGATCGACTTTTCTTCCGCCCGACTCGACTCTGGATCAAGCGGCAGGAGGGCGTGCGCCTGCACCGCTTTCTCGTATCCCTGACGGAAATCCTTGGGCGGCGCGGAGAGCACGCGGTAACGCCGCAGCGCCATGCTAGACGACAGAAATCCCATGGCCGCGGATGATAGGGGCGCCCCCCCAGGCTGGCAAAAAACGAACAAAAATAGCCCGGCTCTGCCGCCACCCAGCGACGAGGGGCGGCAGCGCTGGCGGCGCCGGGCGGCGAAAAAGCCATGAAATTGGCTATCGTCCGGGGCGCTTCCGTCTAAGATCCCAGCATGGCCTGTCCAGCGCTCCCCGAACCCCTGCCAGCCTCGTCGCCTCGCCAGGTTCTGTCCCGGCGGCTGGCGCTGCGGGGACGGCTGCGAATCGGGCTGTGGCTGGGCCTGTTTGCGCTGGTGTTGTCGACGGCCGCTTGCAGCCTGCGCAAGGTCGCCTATGGCATGGCGCACCGTCTGATTGTCAGCCGGGTCAGCGATACGTTTCATCTCGACGACAAGCAGCGCCAGCTGCTGTCGGCCAAGGTCAGCGGGCTGCACGCCTGGCATCGACAGGAAGAGCTGCCGCGCTACGTCGCCCTGATCGACGCCTTCCTGCCCAAGCTGGAAAACGGCCTCGACAAGGGCGAGCTGGAGTGGCTGGTGCGCGAGGGCAACAGCGCCATCGAGCGCCTGGCCAGCCGCGCCGCTCCCGAGCTGGCGGGGGTCCTAGAGAGCATGACCCCGCAGCAGATCAACCAGTCGGCCGCCGAGATGAAAAAGGGGGAGCGCGAGCGCTTTGAGAAGCTCGAAGCCTCCGAGGAAGACTACGTGCGCCATCGCCTCAAGGCAGGCCGCAAGAACCTGTCGACCTGGCTCGGCACCTACACGCCGCAGCAGCTTGCCGAGTACGAGCGCTTTGTGCGCAAGAACCGCCCAGAAGAGCTGCGGCGCAGGAAGCGCACGCAGCAGAACCAGCAGGTGCTCTTGGATGCGCTGCGCAGCCACCGTGGCGTGCCGGCCTTGACCCACATCCTGTCCCGCTGGATGACGCGGCAAGAGGCAGAGGAGACCTCCGAGTTTCAGGCCGCCGAAGGGCGGAATATGAACGACTACCTCGAATTCCTGCTGACCATGGATCGCTCGCTATCGCCGGCTCAGCGCACCCACCTGGCCAATGAGCTCCGCGCCTGGCGCCGCGACCTCGACGAGCTCGCTCACAATCGCTAGCCCTAAGCAGGCCGACACCGACGCTAACTCGGCTCGACCCGTGACGCCTACTCGCGGGTCCGGCCCCGAGTCAAACCCCCAGCTAAGCCAAAAGCCAGCCAGACGCTCAATCGACATTCTTTCGAGCCTGTCAAGCCCCACCGCCCAGCGAAAATGTCCGCAAAAACCAACAATTCGGCCGCGACGACCCCGAGCGCGGCAGGTTATACTCAGGATGCTCATGCTGTCTTGGCTGATGCAGCCTCGGGTCGGGGGGAGACGGGACAGAGCGGACGGGGAGTGCAAGTCCTGCCCCCGCAGCCGCCCCCCTTGCCGTTGCACGCCGAGCCCGTGAAGCCAGTCCACACGCCTTTTTTTCCTATGAGCACGGTCCCAAGCCCAGTCGCCCCCGCAGCACCCCAGCGCACCGCCGCGGCGGCGAAGTCGGCGTTTATGATCTGCTCGCGCCTGATGCAGAACGTAAACACCGTCGTCCATGGCAAGGCCGAGGTGGTGCGGCTGGCCGTGGTGGCGCTGGCGGCGCGGGGGCACGTGCTCTTTGAAGACATTCCCGGCGTCGGCAAGACGACCATCGCTCGCGCCCTGGCCCGCTCGATCGGCGGCGTCTTCCGTCGCATCCAGTTCACCTCGGACCTGCTGCCCTCCGACGTCATCGGCGTCTCGCTGTGGAATGATGAGACGCGGGCCTTCGAGTTTAAGCCCGGCCCGATCTTCGCGAACGTCGTGCTCGCCGACGAGATCAACCGCGCCGCGCCGCGCACCCAGTCCAGCCTGCTGGA
>CAZVMD010000587.1:0-2326 GCA_964628555.1 uncultured Myxococcales bacterium | reverse complement strand
TCGCGACCGGCGACAGCGTGCGGAAGCACTCCTCGGCCGCCCCTTGCTGCGCCGCGAGCAGCGGGACAGCGAACGCAACCAACAGCGGCAGGCTTGGGCGGAGCAGAGAGGGGGAGCGCACGTTCATCGCCTCCGGCAGCAGGTGGGTCAAAGAGCGAGCCGGGCTGGCTCGACACCGAGCTGACTTATCCCGCCGCCGCGGCGATTGCTAGCCAGAAAAAGGCGGCGGTGCCACCGGCATCGCTCACGCTGGCGGCTACCCCACGCCCTCTGCGAGGAGGGCTCGTCCGTGCCTGCTGTCAGAGCGCGCGCCGCGGTCGCTTGTTCATCGAGAGCGCTGCAGTCGGTGGGGAGCTAGTCAATCCGGCAGTAGTCGGCCGCGCCGACGCGGCAGCTGGCGGTGCGCGGCTGCCCCAGGCCATCGACCCCCGGGCAGCCGGTGGTCCTCGTGAGGTAGCCATGTCCACCGCAGTAAAGCGGCCAGACAAGGAGGTGCGTGGCCTCGGCGCCGCTATCCAGGCTGAACCACATGCCGGGGTTTTCTACCCGCACTCCGTCGGCACACAGCGCGCTCGGATCGTCGGAGCCGCCGTCCGCGCGTTTGACTGGCCACTGAAAGTTGATGCCTGCGGCGGCCAGCTTGGCGCTGCAGCTGATCACGTCGCTGCCTTCCCCGACCTGGTTATCGACGACGATCGAGTTCTGCAGCGTGATGGCGAAGCTGCCGCCAGCGATGCCACCCCCGATCCCCACGGCGCTGCCGGCCTGGTTTTGGATCACCGTGCTGTTGCTGATCTGGCCGCTGACGCCATCGCCGATAGCCAGGCCACCGCCTGCGCCTGCGCTGGCGATGTTGCCGGCCAGCGTCAGGTTCAGCAGATCCAAGACGCCGGCCTCGATGTACAGGCCGCCGCCGCGCCCGGCCACGTTGTCGACCAGGCTGCTCACGGCGAGCTGGGCGGTGACGCCGGCGGCATACAGTCCGCCGCCCGCGCTGGCCGGATTGGTCAGGATCAGGTTCTTGCGCAGGGTGCTGCGCTCGATGCTCAGGCGCTCGCGCTGCGTGCCGCGATGATAGATGCCGCCGCCGTCGGCCTGGGCGTGGTTGTCGCGCACGAGCACGGCGCACAGAGTGACCGGGCTGCCCTCCGACTCGACCAGCAGGCCGCCGCCCAGACCGCCGCTGCCGAGCTTGCCGCCGCGGCCGGTGGCGCGATTGCCATAGAGCACGCTGTTGACAAGCTGCAGGGGGTGCGCAGCCACGCCGATGGCGCCGCCGTTGCTGGCAGAGTTGTTGCGAAAGCTGCTGCCGGTGATCGTCGTGGGTCCGCCGCCGCGCGCATAGATCGCGCCGCCGGCCTGATCGGCGCCACTGCCTGCGGCCTGGTTGTCTTCGAACTGGCAGCTGTGGACCTGCAGCGTGCCGCCGAGGCGATAGATCGCGGCGCCGCCTAAGCTGCTGTCGCCGGGGGGGCGGCTGCCGCTGACATGGCCGCGGATCAGGCGCAAGTTCTGCACGGTCAGCCGCGGGCTCAGCTTTTCGACGGCCGCAGTTAGGCTGAGGATGCGGGTCTGGCCCTGGCCCGACAGGGTGACGCGCCCGCCGCCGTCGAGCACGGTGTCTTGGGTGATGCGCAGCTCGCGGCTTAAGGCGATGGTGGCCGGCTCGCTGCCGCAGGCAAAAGTGATGATGCCGCCGCCGCTGACTGCCGCGGCCAGCGCTGCCTCATCGCAGCTTTCGGCTGTCCCACTGCCGACGACGACGCGGGGCATGCTGGTATCGACCGGGGCCACGGGGAGCGGGCAGGTGGGGTTTAGCGTTGGCAGCTCGACCGGCGTCGGCTCGCGCAGCGGGGGAGGGGAGGTATGCGCAGCTGGCTGGTCGCCGCAGGACAGCCCCGCCCCGACGAGGCCCACAAACAGACTGGCGAGGATCTCGGCTTGCAGAGGACTGGATCTCATGACGTACCTCCGTCTTTTCGCGGCCTATGCGGCGCCGCTTCTGCCTGGCGATGCATGACCTATGCCGCCGGTCCGGGCTGGGCATGCACAATCGGCTCCGACTGCGCCTGGTCGCGAATATATAGTGCCGCCTCGGCGCGCTGGCCGCCCCAGCGCTGAAAAAGAGGCTCTCTGATGCTAGCCATGCCCGCTGCCGTTTGCTCCTCCCTGTCGCGATCACTGTGTGTCCTTGGCCTAAGCCTGTTCGTCTGGGCCTGCTCCAGCCAGGGCGGTGCGCCGCCCGCGCTGCCCGATCAGGGGAGCTCGCCGGCGGTCGATATGGCGACGGGGGGAGGCCCGCCGGATCTGCAGCCGATGCGCGCCT
>CAZVMD010000586.1:0-2340 GCA_964628555.1 uncultured Myxococcales bacterium | reverse complement strand
GCGAGCACGACTGGCCCGGCAATGTCCGCGAGCTGCGCAACGTCATCGAGTACGCCTTCGTCATCGGCGAAGGCCCGCTGCTGAGCCTGGCCGATCTGCCGCCCGAGCTGCACGCTCCCGTCGCTGGCCGGGCGACGAGCCCGCTGCCGCCACTGCCCGACAGCAGCCAGCAGCAAGCGGCCCGCATCCGCCAGGCGCTGGAGCAGACCAGCGGTCACCCCGGCGATGCGGCGCAGCTTCTGGGCATCAGCCGCGTCACGCTGTGGCGACAGATCCGTCGCCATGGCCTGCAGGCACTCTTGCGCAGCCGTCGCTGAGCCCAGTCGGGTCGCGGCCTGCACCGAGGGTGGGTGCGGCGGTCCTTTGGGTCTGGCACTGCGGTTGCTTTGAACAGGCAAGCATGTGGGAACTGGCGATTGGCTTTGCGATCTTGATCGGCGTCCTGTTGGGCCTGCTGGGCGGCGGCGGCTCGGTGCTGCTGGTGCCGGTGCTGCTGTACGTGCTGCGGCTCGATCCCAAGTCGGCGCTGGCGACCTCGCAGCTGGTGATGGTCACCACCAGCCTGGTGGCGATGTCGGTGCACGCCCGGGCCGGCAACGTCGCCCCGGTCATCGGCGGACTGTTCGGCCTCCTCGCGATGGCCGGCGCCTATCTGGGGGGGCGCGTCGCCGCCTACATCCCAGCCCACCTGCTGCTGCTCGGCTTTGTGGCGCTGATGCTGCTGAGCGCGTTGCAGATGTTGCGCAAGCGAAACAGTAGCGAACCCCAGGCCTCCCCGAGGCCGGCCCTATCGCCGCGCGCCATCGCCATCGGCTTCCCGACCGGCCTGGTCGCGGGCCTGTTGGGCGCGGGGGGCGGCTTCCTCATCGTTCCGGCTCTGTCGCTGTTCGCCGGCTTGCCGATGGCGCAGGCAGTCGGCACCTCGCTAATGGTCATCGCCATGCAGTCGCTGGCCGGAGCAAGCGGCTATCTGCGCCACGCCAGCGTCGATCTAAAGCTGGTGGCCTGGCTGTCCATTGCCATGGCCGGCAGCAGCATCCTCGGCGGACTGCTGGCTCGCCGCTTGCCGGCCGCGGCGCTGCGCCGGATCTTCGCCGGGCTCTTGCTGCTGGTCGCCAGCTTCATGCTGGTGCGCAGCCTGCTTTAGAGCCAGCGCCAGAGCCCGCTTGACCAACCTAGGCCAGCGACGACAAAGAGCCTGACACACACGACGATAACCACACCTCGGGAGACCCCATGGACCTTGCAAGCTATCTCCCCACACTCCTCGGTGGGCTTTTGATTGGCGGCGCTGCCGCACTCATGCTGTGGCTAGAGGGCCGCATCGCCGGCATCAGCGGCATCGTCGGCGGACTGCTGCAGAGCAGCCCGGGCGATGCCAGCTGGCGGGTGATGTTCCTGCTCGGCCTTTTGCTCTCGCCCTATCTGGTCTTCGCCGCCCGCGGCGCGCTGCCGCAGATCCAGGCCACAGTGCCAACCTCGACGGTGCTGCTGGCTGGCCTGCTGGTCGGAATCGGGACGCGGCTCGGGAGCGGCTGCACCAGCGGGCATGGCGTCTGCGGGCTCGGTCGCCGCTCGCGCCGCTCGCTGGCCGCCGTACTGACATTCATTAGCACCGGCATGCTGACCGTCTGGCTGATGCGGCACGGTCTAGGAGGTCAGCCATGAGCGCCCCCAAACACCTCGCCGCCTTGTTCAGCGGCGCTCTGTTCGGCGTCGGTCTTTACCTGTCGGGCATGATCGATCCAGCGCGGGTGCAGAGCTTCCTCGACGTCGCCGGCCGCTGGGACCCCAGCCTAATCTTGGTGATGGGCGGCGCGGTGCTGGTCACGTTCTTCTTGTTTCCGCCCATCCTGCGCCGCTCGCAGCCGGTGTTTGCCGCCAAGTTTCACCTGCCCCAGGCCAAGCATATCGACGGCAAGCTGATCGTCGGCGCAGCGCTGTTCGGCATCGGCTGGGGCATGGCCGGCTTCTGTCCCGGCCCGGCGCTGTTCGGCCTCGCGGCGGGCTCGCCCGCGGCCATCTGGTTCGTCCTTGCGATGCTGGCCGGCATGGCCCTTGAGCACACCTATCAGCGGCTGCGCTCGTCGCTGCGGCAATAAAAAACGCCGACCTCGACCACCCACCAGGGTCGAAGTCGGCGTCGGCAGCCCCCCGCCCCGCTGGGCTATTCGTCGTCTTCGTGGTGATCGGTCTTCTTGGCGCTGGCGATGACCTTGTCGGCCAGGTGGGCCGGCATCTCTTCGTAGTGCGAGGTCTCTAGCGCAAAGCCGCCGCGGCCGCCGGTCGCCGAGCGCAGGAAGGCCGAGTAGTCGAGCGTCTCGGACATCGGGATCGTCG
>CAZVMD010000585.1:0-2343 GCA_964628555.1 uncultured Myxococcales bacterium | reverse complement strand
ACGTCTTCGGCTAGCTGATGGCCGGCCAGCACCGTCCAGTCAGGCGGCAGCAGCAGATGGACGCTGACGAAGCGGCGACGTCCGGCTAGGCGTGTCCGCAGCGCGTGGTACTGCATGCCGCGCGCGACAAAGCGCTGCAGGATCTGCTCGATTTTTGCCTGCTCTGCGACGGGCAGCGCCGCATCAAGGAGGCCAGCGGTGGCGCGTCGCAGCAGGCCGAGGCCAATCCAGCTGATCTGCAGCGCCACCAAGCAGGCAATGAGCGGATCGAGCAGGACATAGCCAGTGGCGCGCACCGCGGCGAGTCCGCCCAGCACGCCGATCGAGGTCCAGACATCGGTCAGCAGGTGCTGGCCGTCGGCTTCCAAGGCCATGCTCTGGGCCCGCTTGCCGGCCCGTCGCAGCAGCAGGCCGACGATCAGGTTGACGACGGTCGCCGCGGTCGACAAGAGCAGGCCCAGATCGAGCTTGGTGACTGCCACCGGATGCAGGAAGCGCGGGGCGGCCGAGAGTATGATGCCGCCGCCGGCAAACAGGATCAGCGCACCCTCGATCCCCGAGGTGAAGTACTCGATCTTGCCGTGTCCGTGCGGGTGCTCAGCATCGGGCGGCTGGGCGGCAAAGCGCAGCGAGTAGACGGCGAGGAGTCCCGCAGCCAGGTTGACCAGCGACTCCAGCGCATCCGACATCATGCCCACCGAGCCGGTGAGTACCCAGGCCGCGCTCTTGAGACCCAGCGTGGTGATGGCGGCCGCCACCGATAGCCAGCCCCAGTGACTGAGATCGAGCATGATCGCAGCCCGATCACCCTCCTCGTTTCGGTCGGGCGACGATGGAGCGCTGGTCTCCTTGGGCGGGCTCTCAGTGGACACGCGCGACCTTACGTCTAGCAGCGCTCGATGATGGTGGCGATGCCCATGCCACCACCGATGCACAGCGTGATCAGCGCAGTCGCCTTGTTGGTGCGCTCTAGCTCGTCGAGCGCGGTCGAAAGCAGGATGGCCCCAGTGGCGCCTAGCGGATGGCCGAGGGCAATGGCGCCGCCATTGACGTTGACGCGATCAGGATCCAGGCCGAGCGCGCGAATGGTCTGCAGCGGCACGGTGGCGAAGGCCTCGTTGATCTCCCACAGGTCGATGTCGCCCGGCTGCATACCGGCCAGAGCCAGGGCTCGGCGCGAAGCAGGAGCGGGCGCGGTCAGCATGATCACCGGCTCGGCACCGGCCGTCGCGGTGGCGCGGATGCGGGCCCGCGGACGCAGACCGTGCGCCTTGGCATACTCGGCCGAGCCGATGAGCACAGCGCAGGCGCCATCGACAATGCCGCTGGAGTTGCCGGCGGTGTGGACGTGGTTGATGGCCGACAGCTTGGGATAGCGCTTGAGCGCCAGCTGATCCGCCGTCTCACCGCCGAGGCCCATCGGCATCGCCCCCAGCTGCACAAAGGCTGGCTGCAGCTGGCCCAGGCCCTCGACCGTCGTGTCGGCGCGCGGGTGCTCGTCTTTTTCCAGCAGCACCTTGCCGGTCTCGGGATCCTTGACGGCAAACAGGCTGCGACTGAAGCGACCCTCGGCAATGGCCTGGGCGGCGTTCTTTTGGCTGCGCAGCGCGAAGGCATCGACATCGGCGCGCGAGAAGCCTTCGAGCGTCGCGATCAGGTCGGCCGAGATGCCCTGCGGCACCTGGAAGATCTTCTTGCGCAGCGTCTGGTTATTGCCATCGATGCCCGCGCCATCGGCGCCCATCGCGACGCGCGACATGCTCTCGACACCGCCGCCGACCGCGAGGTTGGCCTGGCCGGACATCACCGACATGGCGGCGAAGTTTACGGCCTGCAGACCCGAGCCACAGTAGCGGTTGACGGTGGTGCCCGTCACATCCTCGGGCCAGCCGGCCGCCAGCACGGCATTGCGGGCCAGGCAGGCGCCCTGTTCGCCCACCTGCGAGACGATCCCCAGCACGACATCGCTGACCTCGCCGGCCGGCGCGCCGGTTTTTTCGATCACTTTGTTGAGCGCCTGGGCCATAAGCTCCTGCGGATGAACCGAGGACAGACCGCCCTTGCCGGCTTTGCCGCGGCCACGCGGGGTGCGGGCCGCCTCCAAGATGAATGCATCGCGCATCGTTTTCTCCTGTGTCGGTGTGAGGGATTGCCAAACCAAGCGGGTATCGCGATGAGCTGAGGCGCAGGACCTTGGGGCTCTACCGCTTTTGGTTCGAGCACCCGTCCGGCACCGACCGCATCACCGCCGAGAGACGTCGAGGGACACGCTACCCTATTCGTTCATCGTCCGGCAAGCAGGGCCCAGAGGGCCGCGGCCGCCGCTCCGCCCCAGGTCGTCGA
>CAZVMD010000584.1:0-2368 GCA_964628555.1 uncultured Myxococcales bacterium | reverse complement strand
GCCCTACAGCAGGTAGGCGCGCAGGTTGCGGGTCTCGACGATGTGCTGGACGTCGAGGAACATGCGGTCGGCGTCGGCGCGGAGCTCGGCATCGCGGCGGTTGATCGGGCCCCAGTGCGAGCGGCGGTTGCGCAGGCCGATGGCGGCGACCTCGACGGCGAAGGCAGGACAGCTCTTGCTGAGCTCTTGGAAGTCGCGACCTTCGCCGGTGCCGAAGTTCTCCAAGTCGCCGGCCCGCACGGTGACGCCCTCGGCGAAGATGTCGCGGAAGCCGGCGGTCGGGCGCGCCTTGTAGTCGCGGAACAGCGCCGGCAGGAGCGCGCTGCTGCTGCGGATGTTCCAGCTAGTCTGAAACAGTCCGGCCTCAGCGGTGTCGGCGGTGACGTTGGGGGCCGAGCGGTCGCGGCCCTCGCAGTAGCGCCCCGAGGACTCGCGCATGCCCAGCCCGAGCATCAGCGCAAACAGGTGGCGCAGGGTGGTGATGCCAGCGGCCTCGTTGCTCATCCGCAGATCGCGAAACTGCGTCGCGTAGTAGGCCAAGACGTCGCTGGCGGTAACGCCGGTGTTGGCCTTGGCCATCTCGATGGCGCCGGGGTCGCGATCCTGCAGCTTGTAGAACATACGGCCGAAGCACAGCGCCATGCCCTTTAGGTAGCCGGCGGGAGCGCGCCCACGGCTGAGCCAGCTATAGGTGGCAATCGCCGAGGTGGCGGCGACGCGCACGATGTCATCGATGGGGCTCGGTGCATCGGTCGGCACCAGGAACTGGTAGTAGCCAAAGCCACGCAGGCTGCCGCGCGAGACCTCGTGCCACTGCGCGTTGGTGCTGGTGCTGTGCCAGTCGAGGATCTGATCCAGCTCGACCTGGCCCAGGATGGCCCCGCTGGTCGATGGCCGATCGCGGATGTTAAGGGCCGTAGCAGTGACACGAAGGTTGCGAGTTTCAGACGGCATGGCGGTCCTCTGGTTAGGGGTCTGGGGCCAGACCGGCAGGCTGCCGGGCAAGTCGCTCCGATTCTAGGCGGGAGCGCTGACAGGCCGACGGAAAATGCCGGAGCACAGGCCCAGGCCGGGCCAGGCGTGCCGATTGCGCTGCGCTTGCGGTATGTTGAAGCTCTGCCATGTCGCATGAACGCTTGTCAGTGACTGGGGCGGAGCTAGACGATCTGGATCTGGCCGCTCTTGATGCATTCGTTACGGCGCGGGCCCCGGCGCTGCGGGCTAGCTTGGCGCTGGAAGACGCAGCGCTGCGGCTGGGGCTGGTGGTGCGCTCGGCCCCGCGGGTCACGCCGACGCCGGTCGGGCTCTTGCTGTTCGGCAAGCAGCCGCAGCTAGTTGCGCCGGACTGGGGCGTGGCGGCGGTCTGCATCGACGGCACGACGCTGTCGGATCCGGTGCGCTATCGCCTGGACCTGGAAGGCAACCTGCCCAGCCTGCTGGCCCAGGCGCTGGCCTTTGTGCGCGGCACGACCGAAGAGACCGGCCCACTGACTAAGAGCCCGACGAGCCTGGCGCAAGAGGCGCAGGAGTATCCCGAGGCGGCGGTGCGCGAGGCGCTAATCAATGCCCTGGTACACCGCGATCTGCGTCGGGCCGGTCGCGTGGCGGTGCGCCGCTTTCACGACCGGCTGGAGATCTGGAGTCCCGGCAGCCTGCCTGAGGGCTTGAGCGACGTCGCTGAGCTCTTGCGCGAGGGCGGTGTCTCGCACCCGCGGAACCCCATCCTGGCGGCGCTGGCGCGAGCCATGGGCATCGGCGAGCAGCTAGGGCGCGGCCTGCCGGTCCTGGCCAGAAGCGGCGGCACCTATGCGGCCCGCGTCGAGATCCACAGCTCGCCGCGCGATGTGCTGGTGATCATCCCCTCGCACTGGCAGAAGAGCCCGGTCGGCGCCTGCTAGTCGCGCGGGTCTACCGTCGCTGCCGGGCGGCTAGCTCTTGTTCTCTAGCTTGGCCCAGGTGTCCTTGAGCGTGACGGTGCGGTTCCAGACCGGGGCGCCGGGCTGACTCAGCACCGGGTCGGCGTAGAAGTAGCCGATGCGCTCGAACTGCACATGGCTGCCGGCTGGCGTGCTGGCCAGGCTCGGCTCCAGCATGGCGGCGGCGATCTCGGTCAGCGAGTCGGGATTGAGCGCCGACTTCCAGTCCTGCCCCTCGGCGACATCGTTGGGATTGGGCAGGCGGAACAAGCGATCGTACAGCCGCACCGGGCTCTTTAGCGCGTGCGGTGCCGACACCCAGTGCGACGTACCTTGCACCTTGCGCCCGTCGGGGGCGTTACCGCCGCGCGAGTTTTCATCCATGGTGCAGCGCAGCTCGATGACCTCGCCGCGCTCGTCCTTGATGACCTCGTTGCAGGTGATGAGGCAGG
>CAZVMD010000583.1:0-2412 GCA_964628555.1 uncultured Myxococcales bacterium | reverse complement strand
AAGCCCGATAACGTCCTTTTAGGAAAGGATGGGCGGGTGCGGGTGGCGGACTTTGGCTTGGCGCGGAACGAGGCGGGGACGGGCGAGGCGGGGGCCCGGGCGGCGACGACGGCGGCGAGCTCGGCGGGGAGGCTTGATCGTGCCGGGGAAGCGAGCCCGCGGGCGCGGCGGGCCCGGGCGGCTGAGCAGGCGGCGCTGGGCGATACGCTGCGCGTCGAGGACGCAAATACGGCCCGGCTGGGCGGTGAGGGCGGGCTGCTGCAGACGCCGCTGACCGAGGCGGGCGCGATCATGGGCACCCCGGCCTATATGTCGCCGGAGCAGCACGACGGCCTGCCCACCGACGCGCGCAGCGATCAGTTCAGCTTCTGCGCCGCGCTGTGGGAAGCCTTGTATGGGCAGCGCCCGTTCGCCGGCGACTCGCTTCTGGCCCTTAGCTTCAATGTCCTAAATGGGCGGCTGCGACCGATTCCCGCCGGTACGCCGGTGCCGCCCCGCGTCGGTCAAGCGCTGCGGCGCGGCCTGGCGGTCGATCCGGCCGAGCGCTTTCCCTCGATGGCCGAGCTACTGCAGGCGCTGGACATCGATCCGCAGCAGGATCCGGCGGCGGCGCCGCGCGGGCGCTGGCTGTTTTCCATCGCCTGCATCGCGACGCTGCTGGCCAACATCACGTTCACCGGGCTGTCGCGGGCCCGCGGCACCTTGACGGTCCGCCAGCTCTTGTGGGCGGATCTGCTGCTGCTGCTCATCGCGTTCTCGGTTGCGCGCTGGCAGCGCCGGACGCTGATGAGTAACGGCTTCCACCGCGGCCTGGTAACTCTGGTGTTGCTGGGGCTTTTTCAGACGGTGCTGGTGCGCCTGGTCAACGAGGTCTTGCCGATCAGCATCGAGCAGGTCATCACCCTGGACATGGTCATCCTGGCCGGCACCTTCAGCCAGGTTGCGCTCGCCTATCTGCGTGGCGCCTGGGTCTTAGTCGGGCTCTGCCTGGTCGGCACGGTCGCCCACATCTTCCCGCCGAGCTGGGCGCACGGCATCGCGCTTGCCATCTATCCCAGCGTCGCCATCGGCCTGGTCTGGCTGTGGAGCCGAGCGGCCGGCAACCGCAGCCTCTGCGCTCCCATCGACGGCTAAATCGCGGTCGTGATTCGTCAATCATATGTAGACACATAAAATTTTATCCGCATAACAGTGCGGATTTTATGTTGCATTCTTCTGACCCGGCAGACTGTTTTCTTCCCATCCCAGTCTCCCTGGCCCGAGGCACCAGCGCGAACTAGAGCAGCCCAGGCGGCCTAAGGCCACACCGCGCTCGCGGCGCGTGTAGGATGCGCGCGTTGGCTTCGCCCGCCCGCCTCCTCGGCCGCTTTCCGTGAGCACAGAGATGCCCAAGTTCCCCGCGCAGTCCCGTCGTTTCGGGGGGACCTTTGCAGGTTCCCCTCAGCTGGCCACGCTGGATGAGTCTCCTCCCCTGGCGCTCGGCAAGGCTCTGCGCCAAAAGCCCCGTCGGCGTTGGCTCGCGGGCTGGCTGGGCCCGCTCTGGCTGCTCGCGCTGAGCGCTCCCCTCCCCTTTTCTGGCGCGGTCGCGGCGCAGCCGGCCAGCCCAGAGGCACCGGCCGGCCCAGAGGCAGCGACCAGCCCGACCGCCGCCAGCCCAGCCCCGTCGCTGCCGAGCGCCGATCCGCCGACCCGCCCGGCGCTTGCGTGTGAGCTCGCGGGCCGCGTCCTTGAGCAGGGCAGCCGCGATCCGCTGCCCGGTCTGCAGGTCATCGCCGGACCCGAAGGCCCAGAGGCCAAGAGCGCCACCACCGACGATGAGGGGGCCTTCACCCTGGCCGCCCTGCCCTGCGGCAGCCGGCCGATCCGCATCCGCGGGACGCTGATCCGGCCGGCCGAGCTACGCGAAGAGCTGCGCCCCGGTCGGCTGCAGGTGGTCTATTACGTCGCTCGCAAGGCCGAGCGCTTTGCGACGGTGGTGCGGGCCCAGCCAGCGCGCCGCGAGGTCATCGCCACCACGCTGACCGGACAAGAGGTGCGGCGCATCGCCGGCAACCAGAACGATCCGATCAAGGCGGTACAGAACCTGCCGGGAGTGGCGCGGGCGCCGTTTGGCATCGGTCAGATCATCGTCTGGGGCTCGGCGCCGACCGATACCCGCGCCTATGCCGACGGCGTCGCCATCCCGCGCGTCTATCACTTCGGCGGCCTGCGCTCGACGATCAGCGCCGAGTTCGTGTCCGAGCTGAACTTCCGGCCCGGCGGCTATGGCGCCGACTATGGGCGTGGCCTCGGCGGCGTGATCGAGGTCGTGACCCGGCCGCCCAAGGCCGATCGCTGGCACGGCTCGGTGACGCTCGACCTCATCGACGGCGCGGTCACCGTCGAGGGGCCGATCAGCAAGAAGCTGCACGT
>CAZVMD010000582.1:0-2418 GCA_964628555.1 uncultured Myxococcales bacterium | reverse complement strand
GGCGAGGAACCATGCCGTCATCCGTCCCCTGCCAGCGATCTCTACGCGGTGCTTAGTTCATCTTGCTGGGAGCGAGCGCGGAAACCCCTGTGGGCGGAAGGGGGCGCTTGCTTAGGGCGTAAAAGGGATTAGAACCTGTTGATAATTTGTGGCGGGGACCAGAGGATTGCCAAAAATGACAGTCAAGCGCTGTTAGGTACGGAATCGATATGGGCCTTATGCGCCCCTCCTCGCGCAGGGGGCCAGGCTGCGGTCCATGGCGAGGGGGCGGCGGGTCAGGCTCGCGGTGGCGCGCTCTGCAGCACGCGCAGGACGTTGTCGCCGAGGATCTTGTGGATGGTGTGGGCGGGGAGGCCGGCGCGCAGCAGGGCTTCGGTGAGGTTGGGAAGCTGGGCCGGGCTCTCCAGGCCGCGTGGCGGGCGCACGGCGCCGTCCCAGTCGGAGCCGAGGCCAACCGCGTCTTCGCCGGCGATGCGGACGAGATAGCTGAGGTGCTCGACGACGCCCTCAAGCCCCTCTTTGCCGAGGTAGCGGGGGGCGAAGATGACGCCGATGACGCCGCCGCTGTCGGCGATGGCGCGGATCTGCTGATCGTCGATGTTGCGCCAGTGTCGCTGCACGCCGAGGACGCCGGTGTGGGTGACGAACAGCGGGCCGGGCTTACGCGCCACCACCTCGAAGAAGCCGCGGTGGTTGATGTGCGCCAGATCGACGATGACGCCGAGCCGGGCGCAGGCATCGACGACCTCGCAGCCGAGCGGGCTCAGGCCGCGCTCGTGATCGTTGCCCCAGCCGTACTGGGGATGGCCAAGCGCGTTGTCGCTAAAGTGTAGGAGCCCGAGATAGCGGACGCCGCGCCGGGCGAACTCGGTCAAGCGCGCCACCACCTCCTCTGGGCGGCCGCGCTCCAGGGCCTGGCCGCCTTCGATGCCGAGGAGGGCGGCGATCTGGCCGCTCTTTCGCGCCTGGCGGATGTCCTCGGCGCTGCGGCACAGCACTAGCTGTCCGTCGCCGCGGGCGATGGTCGCTTCCAGGGCGTCGATCTGGCGGTGGACGTCGGCGCTGCAGCCCGACTCGGGCTTGGGGAAGGTCCACATGCCAAAGAACTGCGCCGCCTGATTGCCCTGTCGCATGCGCGGCAGATCGACGTGGCCAAAGAAGCTGCGCACCGGCCAGGGCGGATCGTGGCGACGGTAAAAGTCATAGCCGCGCGACATCAGCTTGGTGGTGTCGGCGTGCAGATCGATGGGCGTGGCGGCGGCGTGGACCGCCTGGGCTTCCTCGCTGATCGCGGGGACGGGGCGAGCATCTGGGGCAGAAGACATGGCGGCGATGGTAGCCCCAGCCGGCAGCGAAGCAACCCGCGTCGAGGCGCCTGCGCACAAAGTGGTCCGGTTTTAGAGACAATTTTTTGTGAACTTACCTTCACATTGCGCATTGACTTCCCCAGCAGGTGTGCATACCTTGCCGCAGGTCTGGGGGGGGAAGCCCCACCCAGCGCCTACCCTTCGTGCCGCCGGCCGGACGCCGACTGGCTGCGCCCTTCGCCTAGATCCCTGAGGAGACCTGTCATGACCCTGCACCGACTGCTATCGATTGGTTTTTTTGCCGTGCTAGCGCCGCTGTCCGCGATGAGCGGCTGTGGCAATGAAGAGCTCTTGGACGACGGTGAGCTCTACGATGTGGAGGCGGTGGGCAAGGCGGACTCGTTTAACTCGAGCACCAACCCGATGGAGCTCATCAAGCTGGTCAATGCCATGCCGACCTTCAAGGCGGATGAGCTAGCGCCGGCCACCGACATTGGCAAGACGGTCTCGGTAGCGACGGAGAATAAGCCGTTTTCGAGCGACTACTGGCCGATGATCAAAAACGGCATCCTCAACCGCTGGATGGGCGCCAGCGTCCTGTCGCCGGCCGAGAAGTACGGCACGCTGTTCCTCGACTCGACGCAGCAGAAGACGATGTACGACTGGATCCAGAAGAACCACGGCAAGGACGTGCCGGGCGTGCAGAGCTGGTTTGGCATCTGCCAGGGCTGGACCGGCTCGGCGATCAACGAGAAGGCGCCGCAGAAGCCGATCACCGTGCGCAAGTACGTGCGCGACGGCAAGACCTACCTGCAGCGCTGCACCACCAGCACCACCGGCTGCGTCAGCTTCTCGCCGGGCGATCTGACGGGTCTGATGGCCGAGGCCTATGCCGCGGCCGATGCTCGCTTCATCGGCTATCGCTGCGACACCGCGACGGTGAACTTCAAGTACGACCGCAGCGGCCGCATCATCCAGCCGAACTGCCGCTCGAACGCCGGCACGCTGTTTTTGACCGCGACCAACTTCATCAAGAAGGCCGGTCGCTCGTTCGCGGTCAACGCCGTGAACAACGACGAGGTGTGGAACCAGCCGGCCTACCAGTACGCCA
>CAZVMD010000581.1:0-2425 GCA_964628555.1 uncultured Myxococcales bacterium | reverse complement strand
TCCCCGGCATCGAGGAGCTGAACATCGGCCACGCCCTCATCGCGCGCGCAGTCCTGGTCGGCCTC
Source organism: uncultured Myxococcales bacterium (assembly GCA_964628555.1). Taxonomy (GTDB): domain Bacteria; phylum Myxococcota_A; class Polyangia; order Palsa-1104; family JAEUJZ01; genus JAEUJZ01. The sequence goes on along the minus strand of CAZVMD010000581.1, from coordinate 2,360 downwards.
GATCGGGCTACGCGCGACATGCTGGACATCCTGCACTCGGTGTCATGAAAAAACTTTGCACCGTCTGGGCGCTGACCACGTCGCTGGTCGCGTCCGCCTACGCTACCCCTACGACCAAGAGCCCTGCCGCGACTCCGGCCAAGACGGACGAGAGCGAGGGAGGGGATCGCCATGCGGTCTTTGACCTGATCGCCAATCGCACGCTGGCTCATCTGGAGCAGCGCGGCGGCTTGGTGCTGCCAGCCGGCAGCGCAGGCTTTGTCCGCTATGCCCACTTTGGCCGGCCGACTCCGACCTGGCGCGCACGCGTGGCCGTCGATGGTGTGCAGACTGCGCTGGCCCAAGCGAGTGCCCGGCTGCAGGTGCCGCTGTCGGTCGCGCAGGCCGCAAGTGGCAGCCTGTGGCTGCGCGTCAAAGTCCTGGCCCCCTCATCGGTGAAGCTAGCCGCCGGCGGCAAGGCGAGTCCGGCCCTGCCGCTTAAGCCCGGCTGGCAGACGATCGAGGTCAAGCTTCCGGCCGGGGCGCTGCATGCGGGTGAGAACGCGCTCTCTTTCACCTTCGCCCACGTCGGTAGCTGGCCGGTGCCCGGCAGTCCGGCGCCGCTCCGCGCTGCAGCGGCGGTGCACTGGCTGCAGATCGGTGGCAAGGAGCCACCCGCCGACTATGTGCCGCCACGCCTGAGCGAGGGCAACAAGCTGCTCATTCCCGGCGACTCGGCGCTGCACTACTACGTCTACATCCCGCGCGGCGGTGCACTGCGCGTGCAGGGCCAGGGCGGCTGCTCGCTCAAGCTGCAGCTAGAGGGGGGCAAGGGCGCAGCCGATAAAGCTCCGCGTGACCAGCCGCTCGATGGCAGCGCGCAGTCGCTCGCCGCGCATGCCAACGAAGTGCGGCGGCTGTCGCTCTCCGCGCAAGGCTGTGCCCAGCTCTCACTCAGCAGCGCCGAGCTCCTGACTCTGGGTCCTACTCCGTCGCTGCGTAAGGCCGAGAAGCCGCGCAACATCATCATCTGGCTCTCCGACGATACGCGGGCCGATAAGTACCGGCTGTGGAACAAGAGCTCGCGGGTCGAGACGCCCGTGCTCGATGCCTTCAGTGAGCGCGCGACTCGCTTTGCCATCACCTACGCCCAAGGCAACGAGTCGCGGGTCAGCCACGCCTCGCTGTTCACCGGCCTCTATCCCGCCCAGCATCGCTTCATCAGCGACAAAGCGGTGCTACCGCCGCAGCTTGTCATCCTGCCCGAGGCGCTCAAGCCGGCCGGCCTCTACAACATCGCCCACATCGCCAATGGCTACATCACCAAGCGCTGGGGCTTCGGCGATGGCTGGGACTTCCTCAAGAATCACATTCACGAGGGCGGCGGACTCAAGGGCGAGGATCTGGTCGCGGCAGCCAAGACCTTCCTCACCAAAAATCCGGCCAGTAAGAAGCCGTTCTTTCTGTACCTGGGAACCATCGATGCGCACGTGTCGTGGCGCGCCCATGAGCCCTGGATCTCGAAGTACGATCCAGAGAGCTACAGCGGCCCCTTTGTGAAGGGCTGCATGGATCCGCAGCTCGATCGCATCGTCGCAGGTCAGCTGCAGATTACGCCGCGTGATCGGCAGCGGGTGATCGCGCTTTATGACAGCGATATCTCGTACAACGATCAGCAGTTTGGCGCGCTACTCGACCTGCTGAAGAAGACCGGCCACGAAAACGACACGATGATCGTGTTCACCAGCGATCACGGCGAAGAGTTCTGGGATCACGGACGCATCGGCCATGGTCAGTCGCTGCGCCAAGAGCTGGTGCACATCCCGCTGTGGATCTATTACCCGCCGCTGTTCCCCGGCGGTCGCGTCGTTGAGGAAGGGGCCGAGCTGGTCGACATCCTGCCGACCCTCACCGATGCGCTAGGCCTGCCCGCTCCCAAGGATGTGCAGGGCGAGTCGCTGATTGCCGTGGCGCAGGGTGTGGGCGCTGGCTACCCCCGTCCTGCAGTCGCCAGCCAGTACGAGCTCTCGCACACCATGCGACTTGGGCGCTACAAGCTGCTGGTAAGTGGCGGCGGGCAGGTCAAGCTGTTCGATGGTGCCGATGACCCCGGCGAGACCAAGGAGCTAAACGCCTCTGAGCCCATCGCGCTGCGCTTCATCAGCGATGCCATGTCGCTGTGGCTGGCCTACCAAGGGCAGTGGAAAAAGTCGCGCTGGGGCGTGGCCTCAAACCATCGGCCCGAGCTCGCCGCTGACCTGGATAAGTAGGCGGTGACCGCTGCCCGCTAAGGGGCCTCTGCTGCCGGTCTGCTCCGTCTGAGCCTGCGCCGATCCGGCGATTGACTCAGGGACGAGAGTTGTCATACGATGGCACACGCA
>CAZVMD010000580.1:0-2425 GCA_964628555.1 uncultured Myxococcales bacterium | reverse complement strand
CGGCTTCCGCCTTCCAGTCCGCCTGCGACTTGCAGACGCCCGGTCCACCGGCGCCCGCGCCCACACACATCGGCGGGGGGGGAGGAGGAGGCGGCGGCGGCGGCGTCCACGCGCAGCACTCGAAGTGCGCCGTCTTCCAGGTGTCGCCCATGCCGCAGCGATCTTCCAGCGTCAGCACCGTCAGAATCGCCATCTTCGAGGCGCAGAACTTGGCGCCCTCCGCCTTCCAGGCCGCGCGGTCCTTGCAGGTGCGGCCATCACCCGCCTTGTTATCGCTGCAGCGCGGGCCGGGCGGCGGCGGCGGCGGCGGCGGCGGCGGCGAGGCCTTGCAGCACTCGTAGGTGGCATAGCGCCACTCGCCACGTCCGCACGAGGTATCAAACGTGGTGTTCTTGAGGACCAGGCCCTTCATCTTGCAGTAGGCCTCGCCATACGAACGCCAGGTCTTCTCGTCCTTGCACGAGGTTGCCCCGCCCTGCTTCTCCTTGGTGCACATCGGGGTCGGCGGCGGCATCGGCGGCATCGGCGGCTTGGGAGTACAGCCACCAGTGCCAGTGCTGGGATCGCCACCTGCCGGATCGGTGGTGGTGCCAGTGCTGGGATCCACGGTGTTGGGATCAGTGCTGACCTGATCGCTGGCATCGACGTCGTACACGTAGATCTCTTGGACCGCCGAGGGGCCCTGCTCGATCATCGTGGTGACTTCGTGGGCGATCGCCGCTTCATCGGTGGCCAGGTCATTGCCGCAGCCTTGGCCGAAAACGCCCAGCCCGAGCACCAGCATGCCGCCGCAGAACAGCCGCAGCAGGCGGGTCGAGCCCGGTCGTTGCGACGCCGGCTGCACCCTGCAGTTAGAGAGAGTGGTCCGCATGATTCCTCCTTGGTCTAGTTCCCCGCACCACCATGGCGCGAGGGGTCTTGGTCGTGGTCCTGGTCGATGGGCCTCACCGGGAAAGCCCGCGGCGCGGGCGGCTGACCCAGCATCGGGCCGGGCCCCGGCGGCATCGTCCCGCCGGAGCAGCACATATACGAGACGAAGCGAAAGCGGTCGGCGGCGCAGGGGTCAAACGGCATCAGCACATCGAGCCGCTCCCCGCGCGAGCGGCAGTCGAGCTGCGCACTGAGCTTCCATAGCGTGGCGCTCTGACAGGTCCGCCCATCCCCCTGCCGGCGGGACGTGCAGCGCGGCGGGGGCGGGCGCCCGAGGTCCGGCGGATCGCTCGGCATGAGCGTGGGCGTATCCGCCATATCGACGCTGGTCCGACGGCTTAGCACGTCCACCTCAACGCCCGAGCAGCCCCCGCCCGGGAGAGTGAAGAGGACCGCAGCCGGCCAGACAAGCGAGCGCATATGCATAGGTGTCAAGCGGCGGTCAAAATGGCTCAACGCGCCACCTGGCAGCCACCAAAAAGCGCGCTTATCTGCCCAAGGCAGGCAAGTCGGGGGCGGGCCGGTGATAGCATAGCCACCCGATGTCTGAGCGATCCTCCAGCCCTCCGCCCGCTGCCGACAAGCCGCTGCCACCCGCCGCTGAGACGCCGGCCGCCGATCCGCCCCCGACGAAGAGTGGCTTGACCCATCTCGACGAGCACGGCCACGCCCGCATGGTCGAGGTCGGCGCCAAGCCCGAGACGGCGCGAGCGGCCCGAGCCCAGGGCTGCATTGAGCTGCGCACCGACACACTCAGCCGGCTGATGCGCGGCGATCTGCCCAAAGGCGAAGCGCTGGCCGTGGCTCGCATCGCGGCCATCGGAGCGGTCAAGCGCACCGCTGAGCTGATCCCGCTCTGCCATCCGCTCCGTGTCACCGGAGTCGAGGTGAAGTTCACGCCCTACTGGGGTCGCGGCCGCAGCGGGCCGGGCCAAGACGGCGCCGCCCTAGCGGCCTTGATCATCGACGTCGAGGTCCGCGCATTCGATCGCACTGGCGTCGAGATGGAGGCCTTAACCGCGGTCTCGGTGGCGGCCCTGACCATCTATGACATGTGCAAGGCGGTCGAGCGCGGCATGACCATCGGCGCCATCTCGCTCCTCGAAAAGAGCGGCGGGCGCTCCGGCACCTACGTCCGCCCCTAGTCCGGCGCTCTCCGCTCAAGGACCTGTGACGTGCCGCGCTGGTTTTTGATCCTCAACGGAGCCGCGCTCCTGACTATGGGCCTGGTCCTCCTGCCCATGCGCCTGCGCGAGCGGCCTCTGCACCGCCACTTCTTCGGCATCGTCTGGGCCGTGCTCTGCTGCCTGGTCGGAGCCGCCCTGCTGGCCATGGGTCAAGGCTACCTCGACGTGCCAGGCCAGAGCCCAGCCCCGCCGAAGTCCCCAAGCCGCACGCAAGGCCGCACCGGCCCCGAGTTTCCGTCGGGGCGCTAGCGAAGTTCGCGTCGAGTCGAAAGAGGAAGAGGAAGAGGAAGAGGAAGAGGAAGAGGAAG
>CAZVMD010000579.1:0-2434 GCA_964628555.1 uncultured Myxococcales bacterium | reverse complement strand
CCTTGCGGCTGCCCATCGGCCCGTCCTGCAGGTTGGCCGAGCGGTACGAGGCGACATACAGCCGCTTGCCGTCGCTGCTCAGCGAAAGCGCGCGCGGGTCAAAGCCGACCGTGATGCGCTCTTGCACCTGCCGCGCCGCGACATCGACCACCACCACCTGCCGCTCGGTTGCCAGCGAGACGTACAACAGTCGGTTGTCGGGCGACAGCGCCAGGCCGGTCGGTTCATCGCCGACCCACAGCGCGTCTTCCAGCACGCCGCGCTGGCGGTCGATAAAGCCGATGCTGTCGGCGCCGCGCTGCGCCACCAGGACATAGGGCAGCGCCTCAGAGCCGGTGATCGCCGCGGGCCAGGCGCCCACCGCAAGCTCGGCCGCCACGCGGAAGCCGGTCCCATCGGCCACCAGGCGGGTGACGGTATAGGCGGCGCCGTTGGCCGTCCAGAGCTCTTGCCCGACGCGGGCCAGGCCGTAAAGCGGCGTCAGGTAGTGGTTGGCGAAGCGCTCGGCCGGGGTGCGGGCCACGACCTCTAGGCGCTGCTCGCTGCCGGCGATCCCGGCCAGCCCAAAGACGTAGGTACCGACGGCATCGGGGGTAAAGCGCGGCTGCGGTGCGCCACTGCCATAGACCTGGCTACGACTTGCGGCCGGCGCGGTCAGCACCGTCCATCTGGTGGCAGCCGGGCAGCCGGCAGCGGCGAGCGGTCGCGGCAGATAGAACGTGTCGCCCAGCGTGTGGCGGCGCGCATTCTGCAGCGGCAGCGGCGCTTCAAAGCAGCCGCCGGGCGGTGGCGGCAGCCCGTCGTCAAGCGGCGGCGCGTCGGCGGCACAGGCGACGAGCGCCAGGCTCAGCAGGGCACAGGGGATGCGGATCGGCTTTCGAATCGCGGACATGGCGGTAGGCATGGGATGGCTGCTTGGATGCCGCGTCGATCCCCGGCAGCGCAACGACGGCAGCGAGTCAGTGGTGACCCGACGGGCAGGCTGGCGCGGGCGGGCGAGCCCTGGCTAGAATGTGCAGACAAATATCCGAAATATGGATTACACTTTTTGTCTGCAAAGATAGGTCGCCGCGGCGGGGCCCGTCGCCCACTGCCACGCTTGACCTGAGACCCAACCGCTAACCAAACAAGGGGAATACGTCATGAAGAAGACGCTTGGCTGGCTGCTTGCCAGCAGCATCCTGGCCTGTGGCGAGCCGGTGGAAGGTCCACGCGGCGCGCAGGGCCCGACTGGGCCGGCCGGGCCGCAGGGCCCGATGGGGTCGATGGGGACGCAGGGGCCGTCGGGCATCGGGGCGGGCGATGTGTCGATCTCGGCGATCACGCCCTCTTCGGTGCCGGGGGCGCGGCCCGCGACGCTGGTGATCTCGGGCTTCGGCACCCACTTTAAGGCCGGCACGACGACGGTGACCTTCAGCGACACCAACATCAAGGTGACCAAGGTCGATGTGTCGAGCGCCACCTATCTGCGCGTCGGCATCGACGTCACCAGCCTGGCCCCGATCGGTGCCAAGGATCTGACGGTGACGACGCCGGGGGCGGGCATGGCCGGCGCTGACGAGAAGCTGGTGGTGCAGGGGGGCGTGCTGGTGGCGCCGACGCTGATGGCCGAGCTACCGATGGGGCAGAACATGCCGGCCTCGGTGCCGCAGGGCGGCCTGACGACGGTCCGCTTCCGCAACCTCGACTATCGCGACAACCTCTTCGATCCGATGAACACGCGCGGCCTGCTGGGTGTGTCGAGCGTCGTCGGCCTGGTGGCGCCGGCGATGGCCAATGCGGTGGTCGATCCGACGACCTTTGGCGGGCTGGTGCTGGTCGATGCCCTGCCGGCCGTCGGTGGGCTGCAGGTGGGCCTGAACTCACCGACGCCGCTTGGCCAGCCGCTTTCGTACATCTCGGATCCGGCCGATGCCAAGGCGCCGCAGGTGACGGCGCGCATGCCGCTGGGGCTGAACGACAAGAGCGACTCGACGAACCAGAGCATCGCCGGTCCCAGCCAGACCGCCCTGTATAAGTTTTCGACGCCGGCCGACAACTACGTCGTGCTGACCCGGCTGCACACGCTGGGCCCGGCGCTGCGCTTTGGCGCCGTGTCGCCGCCGCGAGTCATCGGCCAGACGGCGCCGACCAACGGCCGCTTCGCCGAGGGCATGCCGTTTGACACCTCGCGCTCGATCGACTCGATGGGTCTTCTGGTCGCGCACAACTTCCTGACCTACGTGCCCAAGGGCGGCGATGTCTACTTTGCCGTCTATACCGATAACCTGACCGGCGGAACCAATCACTCGTACTCGATCCTGCCCAAGCGCACGGTCGGCGCCGCGATCTCGGTCAAGGAGCCGACGACGCCTGACACGCCGGGCAACCCGCTGCTCAAGAACCTGACGATCGACAAGGCCTACTACGCCACCGACGGCATGATCGAAGATGC
>CAZVMD010000578.1:0-2450 GCA_964628555.1 uncultured Myxococcales bacterium | reverse complement strand
CGCACATCGCTCATCGGGATCAGCGCGCCGGGGATGGCACCGCGGGCATAGGCGTGCATGGCCTCGACGATGTTGCCGACGAACAGCGAGTCCTGCGGGCGGCGCGGTCCGAGCGTGGAGTTGGGCGGCGGCGCGACATCGCAGGCCCAGATGACCTGATCGGTGCCCGCTTCGATCTCGTCCTGCTTGTAGACATCTTCGGGCTTCTTGTAGCCGGCGAAGTAAAGGACGCGGCAGCCGTTCTGCTTGAGGGCGCGCGCGATCGAAAACAGCACGGCGTTGCCGAGGCCACCACCGACTAGACACACGGTCTCGTTGTGCGGAATCTCGGTCGGCGTTCCGGTCGGTCCCATGACCACCACCGGCTCGCCGGGCACCAGCCGCGCACAGAGGCGCGACGAGCCGCCCATCTCCAGCACGATAAGCGACAGCAGACCGGCCTGCGGATCGGTCCAGGCGCCGGTCAGCGCCAGGCCCTCCATCGCCAAGCGGGTGCCGTGTAGCTCTTGCGAGCGCATCTCTAGGTTCTGTAGGCGGTAGAACTGGCCGGGATGGAACTTGCGCGCGGCCAGCGGCGCCCGCACCACTACCTCGACGATGTTTGGCGTCAGGCGATCAACCCGGACGACCGTCGCGCAGAGCTCATCGTCAAGCCGGGTGATCAGGCGACGGAAGCCCTCATCCTGCGCCTGCTGCGCTGGGCTGGGGCGGTCGTGCTCGACTACCTCGCGGCCGGCTTGCCGCAGCGCTTCGACAAACAGCGCCGAGACGTGCACAAAGCCGTCCTTGGCCGAGGCCATGGCCTTGACCACCGAGCCGGCGTACTTGGGGTTGTTGTCGCCGTAGTAGCTGACGACGTGCCCGGCCTTCTCATAGGACGTAAAGAAGCCGCCTGGGCTGGCCACCGGCTGCGGGCGCTTGCCGCCAACACCATCGTCGACAAAGTCGACGCGATGCGGCGCAAAATAGCCACCCCGGCCAAGCACAAAGGTCCCGGGATGTTCTTTTTCGTAGATCGTGTTCGGGCTGGTGCCGGCCGCGACACAGACGGTGCGGGCCGGTAGCTCGATGAGCTCACCGCTCGCGCTCCACTTCTGACCGCTGGCCGTTGTCTCGACCTTCTGGCGCTCAAACGTCATCGCTCGCAGCGCGCCGTACTGGTCAAGGAGCGCGGCCTTGGGCGCCATGCGCTCGATGTAGCGCACGCCTTCTTCCAGGCTCTTTTCGACCTCTTCGTGATTTAGGCGATAGGCCGGCGAGTCGATGAGGTTCTTGCGGTACACCAGCGAGACGCCGCCCCACTTATCGAGCAGCGTCGTCAGGCCCGGCTCGCGCCCTTGGCTGCTGGCCAGCGCCCGCTCGGCGCGCAGCTCACGACCATGCGCCAGCTGTTCGAGCAGGATCTCGCGCTCTTCGGTGTCGAAGGTGCGCAGCAGCGCCGCTTCCTTCGCCGGGTCGGGCTGGCCCGCGGTCGTCGTCAGGATCTCCCAGCGCGACAGCGCCTTTTCGATCTGCACGATGTAGTAGGCCAGAAGCTCGGTGGCGGTATCGATGGCCGTCAGGCCGCCGCCGATCACAATCGCCGGCAGACGGATCTGCAGGTTGGCCAGCGAGTCTTTCTTGAACGCGCCGGTAAGCTGCAGCGCCATCAAGAAGTCGGAGGCCTTGCGGATGCCGCGGCTTAGGTTGTTCTCGATGTCGACCAGCGTCGGCTTGCCCGCCCCCGCCGCGATGGCCACGTGATGGATGCCCAGCCCCCAGGCGTCATCGAGAGCCAGCGTGCCGCCAAAGCGCACGCCGCCGTAGAAGCGGATGTTTTCACGCCGCGACAGCGTCAGATAAAGCAGCGTGAGGAAGTTCTTGTCCCAGCGCACGGTGATGCCGTACTCCGACACGCCGCCGAAGCCGGCGAGCACGCGCTCGTCGAGCTCAGTCTCTAGCGCGTGCCAGTCGGCAATCGCGGCCGGGACGATCCCATGGCGCAGATCACCGACTAGCTCCTGCGGCAGCGGCTCTAGCTTCAGGCCGTCGATGCCGATGACGCCAAAGCCCTCGCGCGAGAGGTGATGGCACAGCGTGTAGCCAGCCGGCCCCAGCCCAACCACCAGCACGTTCTTACCGGTGTAGGGCAGTGGATAAGGACGACGCGCGTTGAGCGGATTCCAGCGGGTCAGCAGGCCGTAGATCTCGACCCCATAGGGCAGCTTCAGGATGTCGGTCAGGACCGAGGTCTCGATCTGCGGGATGTTGACCGGCTCCTGCTTCTGATAGATGCAGCCCTTCATGCAGTCATTGCAGATGCGGTGGCCGGTGCCGGGACACATCGGGTTGTCGAGCGTCACCAAGGCCAGCGCCGCCAGCGGATCGCCACCGCGGCGCATGAGGTGCATCTCTGAGATCTTCTCGTGCAGCGGACAGCCAGCGACGGGAATACCCAGCGGGTTCTGCTT
>CAZVMD010000577.1:0-2468 GCA_964628555.1 uncultured Myxococcales bacterium | reverse complement strand
TTGGCGAAGCTGCTGATTTGGGTCTGACCCAGCGCGGGGGTCTTGGCGAAGACCGATTTTGCGGAAGTTGGGGTCGCGGGGGTCTTGGCGAAGAGCGATTTTGCGAAAGTTGGGGTCGTGGGGGTCTTGGCCCCAGCTCAGTTGAGGCAGAATCTCGCATCGGCGCGTGATAGACCGTCCGCAGCCGCGAAAACGAGCCACTCAGCCGAGAGGAGAGCACTCGATGGCCCCCAGAAAGAGCATGTCGCGCACGAAGCCCGCAGCGAAGAAGTCGGCTGCCAAGAAGTCGGCTGCCAAGAAGCCGGCCGCCAAGAAGTCGGCTGCCAAGAAGTCGGCTGCCAAGAAGTCGCCTGCCAAGAAGTCGGCTGCCAAAAAGCAGCCAATTGCCCGGAAGCCGGCGGCGGGGAGCGCGGGAACCGAGTCGCCAGTCTCCTCCGTCGGTCGTGTGAAGACCGCGCAGGAAGCGTTTCTGTTCTTCTTGCCGCAGGCGGAAAAGATCGCCAAGGCCGAGATCCTGCCGTTCCGCCTCGACCCCGTGCTGGCGCTGCAGAATATTCAGACCGGGCTTAAGGGGCTGGAGCCGTGCTTGGCGACGCTGAAGAAGGCGCTGCCGGAGCTGCCTTGGGCGCAGATCTTGGATCTGCCGGCGCTGGGGCAGGCGGTGACCTTCGCGGCGACGCAGGTGGTCAATCGGCCGGCCGAGCTCGGCGAGCTGCGGGCTCAGCTCTCGGAGGCCGCGACGCTGCGCACGCTGCTGCTGAGTACGGCCGGGGCGCTGGTGCTGGCGGATGCCCTGCCGGCCCCAGCGGTGGAAAAGATTCGGCGCGGCAGCGGGCCGATCGATCTGGCCAGCGATCTGGTGGGCCTGGCCGCGCTATATCGCAAGCACCCGGCGGCGATGAGCGCGCAGAAGCTGGTGGGGGCGGCGCAGCTGGATCGGGCGGCCGAGCTGGGGACGGAGCTCTTGTCGCGGCTGAAGCCGAAGGGGGCGCGGGTGAGCGCGGCCAAGAGCGGGCAGCCGGATGTGGTGGCGCGCGATCGGCTGGCGACGCTGTTATGGCAGCGCCATGGCGAGCTGCGCAAGGCCGCCTACTACCAGTGGGGCGATGACTTCGAGCGCTTTGTGCCAGCTCTGCAGTCGCGGCGCTCGACGCGGAAGAGCATTCCGCCGGCCCCGCCCGCGCCAGCGAGCAAGACGCCCAAGCCGGAAAAGCCTGAGACGCCCGAGAAGTAGCGGTCGGGCGATGTCGCGCTTTTCCGACGCGCTGCACAGCCAGCCGCTGCTGTTCGATGGCGGCCTGGGCACGGCGCTGATCGCGGCCGGCCTGGATCTGAAACAAGAGCCACCGGAAGCCTGGCTGCGCTCGCGCCCGGACGAGGTGCGCGCCGTTCACGCGGCCTTTGCGGCGGCCGGGGCCGATGTGCTGCAGACCAATAGCTTTGGCCTGCTGCGCCTGCTGCGCGGGACGCATCCGCTCTGCCCCAGCCTGGAGGCGGCGATCGAGCTTGCGCGGCAGAGCGTGCAGCTGGCGCGGGAGAGCGGGCGCTATACGGTGGCTGCGCTGGGCCCAAGTGGCCTGGCTCCCAGCCGCCTGGAAGCCGACACGCTGCGGGACTGGGTGACGGCGCTGTCAGCGGCCTTTGCCGCCGCCGGAGCCGAGGCGCTGCACCTAGAGACGGCCTGTGATGCCACCGAGCTTGCCGCGCTGCTGGAGGGGGCCTGGGCGGGTCCGCTGCCGGTTCTGGTATCGCTGACGGTGAGCCTGGGCCAGAGCGGGATGGAGACGCCGCTGGGGGTGCCAATGTCGCGCATGCTGCGGGCGATCGCCGAGGCTCCGCTGCGGCCGCTCGCCGTGGGCGTGAACTGCTCGCTGCCGGCCCGGCGCATGCGCCGCCCGGTGAGCGAGCTTGCCGAGTGGGCCGCGGGTCAGCGGGGCACGCCGCCGCGCGTCCTGGTACAGCCGCAGGTCGACGAGCCCGCCCCCGACTGCAAGCGCCCGCCCGCCCCCGAGACGCCCGAGCGCTTCGCCCACGATCTGCTGCTCTTGCGCGGGGACGGCGCCGAGCTTCTGGGCGGCTGCTGCGGCTGCCGACCCGAGCACATCGCGGCGGTGCGAGCCCTCCTGTCCCAGGACCCTTCGCAGCCCCCCAATTCCCAGTAAAGCCGTGGGGCCGCAAGGGACCTTTTTTCGAGACGCCCCCGGCTCGAAAAAAGCGTCCCGTAAAGCGGGGGCCCCACGGTTCGCAGCCCGGTCACGAATTGGGGGTCCCCGCGCAGTCGCTGGCTAGTTGGTGAGCTTTTTGTAGCGGATGCGGTGCGGCTGCTCGGCGTCTTTGCCGAGGCGGCGCTTGCGATCGGCTTCGTAGTCGCGGCAGTTGCCCTCGAACCACACGACCTTGGAGTCGCCCTCGAAGGCCAGGATGTGGGTGGCGAGGCGATCGAGGAACCAGCGATCGTGGCTGATGAT
>CAZVMD010000576.1:0-2500 GCA_964628555.1 uncultured Myxococcales bacterium | reverse complement strand
TGCGCTTCATCTACAAGGGCGGCGGCGCGCACTTCGGCATCGGCTGGTACAACGAGAAACTCGACGACGGCACGGCGCGCCGCAGTGCCCCGCTTTACCGCTTTGAAAAGGGCAACATCAACCAGACCGCGGCTGACAGCGACATCATCCTGCTGGTGCCGTTTACCCAGGGCGGCAGCGACCTCGATGACGCGGCGCTGCCGATCGATATCGCGGCCGCCAGCATCCGATCGAGTCCGCGCTATCGCGGTGGGCTGATCGGCCTGGCGCTGATTCCCAAGCCGGTCTCGAACGACGGCTGCTGTCCTGGGGCCGCGGCGTCCTCGTGTCTGGCCAGCTGTCGCGCCGCCAGCACCGGTAGCTGCTGCGACACCGCCAACGCCAAAGCGACCCAGTACCACTACACGCAGCACATCTGGAACACCCGCTGCACGATGTGCTCGTTCCGTCGCGATGGACCCTGGTTTTCGCACCTGATCTACAAGTCGACCAAGCTCGATAACACCTTTTACCTTGGCTTCGAGGATCTCGACTTCGTCGATGCCGACGGCGCCGCCGGGGTCAACGGCAACGATCTCGACTACGAAGACTTCGTCTTTCAGTTCAGCGGCTTGACCTGCCTGGGGGCCGGCCAGCCCTGCGAGGACGCCAAGCGCGAGGGGGCCTGCAAGAGCGGCGTCACCGAGTGCGATGGCAAAGGCGGCATCTACTGCAAGGCACTGGTCAGCCCGACCAGCGAGCGCTGCGATGGCCTCGACAACGACTGCAACGGCGCCGTTGATGACGGCGCCAGCTGCCCCAGCGGCCAGATCTGCGACCGCGGTCGCTGCGTCGGCAGCTGCCTCGATGAGTTCCCCTGTCCGCCTGGAAGCGGCCTGGTCTGCGACCGCGGTCGCTGCGTCAACAGCGCCTGCGCCGGCGTCACCTGCTCGGCCTCGCAGGTCTGCAATGGCGGCACCTGTGTCAGCGCCTGCGATGGCATCCGCTGTCCGCCACCGACTGTCTGCTCGGGCGGCATCTGCCTCGATCCCTGCAAGGACCCCAACACCGGCCAGGCCATCAACTGTGGCCCGAAGCGGACCTGCGTCGGCGGGGCCTGCATCCCGACCTGCGACTGCTTGCCGTGCAGCGACAGCGGCTCTGTCTGCCAGACGACCAGCGGCAAGTGCGTGCCGCAGGCCTGCCTGAGCATGAGCTGTCCGGCCGGCACGTACTGTGATCAGAGCGGCGCCTGCGCCTCACCCTGCCAGAACGCCATCTGTCCCAGCGGCCAGGAGTGTCGCGAGGGACTCTGCCAGGATCCGCTACCCGGCTCGGGCGGTGCCACCGATAACCCGGGCGGCGGTGCGATCGCCACCGGCTGCTCCTGCCGCGAGGCCCCCGGCCATCGCCACAGCGCCAGCGGCTTGGCCTGGCTCGCCGGCCTGGTCCTTTGCGGCTGGGCCCTCGGCCGTCGCCGCCCCAGCCAGCGCTAGGCGCTCTGCCAATCAAGCTGCAAGTCCCCTCCCGGCGACGCTCTGCGCAGCCGAAGGCCCCGCCTTCCCGCGAGCTCCTTCCTCGCCGAGGGCGTCGAAGAAGACCGCGCGAGGCGGCCGCAGCCTCCCAGCTTCGCGATGGGTGGCATCTTCCTGGATCCCCGCTTGACGTACCCCGGCCCGCCGCGCGGCGAGGTAGTCTTCCCGCATGTCGGGTTCTGCTTCCGAGCTTCCGGTTATCCGCAACGTCAACGATCTGCTGGAGCTACCGCGCGCCACGCTGCGGCGCTTGCTGGCGCAGGGCCATGCCATCGAGCCGCAGGCCCTCGACAACTGGGAATACCGCGGCACGGCCTTGGGGCTGCCGCGCTTTGTCGAGCGCTTGTCGTGGAAGACGTTTCAGAAAGTGTTTCTGCGCGACCGCCAGCACAACGTCCTACGCGGCTGGAATGTGCGGGTGGCGCAGCGCGGCATCGGCGCCAGCAGTCAGCCACTGCAGCGACGGGGGCAGCCGATCACCTTCGGCCACTATCAGGTCGTGCCCGGCCGCCCCGACGAGTCGCCCTGGCCGTATCGCGCCGGGCTGCTCATCGACTACGGCCGCGGCCACAACCGCAGCTTCGACCCCATGGGCCTGGTCCGCGATCCGCTCGTCGCCTTGCACGCCGACAGCGCTGACCTGCTGCTCGGCTGGTCCTATGTCGACCTCGGCTTCTTACGGCTGCCGACGCCAAGCTTCTTCGCGCTAGAGCGCGAGCGGCCGCTCGACTACTCGGTCCCCCCGCCCGCCGCCCGCGTCGGCTAACCAGACCGGCGGACCCGACCGACCCGACCCGCCGACCGGCCGCCTACTTGAGCAGGTAGTCGAGCCAGTGGTTGCTGAGCTTTTCCTGCGTGCTGTTCTGACGCAGCCGATCCGCGAGGTTCTGCCAGCTGACGCGATCCAGCTCCTGATCCTGGTTGAAGCACGAGAAGACCACGGTCTCTTTTCCGGTGACCGGATCGACATGCTTCTGCAGGCACTG
>CAZVMD010000575.1:0-2526 GCA_964628555.1 uncultured Myxococcales bacterium | reverse complement strand
CGTCGAAGATCACGCGCAGATCGCGGGGCGAGCGGACCTCGCCCAGGATCGCTTGGCGCAGAAACTCTTGCTCTTCCGGTTCGTCGTCAAACTGCTTGTACAGCGCCACCATGCCGCTCGGCCCACCGACGCTGCGCAGCATCAGCTTGAGCAGCTCACGGCGATCCGTCCAGCGCTTGAGCTCGCAGCCGCGGCTGGCATCCTGGAACACCTCCAGCGAGCGCCGCACGCCGCTGCCGATGCTCAGACGCTCGCGCCAGAGCTCGCGCCGCTCTTCCAGGGGCTGGCTCGACGCGGCGCTGCAGCCGCGCGGGCGATGGCGCAGGATGCCGACCAGCACGGTGACATCGCTGGTGTTTAGCGCCACCACCGCGCCGGTGCTCACCGTCTCACTGCTCGGCAGATCGATCTTGGACTTCTCGCGCTCCTTGCGGTCGTCGCCGCCGAAGTTGGGGACCTCACCGTCATCCATATCTATGCTGCGCGAGCGACGGGAGCGGCCGCCCTTGGCCATCTTCTTGTCGGCGCTGCTGCCGCTGCGACCGATGGTGCCCAGGCTGCCCAGGCCAATCGTGCCTTCGCCGGTGCCGCCACCGCCGCGACCGCTGCCGACCATGCCAAAGCCACCCGAGCCATAGGCATCACCGGCCTGGTCACCGAGCAGGCCATCGGCTGCGCCATGCCCGGGGGCGTTATCGGCCTTCCGCTTCATCGCCGCCATCGGCCGAGCCGGGGCGGCACTGCTCTTGGGAGCATCCATCGGGGCCGGAGCCGCGGCCGCCGCCATCTCTGGCTCGGCCGGGGCTTCTTCACGGGCGGCGTCTTTGGCTGGCCCGCGCGTCGCAAACATCTTGTTACGGCTGCCTGGAGCGTCGCGGCGCCCCATCTTGCCTTCGACGGCGCGCGGGCTAGCTGGGGCCTCGCTGCTCGATACCGCCACGGTGGCAACCGGAGGCGGCGCACTGGCCATCGACGGGGCGGAGCGGTCATAACTGCAGCCGGCGGCCCGCACGCTGGGCAGCTGACTTTCGAGCAGCGCCACCTCATCTTCGCTGGGCACATAGAACGAGGTAAACGGCGTGACCAGGTTCTGGCGGACACCAAGCTCGGCGACCTCCTCGGTGCTCGCGCCGCTGTCGAGAAGTTGCAGCAAGCGCGCCTGCGACCAGCGCAGCCGCAGGTCGGCGGTGTCATCAAGGTTGTGGGTCTCCAGCTTGAACACCGTCTTAAACGGCTGCCCCGCGCTTAAGCCCTCGACCTGCACGGTCTGCGGCACCGACTGACGCAGGCGAGCCAGGATGAACAGCGGCTCCCCCGCCCGCAGCGACACGCTCTGGCGCGGATAGACGCGATCCAGGCCGGCCCCGACATCGACCTTGATGCGGCTCACCGCTGGGCGCGACAGGTGGGTGGTGATGCTGACTGCTGTCTCCGCGGCGGCCGCGCGATCCGAGACGCGGAAGGCCAGACCAGCGTTCATCTGACACAGACCCGAGAGCAGGCTCAGGTTGGCCTCAGCGCCAATGCCGACGCCATACAGTCGCAGCGGAGCCGGCAGGCGCTCCAAGCGCTCGCGCAGCGATGGCAGATCCAGCTCGCCCACCGTCGGCTGCGCATCGCCGACATACAGCACCGCCCCCGCCCGATCCGGCTGCAAGAGCGTAGCGGCCTGGCTCAGCGCCGCCCCGAGGTCGGTCGCGCCGCCGGTGCGGCTCTGGCCAAGCTGGGCCAGAAGCTGCGGCACCGCCTCGGCCGTGGCGGGCATCAGCGTCACGCCCGGCTTGCCGCCCTTTTCCGCCTTGCCGGAAGGCGCCGCCAAGAGCGAGTGCGCATTGAGATCAGCCCCCAGCAGCGCCACCCGATCCTGCGGTCCGAGGTGACGCAGCACCGATTCGATCAGCGTACGCGCCATCGCCAGGTGCGTAGCGTCCGTCGCAGCCGAGATATCGACCAGCAGCACCAAGTCAAGCGGCGTCGGCGCGCTGGGCTTGGGCGCCGCCACCGGCATGGCGCGAATCAGCACATAGTCGCTCTCATCCCGCACCGTGCGTGCCCCAGGTCGGGACGGCACCGCGTGCCGGGCGCGATAGATGCGCGCCACATCAGCTGGCCGCGGTAGACCGATCATCTCGACGAGAAGATCGGCGCTGGGGACATAGTCGGTGCGCTGCAGCACCACGCGGCGACCATCCTTGCTGATCAGCGCCCCCAGGCCGGCCCGCACTTCCTTGGCCCCTGCCGAGCCGGCGTCGACCTCGATGTCCAGCTCTTGAATCAGCGGTGCCCCCCCGCCCGCCGAGCCAGCCATCGGGAAGCGATAGGCGCGCTGGGCAAAGCCTTCACCGTGCGGCGTCAGCCACTCGCTGTAGCTGTACAGCACGCGCCGCGTCGAGCCGGGCGGCAGCGGATACAGGCGAGCCTTGTAGCTGCCCGGCGCTTCCCACTCCAGGAGCGCCGGATCCTTCGTCGAGCCCTCATAGACCTGGGCCTGATAGTCGCGCTGCGCTGTCTCGCGCTCTTTGACGT
>CAZVMD010000574.1:0-2565 GCA_964628555.1 uncultured Myxococcales bacterium | reverse complement strand
AAGCAGCGCACGGTGATGATCTTCTGCGGCCCGGTGTACTTGTAGGCGTTCTGCAAGAGGTTCAGGAGCGCCTCGCTGATCGCCGCGGCATCGACGTGAATCGCCGGTAGGTCCTCCTGGATCTGCGTGGTCAGCTTGACGTCATCGATCAAGAGCTGCGGCTTAAATGCCGACAGCGCGTCTTGCACGATGCGGGCCGGCGACTCCTCGGCCAGGCGGTAGTTGCGCTTGCCGGCTTCCATGCGCGCCCAGCCCAGCAAGCGATCGATCATCGCCGACAGCCGCGTCGTCTCGCTGGCCATGGTATCGAGCGCCTGCTGGATCTTTTCCGGATCGCGCAGCCGCCCCGACTGCAGGGCTTCGACGAACAGGCGGATGCTGGTCAGCGGCGTCCGCAGATCGTGCGAGACCTTGTTGACGAACTCGGTCTGCAGCTGCGCCACCGAGGTCTCGCGCCGCACGTAGAGCACCGTCGCGGCCACCCCGACCACCAGCGTCACCGTCAGCCCGAGCGTCAGCGCGCCAAACACGAAGTCGCGCGTCGCGTGCCCCAGCACCAAGATCAGCACGCCGACCATCGCCAAAAGCGCGCTGGGCACAAAGGCAAACAGCGCGATGAGCAGCATCAGCTTGCGCAGCTTGCGACGCAGAAGATCAGGGGTCTTGGCCATCCGTCCGGCAGGCTACCACGGCAGCGACGGCGACAGCTATAGCCTGACCACCCGCTGCAGCGACGGAGCCTTGACCCCGACCGCCATTTTCGGCAGCCTGCGCCAGGAAATCACCGCACCATGCATACGACCAACTACAGCGATACCTTTATAGCGATTGCCCCAGATTGCGCAGTGAGCCAGGGCAAGGTCCCGGAAGCAGGCACCAAACCGACTGTGGCATATCTCACCTATCATTTAATCGCAAATAACCCGTATAAGTTCACTTCTGACGAGGTCATTTTTTCGGTCTATGCCGATCGCCAGGGCATTCCGGCGGCCGAGCGCGACGCGGCCCGCAGCGCGTTCTTCTCCAAGGGCCAGGCCTGCCTGCGCGCCTCGCCGCTGGGAAAACAGCTGGGCTGGGGCGTTCACAGCGACAGCTTGGGCCGGGTCGCCGTCTACGGCGTCGAGACCCCGGAGTATCGCGAGCTAGCCAGCGGTCACTTTCGCGGCCAATCGGTCAAAGTGAAATATGCCATGCGCTCACAGCGACTATAGATAAATGACAATATAATCCACAAAATATATACATTTCTTTTTAGGGATAACTATCGCTTCAAAAACGGGACTTTCTCTAGCTCATCCCCGAGGTAGTCGCTCGCCAGGTGGCTGTAGACCAGGGTCATGGCCAGGCTGGCATGGCCCAGAAGCTGCTGCAGGGCCAGCAGGTTGCCGCCGTTCATCATGTAGTGGCTGGCGAAGGTGTGCCGCAGCGCGTGCCAGGCGCGCTGCAGAGGGCGACAGCCGGCCTGCTGCAGCAGCGCGGGCAGACCCAGCATCTCTTGATGGGTGCCCATGCGCGGACCGCCGCGACCGGGCAGCGGCAGCAGCAGCCCCTCGGCCGAGCGCGGACACTGGCCCTGCCAAGCAAGCAGGATCGGCAGCAGCGCCTGCGGCAGGCGCAGATGACGCGGCTTGCCCCCTTTGGGCGTGCTGGCATAGCTGCGGGCGACGGTGATGCGACGCGCGTCAACGTCGATATCGCGCCAGCGCAGACCAAATAGCTCGCCCTTGCGCAGACCTAGCTGCAGCGCCAGCAGCAGCGCGATGTAGCGCACCTGCAGCACAAGCTCGCCGCTCTGCGCTTGCTCCTCGGCGAGCCGCAGCAGCGCCGACACCTCGTCGCGGCTGAGGTATTCCAGGAGCGGCTGCCGCGCTGGCAGCTCCAGCCCGACAAACGGGTTCTGCGCAAGCAGGCCCCGCTGCACCGCCCACGAGAACACTCGCGAGGCGGTGGCCAGGCTCATCGCCACCGTCGCTGGCTTGTACTTTGCGGCCAGCTGCTGGTGCAGCGCCAAGACCTCGCGCCGGCCGATGGCATCGCTCGCCAGATCTTCGCCCAGCCCGCGCCGCAGCCGCGAAAGGGCCGTGCGCGCCGTCGCACGATAGGCCACAAGGTTCTTGATGCGCGGCCGCTCATACTCGGCCAGAAAGCGCTCGCACAGCTCGCCCAGCGTCGGGGCAGGCGGCGCCGGCTCGGGAATGCCGATCAGCGAGCGCGCCACTCGCCCTTCGACTTCCAGCAGATAGCGACGAGCCAGCTCCTTGCTGGGCTGGTGCGTGGCTCGCATCTTGCGGCGCCGATCGACGTCGATGTAGCGGATGTACCAGCCAAGGAAGCGCCCCCTCCGCACCAAGCGAATGACTTCACCCACGCCTAACCCCCCGGGCGATCGTATCACGCGACCACCCCGCCCCGCTGCCCCCGGCTGTTATCCCCTGGTTATCCTCCGCGCGGCGCGCATCCTCGACGGAAAACCGACTGCCCTGCCCCACCGTAAGCCCCACCCCCACGCAACCCCCTAAAATCCTTCCCCTTTCTGCCCGGCTGACCGGGGGTTCCACTTCTGGC
>CAZVMD010000573.1:0-2580 GCA_964628555.1 uncultured Myxococcales bacterium | reverse complement strand
AGGTTGACCGTCTGCAGGAACTTGCGAATCTCTTCGCTGATGATGCGCAGGACTTCGTCCTTCGACGCGGAAGCCTGCACCATCAGGTACGCCGCGACATCGCGCGGCAGGTTGAACTCCGAGACCAGGCGACGGATGCCGTCTTCGGTGTTGCTGATCGCCGACGAGCCGACATTGATGGCCCGCCGCACCACCTCGGGCAGTAGCTTCTCCAGTCGCTCGCGCAGCCGACGCTCGTCGCTGTTTTCGTCGCTGCCGTGACCGCTGCTGGCATCGCGGCGATCGCTGGCATAGCTGCCCCCGCCCATCCCCCCCGGGCTCGACGAGCCGCCTCCACTGGCAAAGGACCCTGAAGACGACCCCGATGACCCAGACGACGACGGCGGTGACGGCATGCGTCTACACTGCCAGGGGCGTCGCGAGAGCGTCAAGTTTCGCTGGCGCCGCGCCTCCCGCCGTCGGCTGCCTTCTGCCCGGGCCGGCCAGGTCGGTCGTGATATCTAATGAACAGCATGGCTTCCCGTGAGCACGCTCCCCCCTCCCCGACCCCGGCGGCTGCCGATCGTGAGGCGCCGGCCGCAGCGCCCGGCCACAACCCGACCGAGCCGGTCTTCTTGCGCGCCCAGCCCGACGAGCGCCGCGGTGTGCTGCTGGTCCATGGCTTTACCGGCTCGCCGTATGAGCTGCACCTCTTGGCTGCCCACCTGCACAACGCTGGCTATCACTGCCTGATACCGCGGCTGGCTGGGCATCATCAGTCGCTGGCCACGCTCGCCGCGACCGGCTGGCCCGACTGGCTGGCCAGCGCCGAGGCCGCCCTGCATGAGCTGCACAGCGCGATCGCCGCCGGAGCCGCAGCACCACCGCGCATCGCGGTCGTCGGTCTATCGATGGGCGGGCTCTTGACGCTCGATCTGGCGCGCCGCTATGCCACACCGGATGCTGCCCGCCCGACGCGCCCGATCATCTCGGCGATCGCGACTTTGGCCACGCCGCTGTTCCTGCATCCGCGCAACGAGCGCGCCATCCGTCGCTTGGCTCGCTTGCCGGGTCTGCGCCTGCTGTCCGTGCCCAAGCTGTTCGGGGCCGACCTGCGCGAGCGCAACCGCCCGCCGCCGCCGCTTAAGCCGCTGGGTATGCCCATCCGCTGCCTCGACAGCCTGCTCGATCTGATGGCTCATGTGCGCAGCGGCCTGCCCGCCGTCCGCCAGCCGGCCCTGCTCTGCCATGGCGTCCTCGATCACACCGCGCCCTATGCTTCGCTGGCCGCGCTGGCCCAGGCCATTGGCACGCCAGCGCCGGCGCTGCGCACCCTGGCTCTGCCCCGCAGCTACCACCTCCTGCCGCTCGACGTCGAGCGCGAACAGGTCTTTTCTGCCGTCGCAGAGCACCTGGCGAAGTACCTGTAGCCCAGCCCGACCGAATCGCAGGCGGTCGCCAGCCGCGCAGCCGTAGTACACTCCCGCGCCGACTTGGCCGCGTGGGCTGAGTCCGACTTTCACCTTCCATCATGGCCGTCCTCAATCGTCCCAAGAGCCAGCCACCGCGCCTCGCCACGACGGGATCGCCGCCAAGCCGGGCCAGCCTGAGCTCGACCAGTCCCGGCGAGCCGGCCGCCGCCCGCAGCCGCCGCCTGCTGACCCCACGCCAGATCTATGCCTTTCTGGACCAGAGCATCGTCGGCCAGAGCGAGGCCAAGCGCGCCGTCGCCGTCGCGGCGTACAGCCACCTGCGCCGCTGCAGCCTGCCGCTGGCCGAAAAGCGCCACCTGCAGAAGTCCAACCTGCTCCTCTTGGGCCCGACCGGCTCGGGCAAGACGCTGCTCGGCCGCAAGCTCGCAGAGTGCCTCGATGTGCCGCTCTGCATCGTCGACGCCACCGAGTACACCGAGGCTGGCTACTACGGCAAAGACATCGAGTCGATGGTCGCCGACCTCTTGCACGTCGCCAACTACTCCATCGAGGCGGCGCAGCGCGGCATCATCTTCATCGACGAGATCGACAAGCTGGCTCGCCGCAGCCAGAGCTACAAGACCGGCGGTGGCACGCGCGATATCGGTGGCGAAGGCGTGCAGCAGGCCCTGCTCAAGCTGCTGGAAGGCCGGCAGGCCCTGGTGCCGCTGCCGGGCAGTCGCAGCGCTCAGAAGTCTGACCTGGTGCAGATCGACACTAGCGACATCCTGTTCATCGCCGCCGGCACCTTCAGCGATCTGTTTGACTATCGCCAGACGCGCAGCATCGGCTTTGCCGACTCACCAACGGGGCCCGCCAGCCAGGCGCCGGTGCCAACGATCAAGAGCGAGACGCTGATCGCCTACGGCATGCTGGCCGAGCTCCTCGGGCGGCTGCCGGTGCGCGTCCCGCTGCAGGCCCTGGCCGAGGACGATCTCTTGGCGGTGCTGCGCGATCCGCCCGATGCCCTGACGCGACAGTACGCGCAGCAGCTTGGCCTCGACGGTGTTGAGCTCAGCTTCAGTGAACAGGCCCTGCGGGCCATTGCCCGCGCCGCGCTCGACGAGCGCTCGGGGGCCCGCGGCCTGCGCAGCCTGATGGAGACGATCTGTCGCGACCTGCTGTTCGA
>CAZVMD010000572.1:0-2606 GCA_964628555.1 uncultured Myxococcales bacterium | reverse complement strand
GGCCCTCGCCTCGGACTACCGACGAAGTTCAGAGATGTGACCAACTGAAAGGCCAGGGCAGGACGGTATTTTACTATGTATCACATATAACAGCAGAAGCGACCCCGGCTGGTTCGATGGTATCGGATATTAAGAGAGTAGTCATGCGGTTTTCCAAGCGCATTTTGGCAGTAGCCATGTCTGCGAAATTGGGCCAGGAATGGAGCTGGGTAAGTGGGGCTACCTGGGACGTCGCCGGCACAGAGACGGCTGACATCCGCA
The DNA here is from genome assembly GCA_964628555.1 of uncultured Myxococcales bacterium. Classification (GTDB taxonomy): domain Bacteria; phylum Myxococcota_A; class Polyangia; order Palsa-1104; family JAEUJZ01; genus JAEUJZ01. Next base: position 2,345 of record CAZVMD010000572.1, on the reverse strand, counting down.
CGGGCTGGCCGCGCGGTCGCTCGGCGATGCGCAGTTCCCCGTCGGCGATCGGAGGGGGCGCTGCGCCACTTTCGCGGTGAGTGGCTAATCTAGCAAGATACTAGGCAGGAGTCCGCCATCGGCAGACTCCCCTTGATATTCGATATAGCAATTTGTTCCCAAATAGTCTTTTAGCTGACGGGCCAGGCGCAGCCCCTCGGCGTTGAATGCCTCGTGATCGAGCTGCTGGCTGAGGTTTTCATCCTCATAGCGCTGGATCCAGCGGGCAAAGCCCTGGCGGAGCTCGTCGGGCAGATCCAGGGCCGTATATTCGAGCATGGCGTGGCGAAACGGGCCCTGGGGGGAATCGCGAAATCCCCATAATCCCGAGCTGCCGTATTCGGCCATCACCCGAATCTTTAGAGGAGTTTTTTTGTGGGATTTCATCTGGATAAAACGCTACGGCCCGCGCCGGGCGAGGGCCGAGTCTAGCGCGCCTGGCGCTTACGGTGGGGCGGCTTAGAACGACAGGCCGAGCGACAGCGACAGACCGATCCAGGGACCGGCGAGGGCGAGGCTGCTCTGGCCATCGACGCGGGCGGTGGCCGACCACAGCAGGTAGCCGGCCTCGCTGGTCAGGTCGGCGCGCAGGCGGCGCAGGCTGTGCGGCGCGAAGGCCAGGCCGAGCGAGAGCAGCGGCCCACCGAAAGGCGCCCAGGCCTCGCGGGCCGTGGTCAGAGCGCCATCGCCGGGAGAGCCGGTGAGGCGAACGCCGCCAACCCGCAGCCCCAGCCCGCCGCGCAGGAGCAGCCGCGACCAGGCCAGGTGGGCCTGTAGCGTGGCGCGGGACGACAGCAGATCGCTCTCGATCTCGCCAAGCGCCGTGCGGCGTCGAGTGGTCGCGACCTGTGCATCGAAGTCCCAGCCAAGGTGGTAACGATGATCGCCGCCCAGGCGCAGGCCTGCCCCAACGTGCAGCGGCGCACTCGGGCCCGACAGCGGGACCAGCAGCGCAAAGCCCGCCTGCAGGTACAGCCCACCGAGCGGAGGCAGGCGCGGCTCGGGGGGTGACAGCGATGGCGGGGCGGCAGTCGGCGCTGACGGTTGGGCGGTCGTCGGGGGCGGCGGGGCGGGGGCAGCAGCACGCGGCGCAGCGGCGGGTGGGCCAGGTCGGGGCGGCGAGCTCAGCGGCGCTGCCGTCGGGCCGGTGTGCTCGCTCGCTGGACCGCCAGCCGCTGGGGGCTGCGCTTCCCAGCGCTCGCTCTCGATGGCATGCACAAGCTCGGCCAGCGACAGCGCGATCAGGCGAGCATGCAGCGGCTGCGCCTGTGCCGACAGATCGACGGTGCGCAGCAGGGCCCGCCGCGTCGCGCGCTCTTCGACGGTCAGGTCGGCAAGCTGCGGGCTGCCGTCGCTGCAGTCGAGCTGTGCCTGCAGGCGGGGCAGGCTCTCACCGGGGCCGGCCGACGGGCGCGGACCCAGCTCGATGGCGACCAGGCGAGCCACCTCGGACTCGTCGAGCACCGCGGCCAGGCACGGCGACACATGCAGCAGCAGAGGCGGCGCCGGCGGACGGGCCGGCCGCGCACCGGCCAGGCTGGGCTGCGCCCCCAGTCCGAGCACCCCCAGCCCGTAGCCCAGTACCAGTCGCCGTATCCGCACCCGTCGCATCAGCCGGACGACAGTTGAACAAGCCAGCCGCCGCGTCAACCCAAAGCCGCGCCGCGAGCCGCCGTCCGGCCGGCGCCGGCGCGGGTCATCGTCTATGTAGATAGCAGTAGAACCTGATTGTTGAGTACGCTATATTAATAATGATCTGACTAAATCAGAATTTGCTAATTGACAAATTAGTCGGGCCTGCGCGATGAGAGCGGTGCGAGGTGAGCGATGGAGATGCCCCAGGTTTCGTCTGAGATGAAGCAGCTTACGGCACTGTTTAGCGGCGTCTGGGAGGGCGAGGAGACGCTGTACCCCTCAAGCTGGGATCCGGTGGGCGGCAGCGCCAGCGGTCGCTGGACGGTGCGGCCGGGGGTCGATGGCTTCTGCCTGCTGGTCGACTATGACGAGTCGCGCGGCGGCCGCGTGGTCTATCGCGGTCATGGCGTGCACGGCTGGGATGCCGGCTCGGGCGGCTTCTGTGTGTATTGGTTCGACAATATCGGCGTGATGCCACAGAGCGCTAACCGGGCCCGTCTAGAGGGAAATCGCTATACCTATGAGGAATCGAGCCCGATGGGGCACACGCGGTTTACCTATCAATGGGAAGGGGACCTCTTTACCTTCCGCATCGAGCGCTCACCCGACGGGCACAGCTTCGCGCCGATGCACGACGGCCGCTACCAGCGCGTGCGCGGCTGAGGGCTGGC
>CAZVMD010000571.1:0-2645 GCA_964628555.1 uncultured Myxococcales bacterium | reverse complement strand
AGCAGCTTGGTGGTATAGCCGCCGATGCTCTCGGCGCCCCACACCGTGCCGTCCCACTGCAGCAGCGTGCCGCCCGAGCCAACGATCCAGGCGTGCCTGGCGTCGCTGCCCCAGATGGCCAGGAGGTCGGTCGCCACCCCAGAGCTGATCGTGCGGAAGGTGCTGCCGTCCCACTGCAGCAGCGTGCCCTTATCGCCGACCGCCCAGACATGTGTGGCATCGCTGCCCCAGACCGCGCGCAGGGGCTGGGGGTCGCTGGCGACGTTTTCATCCCAGGTGCGACCGTTCCAGTAGAAGCTGCGGCCCATCGAGCCCACGAGCCAGATGTGGTCCGGATCGCTGGCCCAGACCCCGCGCAGCGAGACGTAGCTGCCACCGCCTATCGACAAGCTCTGGGCCCGCCAGCTGCGTCCGTCCCACTGCGCGAAGGTGCCTGTCTCGCCGACCGCATAGACGTGCGTGGCGTCCAGGCCGAAGACCGAGAGCAGGGTATTGGTGGTGACCACGCTGCTCTGGGGCGCCCAGGTTCGCCCGTCGCTGCGGATCAGCGTGCTGAGGCTGCCGACGGCGGCGATCTGGGTGCTGCTGCTGGCCCAGACGCCGAACAGGTGCTGGCTGGTGTTGCTGCGCTGCAGGCTCCAGATGCTGCCGGTGAAGCGCATGGCGGTACCGCTGTCCCCCACCGCCCAGACGTGCGTGCTGTCGGTGCCGCGCACGGAAAACAGGGCCCGGCTGGTCAAGCTGGTGCCGACGGTCCACGCACTGCCATCCCACGAGTAGAGGGTGCCCTTGTCGCCCACCGCCCAGGCATGCGTCGAGTCGCTGGCCCAGACGCTGGTCAGCACGGCTGAGGTGGTGACGCTGCCGCTCCAGGCGGAGCCGTTCCACGACACGATGACGCCACTTGTGCCGGCTCCACCGACCGCCCAGACGCGACGCGAATCGACACCCCAGATGCCGTACAAGGCCACGGGAGTTGACGAGGTCTGCGCCGCCCAGCTTGTGCCATTCCAGAACAGGATGGTGCCGCCATCCCCGACGGCCCAGACGCGGCTGGCGTCCACGCCCCAGACGCCGTAGAGGTCCTTGACGGTGGGGCTGGCCTGCGCCACCCAGCTTGTGCCGTTCCACATCAGGATGGTGCCGCCCGTACCGACCGCCCAGATATGCGTCGCGTCACTGCCCCAGATGCCGCGCAGGTGCGAGGACGTGAACGAGTTTAGGCGCGTCCACGAGGTGCCATCCCAGCGCAGGATGGTGCCGCGCTCACCGACGGCCCACAGGTTGTTGGCGGCGGGTCCCCAGGTGGCAAACAGGGCCTGCTCTTGCGGCGATGGGTTGCGCCAGCACCACTTGTCGGCGCTGCAGAAGGCGTCGTCAGCCTTGACGGTCAGCGTGGCCGTGGCGGTCTTGCCCAGATAGCTGGCGGTGATCGTCGCGCCACCGATGCTCTTGCTGGTGGCGACGCCCTTGCTGCTGATCGATGCGACGTTGGTGGCCGGTGCGATGTCGCTGCTGGTCCAGCTGACCATGTTGGTCAAGTCACCGGTGCTGCCGTCGCTGTAGGTGCCGGTCGCGTTGAACTGCAGCGAGCCGCCATCGATGATGGTTGCCGTGGCCGGCGTCACCGCCAAGCTGACCAGAGCCAGATCGACGACGGTCAGCGTGGTGCTGCCGCTCTTGCCCATCAGCGTGGCGGCGATGGTCGCCTTGCCCGGGCTGCTGGCCAGCGCCTGACCTCGGCTGTTGATGAAGGCGACCCCGGTGGCGGGCGCGATGTCGGTCACGCTCCAGGCCACCTGGGTCGTGATGTCCTGCGTGCTGCTGTCGCTAAAGGTGCCGATGGCGCGGAACGGCTGCCACTTGGTCTTGACCACCGTGGGGTTGGCCGGGCCCACGGCGATCGAGACCAAGGCCGCCGGGGTCACGCTCAGGCGGCTGGAGTCCGACTTGCCCATGGCGGTAGCGGTGACGACGGCTTCGCCGACGCTGTTGCCGACCGCCAGGCCGCTGCCGCTGATAAACGCGATGTCGAGGCCGGGGGCGATGTCGGTGATGCTCCAGCTCGCCAGTGCCGTCAGGTCCTGCATGCTGCCGTCGGAAAAGGTGCCGGTCAGCGTGAACTGCTGCGTGGTCGCCTTAGCGATGCTGGGCATCGACGGCAACAGCGTCACCGAGGTCAGCGAGGCGGCCGTGATCGTCATGCGGGTCGATGCGCGCTGGCTGCCCAGGCTGGCTGTCACCACGACCTGCCCGGGGGCCAGTCCGCGCAGCAGGCCGCTGCCGTCGATGCTGGACACCCCCTGGGCCGGCGCCACGTCTTGTACCGTCCAGCGCACCTGCGCGGTCACGTCTTCGACAAAGCCGTCGGCCCGCTGCGCGGTAGCAGCAAACTGATGCACGGTCTGGTGCGCGATCTGCGGGTTGCTGCTGTCCAGCCACAGCGCCACCACCGGCTGCGCGATGGCCGCCTCGCCGCTCGCGGGGGATGGCTGCGCAGAGCCGCCCGGCATCTCCGCCGACCCACAGGCCACTGCACCCAGCAGCCAACTTAGGGCCAGCGCAGCGCGTAGCCGCTGCCCACCCGTACCTGTCCACAGTCCTTGTCGCCTCATGCCAGTGTCTCCTCTGCAATCGCTAGGTTC
>CAZVMD010000570.1:0-2656 GCA_964628555.1 uncultured Myxococcales bacterium | reverse complement strand
CTAGGCACCGGCGGCTTCGTCTCTGTCGCCCTGGGCCGACCCCGGATTCGCAAGCAAGCGACCGGACAGCAGCCAGGTCGACATGCGGCCCAGGCCCTTGATCTCGATCGGCCCGCGGGCTCGCATCGCGAAGTGACCGGCTAGCAGTTCGTGCGTCGCTTCGCTGACCTGGATCTCGTCGGGCAGACCGTGCGACTCCATGCGGCTGGCGGTGTTCACGGTGTCGCCCCACAGGTCGTAGATGAACTTGCGAGCGCCGATCACGCCAGCCACCACCGGACCGCTGTGGATGCCGACCCGCAGGCGCAGCGCAGTGCCGCCCTGGCCGGTATAGCGGCTGACGATCTCGCGCATGGCCAGCGCCATGTCGGCGACCAACCGGGCGTGATCGGGCCGCGGCGTCGGCAGGCCACCGGCCACCATATAGGCGTCGCCGATGGTCTTGATCTTCTCCAGGCCGAGGCGCTCAGCGACCTCATCGAACTCGCTGAACACGCCATTTAGCAGCTTCACGAGCTCGTGCGGTGGCAGGCTGGCAGCCAGCTGGGTGAAGCCGACGATGTCGGCGAACAGCACGGTGACGCTGGCGAAGCCATCGGCGATCGGCTTCTGCTCTTCCTTGAGTCGGGCGGCAATCGCCGCCGGCAGGACGTTGAGCAGCAGGCGCTCGGACTTCTGGCTCTCGACCGCTAGCTCGGCCGCCGCGCGGGCCAGGGCCTGGCCCTGCAGGAAGCTCTTTTTGGCCAGCAGATAGATGATGTGACCGATCAGCACATAGACGCAGTTCGAGGCAAAAAGCACGATCAGCACCGACGGCAGCTGCGGATACCGCAGGTACTGCGGGTGGCTGCCAAAGAAGCTCAGCAGGAACAGCGCGGTGGTCGAAGAGGTAAGCATGGCGCGCAGCCACAGCGGCACCAAGAGCGCAATCGAGACGCCGGCGAAGGTGTAGATGGCGTAGAAGAACGGCTGCTCTAGACCGCCCAGGCGACTGATCCACAGGCCGCCCGTCGTCGAGGTCAGCAGCACGCCGAGCGCGAACAGCCACACCACCCAGCGATGTCGCCGCACCGCGCGGTGACGCAGCAGCAAGAGCCCGATGATGCAGCACAGCGCCAGCACCAGCCGCCACAGCGCGAAGGCCCGCAGTCCATCGGGCGAGTGGCGAAACAGCCACAGATCGGTCGGCCAGAACAGCAGGTTGCCGCACAGAAGGATGTAGCCCAGGAGCTCCATGCCGCGGACGCTTAGGGCCTGGCGGTGACGCAAGAAAGCCTGCACATCCTCCGCCGCCACCGCATCGCCGAAGAGATAGCCGCGCAGGCGCTGACCAGCCAGAGGTTCTGTCATCTCCTCTCCTTCCGAACAGCCACAGGCCGAACAACCACAGGCCCCCCCGACTGTGCCGGGCGGCGCACACCCCCGGCAAGTGGCCCGATCGCAGACCGACGCGCCGGCGGCTGCCGCCGCGCTTACGTCTTTACTTTCGGCAAGAGCTCATCGGGCAGCGCCGCCGGCGACAGCGAGCGCGGACGGTTGCGACGGTAGATCACGAGCAGAAAGAGCAGCAGCCCGGTGAGCAGGAACAGACGAAACGGGGTGCGCGGCAGCCGCCACAGCGCCTCCCACTCGATAACGACAAAGGTGGCAAACGCCGCCAAAAGGGCGAGCAGGAGGCCCAGGCCCAGGTAGTAGGAAAGCGGCGTGTAGCCGGCCAGCAGCCGCAGCGCCGGGCTGTGCTGCGCCGTGCGCTGACACAGCGCGCGCACCAGCGGCACATAGCGGTCGCCCTGATCGACCAGGTCCGCCAGTCCGCGGAAGTGATAGCTGACGATGCGTCGCTTGATCGGCTTGCCATCGACTCGCCCGATCAGCTCGCACTCGAAGCGGTTCGACTCGAAGCGGCTGGGCGCGTAGAAAAGCCGCAGCCGCGTAATCGAAGACAGCGGAATCCGCGTCGTCACCGGCTCGCCAGCTGGCTTACCGCCCTGGATCGGCGTCTCGTGCACAAGCAGCGCATCGTCGGACAGCACATAGTGCTGCTCCGGCGACCACAGCGTCGGCCGCACGCGATATTCGACAGTCTCCATGCCCCCCTCAGTTGCTTTGTTCGCTGCGCGCGCTCGTCGACCGCCGCGCTAGTCGCGCTGCCACTCGGCCTGCGTGATCACCGGGTGCTGAAACGCCCGCTCGCGCTCGATGTCCAGGTTGCCCAGATGCAGCGACAGCGGCGCCTGCACCCACTTGTAGATCGATCGGCTAAACAGGCTGGCGAAGCGCAGGGCCCAGGCGCGGTGCTGACCCACGCTAAAGCTCTGAAACATATGAATGGCCACCTCGGCCGCCTCGGCCGGCGCATACTTCTCGCCGATCTGCAGCGCGATGTGCGCATCCAGCACCGGATACGGCATCAGATCGCGCTCGTCTTCCTGATCCGGCGCCAGCTCGGCACTGGCCGGGATGGCGATGGTCTGCGCGATGCCTTCTAGCATCTGCGTCTCTAGCAGGTAGTCGAGCAGGTAGTTCACGACGGTCTTGGGCAGGTTGGCGATCGGCGCCAGGCAGCCCATCAGATCGCCGCCGATGGTGGTGTAGCCGACTGCCTTTTCGCTCATGTTGCCGGTCTGCAGGAACATGCCCGAGACCGCGTTGGCCC
>CAZVMD010000569.1:0-2687 GCA_964628555.1 uncultured Myxococcales bacterium | reverse complement strand
GCGCCGGGCAGGTGAGGGCTTGTTGTAGCTCGTCGGCTCGGCGGCGCTGGTTGGAGTCGGGGTATTGCTTATAGAGCTGGCTTAGGTAGCGGCAGGCTTCGGTCTTGTCGGCTGCGGTGGGCGGGTTGTGGCGACGGCGGGCGGCATCGGCGAGCAGCAGCAGCGCATCATCGGCCAGGCGCGACGTGGGCTGCCGCTTGAGAAAGCCGAGCAGCGCCGGAATCGCCCGCGCGGGCTGCCGCATGTCGTCGAGATAAATCTGCCCGAGAAGCAGCGCCCCTTCGGCCAGCAGGTACAGGTTGTAGTGACCGACGATCAGCGCCGATGAATAGGTGCGCTGAAGCCGCTCCAGGCGCTCTGCCGCTTCGCCATAGCGCTTCTGCGCGCGCAGGACCTTGGCCGCCGACACCAGCGCATCGTCGAACAGCGGTCCTTTGGGATAGCGCTTGGCCAGCTCATCGTAGCGACGCACGGCTTCGGCAAGCTGGCCCTTGTCTTCGCAGCGCTGCGCCGACAGAAGCCAGGCAAAGCTGGCGAGCGGGACGTGGGCGGCGTGGGTCTTGGCAATCTGATCCAGCTCGGGCAGCAGGGTGTCGTCGTCTCGTCGCCAGCGCACCATGGCCCGCACGGCGTCTTCGGCGGCGACCTCGGCGGGATGGGTGGCAATGATGCGTCGGCACAGCTCCATCGCGTCGGCGGGCTGACCGATGCGGTCGGCGTACAGCTCGGCGGCGCGAAACAGCGAGCGCGCGATCTTGGTCACGTCGCGGCTGAGCGCTTCGACCTGACGATAGGCCTGCGCGGCTTCGGGAAGCTGTCCAAGCACTTCCAGCTGCTGGGCCAGACGAAACGCGGCCAGGCCACAGTCATCCTTTTGACGCAGCGACGGCGGCGCAGTGCCGGCCTGACACATCGCGATGATGCGCTGGTATTCGAGGACGGCTTCGTTTTTGTCGGGGGCGCGCTCCGCCTGCTGGGCTGCGGCGATGGGAGGCGGCATGGGCGGCGGCTTGGCACAGCCCGCACCCACACACAGCGCGAGAAGGAGTCGGCTTACAGCGTGGCGTCGCATAGCACCTGCCGAATGCGCTGGGCTGCTTCTTCACAGGCGGCGTGGCTGACATCCAGGTGCGTTACCAGCCGTACTCGACGGGGACCAAACGGTGCGCAGAGCACGCCCTGCGCCTTGAGCCGGGCGGTCACTTCTGCCGCATCGGGCAGCGGCGGAAGCAGATCGAACAGCAAGATGTTGGTCTGCGGCGCAATCACATGAACGTGCGGAACGTCGGACAGGACCTCGGCGATGCGGCGTGCGTTGTGGTGATCTTCCGCGAGCCGTCCGTAGTGGTGGCTGAGCGCATGCAGTCCCGCCGCTGCCAGCACGCCGACCTGACGCATCGCACCGCCGTACATCTTTCGGAAGCGGCGCGCGCGGTGGATGATGTCTTGCGGTCCACAGACGAGCGAGCCGACCGGCGCTCCGAGCCCTTTGGACAGGCAGACCGCGACGGTGTCAAACGGGGCCGCGATCTCGGCATCGGGGACACCGAGCGCCACCGCTGCATTCCACAGCCGGGCACCATCGAGGTGAAGGCGCAGTCCCAGCTGCCTGCCGACGCGCGCGACCTCATAGAGCTGATGCATCGGCCAGATGCTGCCGCCGCCTCGGTTGTGGGTGTTTTCCAGGCACAGCAGGCGACTCGGGGGCGAGGCGTGATCGGTGCGCTCGGGCTGAAAGGTCGCGGTCAGCTCATCGGCGGTAAACAGGCCGCCATGACCGACGCTGACTAGCTGGACGGCAGACAGGGCGGCGCTGGCCCCGGCTTCGTACCACTTGATGTGCGCGCCGTCGGAACACAGGACATCGTCACCGGGCTGAACATGGCAGCGAATCGCGATTTGATTGGCCATGGTTCCCGATGGAACAAACAGCGCAGCGGGCTTGCCCAGGCGGGTCGCCACCACTTCTTCAAGTCGCCTGACGGTCGGATCTTCGCCGAACATGTCGTCGCCAACATCCGCCGATGCAATCGCCGCTCGCATCGCTGCCGTCGGTCTTGTCACTGTATCGGAGCGAAGGTCGATGACGGCTTGCATGATGCGGCGAGCATACTCAAAAATAGCGCCACTTCGTAAAGGCTTCTCATGCTCGATCCACGTCAGTCGCTTGAGTTTGAACGTCCCCTGGTGGAGCTAGAAAACAAGATCGGAGAGCTGAAGCAGCTCGCCGGTGGTGAGCTTCTGGCCGCCGAGATCAAGATCCTGGAACGACGGGCCAGCCGTCTGCGCGCCGAGATCTTTTCCAACCTGTCGCCGTGGCAGAAGGTGCAGCTGTCGCGGCATCCGCTGCGTCCGTACACGCTCGACTACGTCAGTCGCTTGGCCGATGAGTTCTTCGAGCTGCACGGCGATCGCGCGTTTTCCGATGACGAGGCGGTGATTGGTGGGCTCGGGCGGCTTTCGCCCCTGGGTGGCAGGCCGGTGCTGTTTATCGGTCATCAGAAAGGCCGAGGGACCAAGGAAGCGATGCGTCGCAACTTCGGCATGCCGCGTCCCGAGGGCTATCGCAAGGGCAAGCGGCTGATGGAGCTGGCGGCGCGAATGAAGCTGCCGATTGTCTCGCTCATCGACACGCCGGGCGCGTTTCCGGGCATCGATGCCGAGGAGCGCGGCCAAGCCGAAGCGAT
>CAZVMD010000568.1:0-2695 GCA_964628555.1 uncultured Myxococcales bacterium | reverse complement strand
ATCGTCAAGCCGGTGTTCTTCGCCACCAACAAGGACATCATCCTGCAGGAGAGCTACCCGGTCCTGCAGTCGGTGGCCGACGTGCTCAAGGCCTCGCCCGAGATCAAGAAGGTGTCGATCGAAGGCCACACCGACAACCGCGGCTCGCCCGAGATGAACCGCGATCTGTCAGAGCGCCGCGCCCGCAGCGTCAAGCGCTGGCTGATCGAGCACGGCGTCGAAGAGGCGCGTGTGCAGTCGCTGGGCTTCGGTCCATGGCGCCCCATCGCCTCGAACGACACGCCGCAGGGCCGCGAGAAGAACCGCCGGGTGGAGTTCGTGATCATCGATCCGCCGCAGTCGGGCAGCGTCAAGTCGCTCGATGCCAGCCAAGTCGAAGTCCCGGTCTCGCCCGATCAGAGCGACGACTCGCCGGCCGCAGCGAAAGCGCCGGTCAAGCGTCCGACGCCAGCGGGCAAGGGCGGCGCGAAGAACCAGAAGAAGGGCAAGTAGGTTAGGAGAGACTATGCAGACCTTACGTGACACGCCTCGTGCGAAGTCTTCCCTGCGACGCGCGGCTCGTCTGCGCACGCTGGTCGGCTTTTTGACCCTGGCCAGCTGCGCCATCCATGAAGGCGCTGACGCTCCCGCGCAGCCGGGCCCGGCTGGCTCGCCGAGCAGCGAGTCGGCGCCGCCGCTTGGGCAGCTTGGGCAGGCGCTGGCCGGCCAAGACGGCGACTACACGGTCACCATGGCCAACACCGTCCTTAACAGCTATGGCCAGCTGGGAGTGTCGGTGGCGCCGGGGGCCAACACCATCACCGTCACCAACATCGCCGACTTGAACAACCCGGTAAACGGGATGCCGCTTAAGAAGGGCGATCTGGTGATGCTCTATCAGCCGCAGGGTGCGGCGGTCGACACCACCGATGATCCGAAGCTTTACGGCAACGTGACGGCGCAGAACGGAGCCGGCTACTACGAGGTCGTGGTCGTCGAGAGCATCGCCGGCAACATCATCACCACCACAGCCTGCGGCGGCGCAAAGAATGACTATCGTGTGGGGGCCGGAGCTCAGGCCATCCGCATCCCGCAGTTCGCCAACCTGACCGTGCAGGCTGGGGCCTCAGTCGTCGCTCGGGCTTGGGACGGCAAGCTCGGTGGCGTGGTCGCGCTGCACGTGCAGGGCAAGCTGACCATCGCCGGTACCATCGACGCGACGGCCCAGGGCTTCCGCGGTGGCAAGACTGATCCGATGTCGAACGTCGTCGGCAGCCCCAAGGTCACGACCATGCGCACCACCGATGCCATGCTCGGGGCGGAAAAGGGCGAGAGCATCGCCGGCTCACAGGACGACTATCAGACGAATTCGATGGGCAAGTACGGCCGCGGAGCAGTCGCCAATGGCGGCGGCGGCGGCAATGCCCACAATGCGGGCGGTGGCGGTGGCGCCGGCGGCGGCGACCCGACGATGATGTGGACTGGCCAGGGCGTCATGGACCTGCTGGCGGTTGGAGCCGGCATGGCCTGGCCGCTGGAGCAGGCGTACAAAGACAACGGCAACAAGCCGACCACTTCGGTCGGTGGCGGCCGCGGCGGGCACAGCTTCTCGCGTCCGGCCGCCGGCGTGTTCACCGACCCCACCGTCGATGGACCGACGCTGATGAAGTGGGGCGGAGACTTCCGCCAGGACGTCGGTGGCTTTGGCGGCCGGCCGCTGAGCCCGAACCTGGGCTTCCAGGTCTTTTTGGGCGGTGGCGGTGGCGCCGGTGACCAGGACAACAACTCCGGTGGCATCGGCGGCAACGGGGGCGGTCTGGTGTTCGTCGTGGCCGGCAGCGTCGTCGTCCCGGGCCCCGGCACCGGCATCATCACGGCGAACGGCGGCGACGGCGGCGACACTGCGAACTCGCACAATGACGGCGCGGGTGGCGGCGGTGGCGGCGGCACGATCTTCCTGCTGACCGCGGCGCCCCTTTCGACCGATCTGCGCCTGACCGCCAACGGCGGCTACGGCGGCAGCCAGAAGCGCGAGCCCGGTGACACTGCAGAGGCCGATGGCCCTGGCGGCGGTGGCAGCGGCGGACTGATTGCATATGTGACCGGGGGCGTACCCACGACTTCAGTCAAGGGGGGGCCTGGAGGGACGACCGCTGCTTCGACGATGCTGAAGTTCCCGGTCAACGGCGCGACCAAGGGCAATGACGGCCGCGTCGTCACCCTGCCGCGACAGCCGATGGTGGCGGGTCTGCCCAGCTACTACCCGCTGTGCGTGCCCTCGGACATCGAGGTCAAGTTGAGCGCTCCTGCGACGCCGATCCCGCCCGGCAACCCCGCCGACTTTACGGTGACGGTGACCAACAAGGGCGAAAACATCGCCAATGCCGCCGAGATCCAGACCCTGCTGCCGGCCGGTGTGCCGAGCACCGATGTCAGCTGGATGTGCAGCGGCATGGCGGGCGCGGTCTGCCCGAACGGCACGACCTCGGGCTCTGGCGCTCTGCCGCAGCTTGTCGATCTGCCGGTCGGCGGCACGCTGACGTTCAACGTGCGCGCCAAGGTGCCGCAGATGTCGCCCTCGCCGACCTTGAACCTGTCGGTGACGGCGCAGCCCCCGCCCGGCTATGTCGATCTGGTGCCGAGCAACAACACCGGCACGGCGATGGTGCCGATCCAGGGCGCGGTGGTGACGATTCCCAAGTCGGATCTGGAGATC
>CAZVMD010000567.1:0-2734 GCA_964628555.1 uncultured Myxococcales bacterium | reverse complement strand
AGATCGATGCCGACTTCGCGCATTAGGCGCAGGGCATTAGTTGTCTGCACCGGGCCCGGACGCAGACGAAAGTCGAAGCGCATGACCTCGCCTTCGATGATCTCGGTGAAGTGCACGTTGTGGACAGCGCCGCGGGTCTCCTCCGCCAGCGTGGCCAGGCTTAGGTCATGCGTGGAGACCGCACCGGTGGCCCCGCGGCGGCATAACGTTCGGACCACCAGCCGCGCTCCTAGCTCGCGCTCGCGGGTGTTCGTGCCGTGCAGGATTTCGTCGAGCAGATACAGAAGCGGCGGGCTGCCCCGGCTGGCGTCGACTACCTCTTTGATGCGCTGCAGCTCGGCGTAAAAGTGCGACACGCCGCGGGCCAGGCTGTCATCAACCCGCATCACCGTCCGCAGCGACAGCGGCGACAGGCGGGCCTGCTGCGCACAGACCGGCGCCCCGGCCTGCGCCATCACCTGACACAGCCCGATCGAGCGCAGCAGCGTGCTCTTGCCCGACATGTTCGAGCCGGTGATCAGAAACGCCTGCCCTGCCCCTGGCAGCGTCACATCGTTGGCCACCCGTCGCTCGGCCGGCAACAGCGGATGCCCCAGAGCTTCGACGCAGAGCGTGGCTGGCTCACTGACCAGCTCGGGCCAGGCCCAGCTCGGGTGATCAAAGCCCAGGTTGGCCAGGCTGCTGCGCGCCTCAAGCTCGCCCAGGCTCTGCAGCCAGCCGCGCAGCCGCGGACCGATGCGGGCCTGCCAGCGCTCGATGCGCAGAGCAAAGAACAGATCCCACAGACACAAGAAGTTGATCGGCAGCCAGACCAGCGGGTTCGAGCGCAGCTGCAGATAGCCATAGTCGCCTTGCAGCCGTCGCATCAGCGCCGCCGGTCCCTGCCCCTCGCTGCGCACCGCGGCGCGCAGTGCCTGGTTGTCGGCGACGGTAAACGGCGCTGTGGCCAAGAGCTCCAGCATGTCGCCATAGGGCGCCAGCGAGACCTCGCCGTGCCCGATCGTGGTGATCAGCCGGGTGATCGGCCGCGCCGTCAGCAAGACCAGCAGCGCCTGCAGCGAAAACAGCGCCAGCAGCGGTCCGCCGATCCACGGCGAGAGCTCGGGACGGCTCAGGCGCAGCAGCAGCAGCGGCACGGTGAGAAGCGGCAGGCCGACGAGATAGCGCAGCCCGGGCAGGGTCCGCTGCAGCAGCGCCGGCCCCTCGCCCCAGGTGATAAGCGGCTGCGGATTGGGACGCCGTCCGCTCTCTCCGCGCAGCTGTCGTCCGGCGACTTCGAGCGCCTGGCGCAGCGCCAGCAGCGGCACTAGCTCGCGCACCGCGGCCTGGCGGGCCTGGGCCGCCTCCGGCTGTGGCTCGGGCGCCGCTGCGCGGGAAAAGGCGCGGAACAGCGCGGCCTCACCAAGCTCGGTCTGCGTGCTATCGCACAACAGCTGCAGCGAAGCCGCCCCCGCTAGATCCAGATCGTCGGCATAGGGAGGCCGGACGGTGGTCGGCAGCAGCGGCCGCACTGCCCCTTGCGCCCAGCTGCCGTCGAGCCGCGAGAGGCCGCGGCGATTGACCGCTTGCAGCAGCCGGGCCTGCTCGCGCGCGGCCAGCACCGCCGAGTGGCGAAAGAGCAGCGCGACAAAGCCAACCACCGCCAGGACGAACAGGCCCCACAGCAGCGAGCGCGGCGCGCCGCGCGGATAGCCATCGAACGCCGCAATCAGCAGGGCGATCGCGGCCACAAACAGCAGGAAGCGCGCGATGGCGATGCGCAGCGCCACGCCATCCAGCCGCCCCTCCTCAAGCCGCGCGGCTTCGGCGCGCCGCGTGTAGACCTGCTGGGGAGGCTCGGTTCCCCCCTGCCCTCTGCCCGAGGCTTCGTCGTTTTCTGCCATGGCCGAGCCGCTCATACCACATGCGCGCCGCCCGAGCCGCCGCCGAACGCGCCTAGGTCTGCGAGATCAGTCGCCGATCGTCCACGCGCCCTCGCGCATCCTTGCTACGCTGTGACAACCTGCCATGAGCGTCTTTGGCCTCAGCCATATTGATCTGCCCGTCACCCACCTGGAAAAGAGCGAGCAGCTCTTCACCCGCCTGCTGCCCTTCTGGGTGAAAAAACGCGGCGACGGCTATGTCGATGTCGACACCGGCACCTGCATCCTGCGCCTGATCAAGACAAGCCGCGTCGAGCATCCGGTCACGCTGCGCATCCAGGTGGCCGACGTCGAGACGCAGACCAAGCAGCTCTGCGAGGCGGGCCTGCGCCTGTGCTACGCCCCGCTGCGCACGCCTGAGCAGGAGCTCTTCGCCCAGGTTGCCGACGCCGATGGGCACATCCTTACCCTCTGGCGCGAGCTCTCGGAAGACGAGTACGGCTACACTCCCGAGCTGCCCAAAGAGCTGTCCTGGGCCCCCGAAGCCGAGGAGCTCCTCAAGTCGCTGCTCAAGAGCGTGCCGGCTCTGTTCCGCGCCCTGGTCCGCTGGCGCGTCGCCAAGAACGCCGAGTACCTCGCCGAGCAGACCCGCGTGGTCGGCCGCGAGCAAGTCATTCGCTCGTTCATCCTGACCAGCGCCAAAGTCACCCGCTACCGCGTACGCAAGCCGCTTGCCGACCACGGTGTCGACCTCGAAAAGTACGCCGCCGACTTCGACGCCGAGGAGAGGCTGTAGCAGCACCCGGTCGCTCACTGGGTCCCCTCCCGAACACTGAGAGGAAGGCACATGTTTCATATCAAGCGAGGGAAGT
>CAZVMD010000566.1:0-2744 GCA_964628555.1 uncultured Myxococcales bacterium | reverse complement strand
CTCGATACGTTTGGCATAGTTATGCTGTCGTCGACGGCGGGGCTGTCCCTGTGCAGAGGATCGCGGTATACTGTTTCTTTTCGGAGCAGCAGCAATGGGCAGCCTGCGGTATTGGAACATCTCACATCACGGCCAGTGGCAGATCGAGCGGGCACTGGAAGTTCTGCGCTGCCATGCCCCCGCACACCACGCGCATGTTCTTGGGGTCATTGAGGGTGTTAAGTACATGGGCGGCGATGGCTGTGGGACGAATGCCATCGCTTGCACCGCCGGGCCGCATGGCCGCTGGATCGTGCTCACGAGCCCGCCTGAGTCCTCAGCGCTCGTCGAGCTGGCGATCACACTCAGCCACGAGGCCAGACACTACGCCTTCGATATCTACGGCCGGCTCGTCGAAGTCGCGCACACCTGCCGGGACTGCTCGGCGCATCATGAGCGAAGCCGCGATCCCATCTACCAGGAGGACGAGCGGCTCCGTTCGCACTTGACGTGGGCGCTGACCCCGCAGCAGCCCATTCCCGTCGCGATCGTGCCAGCCTGGCAGCGCGCGGTGCCAGCCTATCCGGTGCAGGCGCAATGGGTTCCGGCAGCCCCGGAGCCTACGCCGAATCTCCTGCCGCTCGCCGCCCTGGCCCTCCTGCGGCCGGCAGTGCCCCCTGAGGCAGTGGCATTCGGCCTCTTGGGGTTGGCGCTCAGCCTGGCCGCAGCTTCTCAACGTCGCCGGTAAGCGCAGTCGCCCGACTGTCGAGGCCGTCGTAGCGCGGGGATGGCTCCCGCTCACAGGACGATGGGGTCATCCGTCGCGCACATGAAGTTGTCGAAGCTCTCGAAGTCGGAGAACCCCAAGGTGAAGCCGCAGACACCCATGAACTCGGACAGGCCCGCCAAGGTCGCTTCGGGATCGCCCTGGGAAAGCCCATCGTCAATGCTTGCGAGGCTGGCGCGGAAGAATTCGCCGCGCTCGGAGAGAAGCGAGCGCCAGCTCTGCTCAAACTCGTCCTTTTCTTCTTCGAGCTTCCGTCGCGCCGCTTGGAGCAGAGCGACGGCGCGGCGCGACTCTTCCTCTGCAAGCCGTGCTCGCTCCAGAATCGCCATGCACGACTGGTATGTATTGGTCGCGATCAAATAACCGGCGAGCGAGCCAAGGAGCACCCCCACCGGCCCGAGCGCAGCGCCCGACACCATGCCGCCGTAGAGCCCGGAAAGCGTGCCGCAGCCGTTCTGGCCGAGCCGATGTCCAAGCTCCTCCGGCGTCAGCTCGCCTTTGACGAACGAATAGACAGCGGCTCCGGCATCGATCAGCCCGGCGGCCATTGCCGTCGAGACATTGGCTTTGGCGAGGCCCGGCAGCCGGGTGGCATGACGCATCGTCGTCGCCAAAGTCGCCGTCGCCCCACCGTGGAGCGCTGACTGCACGCTCCCGCGGGCCACCACGGCAAAGGCACTCGGCGCACCACCCATAGCTGCGGGACCGGCAAAGCCAACCTTGGCCAGCTCGATCGCGCCGCGCAGCAGGCCGCTGGCCACGGCCGCGTGAGCGCCCGCGGTCACGGCTTCGCTCGCGATGGCGCCAGCCGATAACTTGAGAGCATAACGACGAGGCCCCTCAGTGGCCTCGATGGCTTCGCTCAGGTCGGTTCCGCCCGAGCGCACATCGTCGAGAGCCAGCTCCCCGCGAACATTGACCGCCGTGTCGGCATACTGCGTCGAGATTGCCTCTCCGCGCTGACCAGTTCTCTTGGCGAGCCCCGCTGAGTAGGCTTTGACCCGAGGGGCCTTGTCCCGCGGGACCAGCTTGACCATGCCGTCGTACTTGGGATTGGCCAACATTCGCGCCGCCTGCGTACTGCTCTCGGAAACCTTGGCCTGCACGGGGATGCCAGCCCCGCCTGGACGCCGAAGCACGATGTCGGCAGGCGCCGTGGGATCTCCCAGCGCGGCGCTCACTTCCGCGACCAGGCTGGAGCCCTTTCGGGCCGCGTCGTAGTTGAACTTGGCCGCCTCCAGGTACTCAAAAAGATTGCCCTTCTTGATCGCTACGGGGACAGCCGTCAGACGCTGAGCCGCGTCGAGAAACTGTCGCATCCCTTGGCGCATGACATCGGCGCCAGCGGCCTGCAAGGCAGCCTGCTCCGCGCCATAGAGTGCCCCGGCTAGGCGGAAACCCGACTCCGCAGACGGCTTTCGCTGGTCAGACATGGTTAGGCTTCCACGCCCGACAGACGGCGAAGCGCAACCAATGCCTCCGACGCGACCTCGGTAGAGCCATCCGCCTGCCCCACGAGCGGCAGATCGAGCACTGACTTCACGGCGCGGCTGAACTCGACGGCCACGCGGAAGTGCTGTCGCTGTTGTGGAGTATAGGCTCGGTAGTCTGTGCCAGCCTGCGCGATGAGGCGAGCCAGATTGTTCAGCACGCGGTTCGCCCGTTGTTCCAAGGCATCGAGGCAGAAAACATACTGCGCCGCGACTTCACCGACTCCCGTGATGGCGCTCGTCTTTTGGTCGATCTCCGCACCGACGCGGCATGCCTCGGCGTAATAGGTTCGGGCGGCAGCCAGATTCTGCCGTGCCTTGGCCTCTGCCAGAGTCCCGCCCATGATCAATGCCGGTCCTGCGACGAGCAGGCCAAGTGCCCAATACCCGCCGGTGATACCGAGTCCGCCGGCCGTCAGCGCGCCGCCGCCGAGCGCTGCCAGCGTCGCTCGGGTCGCCACCGGGCCGGCGAGCGTCGCAAGCGCCGT
>CAZVMD010000565.1:0-2766 GCA_964628555.1 uncultured Myxococcales bacterium | reverse complement strand
GACTATGCCGGGCGTGGCTCGCTGGTCGGCTGGGTGCGCGTCGCTGCCGTGCGCCTGGCGATTGACCTCCTGCGCCAGCGCGGCAAGCCACTGCCCAGCGATGAGGATGCGCTACAGACCCTGACCATCGAGCCAGAGCCCGAGGTGCGCTTGCTGATCGAGCGCTACCGCGACCAGGTCAAGAGCGCTTTCCGCGAGTCGTTCGCCGCCCTGTCGGCTGCCGAGCGCAACCTGCTCCGCTGGCATCATCTCGACGGCCTGACCATCGACGAGCTCGCCGCCATGAAGGGCATCCATCGCTCGACTGTGGCGCGCCGCATTGCCCGCTGCTGCGAGCTTCTGGCCACCAACACCCATGCCCGCCTCGTCGAGCGTCTGGGCCTGCCGCCCTCGCAGATCGACAGCGTCATGCGCCTGGTACGCAGCCAGCTTGAGCTGAGCATCGAGCGCTGGCTCGGCGGCGACACCACCCCACGCCCATAAAGAGCGCTCGCGCTGGCGCCGCCCTAAGGCAGCTTGCTCGCCGCGCGCGGCCCGGCCCCGCCCTCCGCCTCTGCAAGCAGTCGCTCGACCGCGGCAATCTGGCTAGCACGGGCCAGCGGCTGTCGACGATAAATCTTGAGCGCCTGCCGCCCCAGGCTTAGCACGCGGACCGGCTCACGCTGCAGACTGAACAGCGCGGCCGCCACCCCGAAGTAGGCATCGGCAAGTAAGATCGCCGTCGGGTCATCGCGCTCCAGGTTCTCCAGCGCCAGCTCTAGCGTCGCAAGCCCAGCCTGGGTAGCGCCGGACCGGAGCTCGCTGCGTCCGACGGCAATGCGGGCCTTCTCCAGGCTCCAGACATCGGTGACTTGGCTCCCGGTAAGCGCTCGCAGGCTGTCGCGATGGGCCTGCAGCGCTCGTCGCGGATCACCCAGGCTAGCGTAGATCTGGCCCAGATCATCGAGCGCCCAAGCGTACTTCACATGCGTCGGCCCCAGGGTGCGCAGCAGGATGTCGTGAGCGAGCTGCCCCTCGCTTCGCGCCGCTGCCGCCTGGCCGCTCTGCAGCAGCGCAATGGCCAGCCGCGAGTGCGCCTCGGCGACGTCGCTGTGCCCAGGATCCCGACGCCCCTTGCGAATCGCCAGCGCCCGCGTGGCCAGCGGCAGCGCCTCGCGACCCCGCTGCATCTCAAGCAAGATCTCCACCACCCCGAGCAGCGCCGTAGCCAGATGATCATCATCCAGCGGGCGACTGCGCTCGTACGTCGCTAGGGCCTTCTGCGCCAGCTCCAAGCCCTCCTCGTAGTACTCGTTGTAGAACAGATGCTGGGCCAAGCGCCGCTGGCTGTCTGCCGTCGCTGGATGCTCTGGCCCAAAGCGCTTCTCCAAGATCGCCAGCGCCTGCCGCTCATAGGTCAGCGCCTCGGCCCACTCGCCCAGTGGCTCGCACACCAAGGCCAGGCGATGCATGACCTCGCTGGCATCCAGGCTGTCGGCCCCCAGCGCCCCCTGCAGCAGGGTCAAGCTGCTCTCGAACTTTTGCTGCGCCTCGCGATATCTGCCCTGGGCGTAGGCCAGGCTGCCCGTCGTGCTAGAAAGCCCAGCCCGCTCGATCGGATCATCGCCCAAGCGCTGCAGAGCGGCCTCCGCATGCTGGAGCAAGCGCTGCGATTCGGCGACGCGCTCTTGACCGTAGCCGACGACGTAAGCCAGGCGCGTCCAGGCCTGGGCAGCGACGCGATCGCGGTGCCCCGCTTCGGCCGACCACAGCGCCTGGTAGTACGAAGTCTCGGCCGCGGCGTGCTCTCCCAGCGTCTGCTGCAGATCGCCAAGCAGCAACTCAGCCTCGGCACGCAGGGGCGCATAGCCGACGCTCTGCGCGTCCGTCACCGCCAGCTTGGCTGCTGACAAGGCCGCGTGATACTGCCCTGCCAGCTGCTGCGCCCGCAGGCCGGCCAGCTGCTTTTCAAGCGTCGCGATGCGCGCCCGCGCACCCGGGTCAGCCGGTCTCTGCGCCGGCTGCAGTAGCTCCCGCGTATCGGCACACAGCCGCAGCTTGGCCGGCAGCGGCACCGCCGACACCGCACGCCCGACGACCCCTGCGTCGGCATGGGCCAGCACCCCAACCAGAGCCCCCAGCTCCTGCCGCTGCTTCTCCAAGCAGTGCATCCGCAGATCGAGGAGCTCGCTCGACTGCTCGCCGCGCAGCCGCGTCGCCTCGCAGGCCTGCGTGTGCTGCTGCGTCCACGCCTGACCATAGGCATCCAGACCGCGCACTACGCGCTCCCAGGCATCCTCGGCGTAGCTTACCCCCGTCGCCGCGAACGCCTGTCGCAGCGCCCGCCGCGGCCCGTCATCCCAGACCTCAGCCAGCTGCGCCGCCGCTCCCTGACACGGCTTCTCAACCGGCGGCCGCCGCGTCGCCCCAAAGGCTACAAGCGGCAGCGTCAGCGCCGCCCCCAAAGCCAGCCACTGCCAGCCCCGCCCCACCAGCCCACTTTCCAGCGCCGCCAGCAGCCCATCCATCGACGGCCAGCGCTCCTCCGGCGACGCACTCAGCCCGCGCCACAGCACCCGCCGCAGCCAAGCCGGCACGCTCGCCTCCCCCGCCCCGCGCCGCCCCCCCGCCTCAATGGCGCGCAAGAGCTCCGCCAGCGTCGCCCCAACAAACGGCCGCTCCCGACACAGCCCCTCATAGAGCGCCACACAAAACCCAAACTGATCACTCAACGCATCCACCTCCCCCCCCCGCAGCTGCTCCGGAGACATGTATGCGGGGGTCCCC
>CAZVMD010000564.1:0-2782 GCA_964628555.1 uncultured Myxococcales bacterium | reverse complement strand
CGTAGGTGTCGTCGCCGACCCAGGCGGTGGTCATCCAGCGCGAGGTGTGGCCGACAAACCAGACATCGGAGGTGCGGCTGGAGGTGCCGGTCTTGCCGGCCGCGATCAGCTTGGCATCGCGGATCGGCTTGCTGTGGCCTTGGCTGACGACCCGGCGCAGCAGCGTGTCCATCAGGTAGGCGGTGCGCGGCGCGATCACCGGGCGACGCTGGCGACCGGCGGTGGCGATCAGGCGGTCGAGACGGCTGCGGCCATCCAGCATCGGGTCGTCCCAGGCGCTGGCGTCGTACAGCACGCGCCCGCCGCGATCGATAACCCGCTTGACGCTGATGTTTTCGGTCGGGCGTCCGCCGGTGGCGAACAGCGCGAAGGCCCGCGAGATCTCGTCGACGCGCACGCACGAGGCGCCGAGCGCCAGCGCGTCGTCGGCGTGGATCGGCGTGGTGAAGCCGAGGCGGCGGGCCCAGCTGGCGACATCCTTTTTGCCCAGGGTCTTGAAGATCTCCAGCGCCGGCGGGTTCTTCGACCACACCAGCGCCCGCTCTAGGTTCACGGTCTGGCCGTAGGTGCCGTCGATGTTCTGGGGAATCCACTCCTCGCCGGTCACCGGATCGATCTCGGTGCGCACGCGATCGTTCCAGATCGTGTCGTAGCTGTAGCCACGGTCCAGCGCCAGCGAGTAGTACACCGGCTTGTAGGCGCTGCCCGGCTGCCGGCAAGCCTGCACAGCGCGGTTAAACTCCGAGCGGTCGTAGTCGTTGCCGCCGGCCATCGACAGCACATAGCCCGAGTGCAGATCGAAGCTGTAGATCGCGCCCTGCGGTCGCGGCGCCTGTTCTAGAACCACTTCTTTAAGTGGGGAGGGAAGTGGCTTGCGGGTCTGCTCGGGCACCCAGACTGCCTCGCCGACCTCGATGCGCTTGCCGGGAGCCGGCGGCTGGGCGGCCAGGCGCACGCCGCTGCCGTCGATGATCACCTGCACGCCGGTGCCCGGTACGAAGCGTGTGCCGGTCGGTGGCCCCGGATCGCGCTGCGCCATCTGCGTCGCTGGTCCATCGTGGCCGGGCCCGGTGCCGCCTGGCGTCGTGCTGCCGGGACCGCCCGGTGTGCGACGCGAGCCTGGGCTGCGCGGTCCGCGAGCGGTCGAGGTCCCGCCGCTGCGCGACGTGCCAGCCCCTGCTGTGCTGCCCCCCCGACGGCGGCTACTCGATCGGCTGCCGGGGCGCTTCCCTGGGTCGGCCGCCGCGACCGTGACCGGCTTGCTGGCGACCGGAGCAGGGGCGGGAGCGGCTGGCTTGGCGGCGCTGGCGACGGCCGTCTGACCGCCTGGGGTGGCCGGGCCGGCTGGGCTGCCGAGCTTGCCGCTGCCATCGGCAAAGCCCTCGCCAGTCTTGGCTGCTTGGGCGATAGGCTCAAGCGGCTTGGTGACCAGCGGGACGTAGTTGAACTCCGAGAAGCGGGGGATGTGGCTGCGCTGGGCCAGCTTGACCCAGACGACATCGCCCGGTCGCAGCGCCTCGCCCGCCGAGCGAATGAAGCGATCATTCGTCGGATCGCCGGGGGTGTAGCGCGACGCCCAGAGCATGTTGAGGAGCGGTAGCTCCAGCGTATGGGGTCCCACCTGCACCGTCGCCCCGCCCGAGCGCACAGCGGTCACCAGCGCCAGATAGAGCGTCTCTTCCTGCAGCGGGCCGGCGTAGCGCGCGCTGGCGCGGGCCAGAAACAGCTTCTGCGCGTCGGGATCAAGGCGCGCCTCGGGACCGCGATAGCCCTGGCGCTTGTCCAGCTGACGCGTCGCGTGGTTGACGTTGTCGGCGGCCAGCACATCCAGATGCGGCAGCACCGTGGTCTCGATGCGATAGCCGCCCTCGTACACCGCCTGCTGACCGAACTGCTTGAGCAGCTCGCGCCGCACGTGGTCGACGAAGTAGGGCGCGATATCGCGCGAGGTGTCGCGCCGCGGCTTGAGCGCGATCGGCTGACCGTACAGCGCCTCGGCCTGCGCCGCCGGCACCATGCCGCACTCGACCATGTTGCGCAGCACCTTGTCGCGCCGCGCCTGCGCCGACAGCGGATGGTCAATCGGCGAGTAGCGGGTCGGCGCCTTGGCCAGTCCGGCGAGCAGCGCGAGCTCCGGCAGAGCAAGCTCCCACACGTTCTTGTCGAAATAGCGTCGCGACGCCGCCTGCACGCCGAAGCTGCCGTGGCCGAGGAAGATGTGGTTTAAGTACAGGGCCAGGATCTCGCGCTTGGAGAAGCGCGCCTCTAGCCGACGGGCCAGGATGGCCTCGCGCAGCTTGCGGGTAAACGAGCGCTCCGGCGAGAGGAAGGCCTTGGCCACCTGCTGCGTGATCGTCGAGCCGCCCTGTGAAATCCGGCCGTGGCGGACGTTCTCGCGCAGGGCCCGCACCAGGCCGCGCACATCCAGGCCGCGGTGCTCGTAGAAGCGGCGATCCTCGGTGGCGATGACCGCGTCGAGCAGCGTCTGCGGGATGCGCTCCAGCGGCACCACCTCACGCCGCTCGCTGGCTAGCTCGGCGAGCAGGGTGTTGTCGCCGGCGTAGATGCTGGTGATGCCGGGCGCGTGCTGGGCATAGGTCGCCAGGTCGGGCAGCGTCGGCACACTGCGTGCGAAGTAGATGTACAGCCCCAGCAGGGCATGTCCGAGGAGGAGCACGATGCCGAGCAGCGCGAACAGCGTGTACTTAAACAGCCAGTAGAAAAATCCACCGTCGGCAGGATTGGTAATTTGAACGCGGCAGGGGGTCATGCGGGCGGTCAA
>CAZVMD010000563.1:0-2803 GCA_964628555.1 uncultured Myxococcales bacterium | reverse complement strand
CGGCCCGACGCACCTTATCGCCATGTCCGGCGCCGACTGCAGCGTCAAGTTCGACAAGACCACCGCCATCAGCGGCTGCACCCACATCGCGGCTGGCGATCTCGACGGCGATGGCAAGCCCGAGATCGTCGCGCTGGCCCCCGGCGTCACGGTCTACGACTACCAGGGCAACCTCAAGGCCAGCATCGCCACGCCCGCCACCGGCTCGTGCACGCAGGACTTCCCGCCAGCCATCGCCAACGTCGATGGCGTCGGCCCGCCCGAGATCATCACCGGGGCCCAGGTCAGCCGCTACACCGGCGGTACCACGCCCAAGATCGACGTGCTGTGGACGCAGAGCGCGGCCGGCGGCACCTGGGGCATCATCGCGCTCGCCGAGGATCTCGACGGCGACGGCAAGCTAGAGGTGATCAGCGGCAGCCGGGTCTTTGACGGCCTGACCGGCAGCGACAAGAGCAAGACGACGCTGCGCAGCGTGCCCGGCGGCTATCCCGCCATCGGCGACTTCAACGGCGACAGCCACCCCGATATCGTCATGGTCTCGTCGCAGAGCGGCAGCCAGAAGGTCTCGATCATCGACTACTTCAACGACCGCTTCATCATGCCGCTGACCGGCGCCGCCAACGGCTGGGGGGGCGCGCCTACCGTCGCTGACTTTGACGGCGATGGTCGCCCTGAGTTCGCCACGGCCAGCGCCAACAACTACTACGTCTACAGCCCCGACTGCCTGGCCTCGCCCAAGCCGGCCAAGTGCAAGGGCAGCGATGCCGGGGTGTTGTGGCAGTCGCGGACCCAGGATAGCTCGTCGGGCTCGACGGGCTCGTCGGTGTTTGACTTCAACGGCGATAAAGTGGCCGAGGTCGTCTATCGCGACGAGTGCTGGCTGCGCGTCTACAGCGGCCCGGATGGCAAGAAGCTGTTTGCCGCCCCGGTGTCCTCGGGCACCGACCTGGAAATGCCGGTCATCGCTGACACCGACGGCGATGGTCACGCGGACATCGTCGTGCCCAGCGACAGCGTGCAGGGCGACAACTGCCGCGGCGCGATCTCGGCCAGCGAGCTGGGCATGCCGCACGGCCCCCCGACCCAGGGCATCAAGGTCTACAAAGACCCCATGGATCGCTGGATGCCGTCGCGCCGCATCTGGAACCAGCACAGCTATCACATCACTAACATCGCCGACGACGGCAGCATCCCGGCGGTCGAGGCGAGCAACTTCCTCACCTACAACAACTATCGCCAGAACGTGCAGGGAGCGATCGCCGGCAGCCGCACGCCGCTTGGTGACGCGACCGGCAAGATTGGCATCGCGCCTGACTCTGGCGACTGCCTCAAGGTCTATCGCCCGTCGGGCAGCGTCTGCAACCGCGGCACCGCTGGGCTGCCGGCGGGCATGCCCAGCACGTTCTATCTGGGCGATCCGCGCAAGCCCGGCGCGATGAAGATCTGCACCGCCCGCACCACCGCCGAGGTCAAGGTCGGGGCCTGCCAGACCATCTTCTGCGAGTGGCTGGATCCGACGCTGGGTCCCTACGACCTGTGGCTGCGCGTCAACGACGACGGCGCCTCGCGCCCCTATGGTCAGTGCAAGTCGGGCAATGACCTGGCCCACATGCCCAACGCCGGCTGCAGTCGGCCCCCAGGATAACGCGGCGTGCGGCGGCCTCTCCATCCCCTCCCCCACCTGCTCTTCGCCCTGGCGCTGGTCAGCGCGGCGGCGCCCCCCGGCCATGCCCAGTCGCCAGCCCCAGTCACCGCAGCTGGGGCGACGGCCCAAGCCCCGGCCACCGCCGCGCCAGCGCCTGGCTACTACGTCTCGCGCAGCGGCACGGCGATGGGCACCTTCGTCCAGATTCGCGTCTACATCGACGAGCCCGAGTCGAGCCGCAGCGCCGCCAAAGAAGCCGAGGTCAGCGGCCATATCGAGCGCGCCTTCGCCGAGATCCGTCGCCTAGAGGGGCTGATGACCACCTGGCGGCCAGACAGCGAGGTGTCGCGCATCAACGCCGCCGCCGGCCACGCCGCCGTGCCCGTCTCGCCCGAGGTCTTCGACGTCATCGAGCGCTCGCTGCACTTTGCTCGGCTGTCACAGGGGGCCTTTGACATCTCGTTCTACGCCCTCAAAGGCCTGTGGCGCTTCGACGATGATCTGACCCCGAGCCTGCCCGATCCGGTCGAGCTACGGCGCCGCCTGCCGCTCATCAACTGGCGCCTGATCGAAGCCGATCGAGAAAAGCGCAGCGTGCGCCTGGGCAAGCCCGGCATGGCCATCAACCTCGGCGGCATCGGCAAGGGCTACGCCGTCGATGCTGCGGTCGCCGTGCTCAAGCGGGCTGGCTTACACAATGGCCTGGTGCAGGCCGGCGGCGACCTGATGATCTTCGGCAGCAAGAGCGGGCAGCCGTTTATGGCCGGCGTCCGCGATCCGCGCAGCCCCGACCCGCAGGACTACTTCGCCGTCTGCCCGATCATCGACCACGCCTTCTCAACTGCCGGCGACTACGAGCGGGCGTTTATCTACCCCAAAGACCAGAAGCGCTATCACCACATCCTCGATCCGCGCACCGGCTATCCGGCCCGCGCCGCCCGCTCGGTCACCGTCTACGCCAAAGACGCCACCACCGCCGACGGGCTCGACGACGCCATCCTGATCCTCGGCGTCCAGCGCGGCCTGGCCCTCATCGAGTCGATCGCCGATGCCGGCGCCATCATCGTCGACAGCCGGAACCAGGTCCACATCTCCAGCCGCCTCCGCCCGCTCGTCCGCCTCGTGCATCCACCCAGCCCTGGGATCTAGGCGGGG
>CAZVMD010000562.1:0-2805 GCA_964628555.1 uncultured Myxococcales bacterium | reverse complement strand
GGTCGCATCGCGGCTCTGGCCATGGCGCCCACCGCGCCTTTGAGCATGCTGTCGTCCATCGCCACCGTCTGCTGTGCCGCGTCAAGCAAGCGGATCGTGCCCCCGTAGTCGCAGGCTAACGTAGCGCGCTGCTCCAGCAGGGCCTGGCCGTGCAGGGTCACAAACTCGACCTCCTCGGACCAGGGGGCGGAAAAGCGGGGCGTACACGGCTTCTGTCCGCTGGGATTCGCCGCTTGGGGATTGGCGGCTGCCGTACACGCGAAAAAAGGTGGAATGTTGACCATGGGCAGATAGTCATCGACGGTGGCTAGTGACTGCTCGCGGCTGCTGCCGGCTCCTTTTTCGCGAACGTACAGCGCGGACTCACCCTGGCCGCAGGAACAGCTCATCTTGGCTCCGCCGCAGACGGGGGTTGGCATGGCAGACTCCTATTTCTTGATCTTTTGGCGCAGCAAGGCGATGCGACCGATGGGCGTCGCGACGCGGTGACAGGCGAAGCTCAGCTCGTCGATGAGGCTCAGCACAGGGTCGCCCGCCCGCCGCGCCAGCTGACCGCTGCGCAGCTGCTGCTCGCACCAGCCGAGCTGAATCCCTTTGGCGTTGCGGCGCGGCAAGCAGGCCAGCACCTGCACCTGGGTTGGCACATACTCGACACCCAGTCGGCTGCGCAGCCGCTCCCGGATCTGCTGCTCCAGCTTCAAGAAGTACTCCTTGGACTTGAGGCGCAGGTGCGGGCCGACAAAGACCAAGAGCGTAGCCGTGCCGCGATCACTGGGGTCGGGAACCATGGCCGCCCCAGCGACGTACGGCAGCGCCGCCGCCACCGCTTCGACCTCATCGCGGGCGTGCGAGGTCCCGGCCCGCGAAGGGAAGCGCGTCCCGCCGTACAGATAGCCCCCGGCATGTTCATAGAGCAGCAGGCCACAAGCCCCAGGCAGCGGGCGCAGGATGCCGTGCGGTCCCTGGGCCGGGGCATCGTCGATTCGTGGGTCGCCCAGCAGGAACGGCCGACCCGGCGCCGGATACAGGAGCGGCGAGGGCTGTCCACTCTTGCGCAGCGAGAACAGCAGCGCCCCGGCGCAGCTGGCATCGTAGTGCCATGACCAAAAAGGAGTCCCGCGCAGCCGCGCCTGATCGATAAACCCCTGCCACAGAAAGTCGTCTTGCGCTTCACACACCTGGCTCACGCAGCCGCGCACCTCATGCAGCGGTCGGCCCCGGTTTGCCAGCCAGCTGTCTCGCAGCCGCGACGTCAGCAGCAGCACGTCGATGGTGGGCACCGATCGCGTCCGCTGCGGTAGCTCGGCCAGGGCCGACGCCGACAGGTGCAGGAAGGTCGCACCGTGCAGCAGCGTGGTGAGGAGCAGCATGGGCTGGTACTGCAGGAAGGCATGCTCGGGAGCCGCGAGCGAAAAGGGGCCGTGATGAAGTCCCAGGAGCAGCCCGTCATCCAGCGCTCCCAGATACACCGCTTGTGCTGCCACCGACTGGGGTACCCAGGCGGGATCGCGCAGCGGTGAAAAGAGCAGCAGCGCGGCGGAGCGCGGCGGGTAGGTATGCGAGACCCCAGTGCCTTGTCGAACCCCATCCCGTAGCTCAGCCGCTGCCGCCACGGCGACCGCTAGCTGCTCGCCCCGGCTGGCCGGCGCGGGCAGGATGGCATCCTCCAGCGGCACCGCCCCCGCCCGCACTGACTCGCGCAGCAGCGGCAGATAGCGCCGCGCTGTCACCAGGTGCCGTGGCTGCATGGCCCGCAGGCGCTTGCCCAAAAAGTCACTGCCCAGGGGCGGCAGCACCGAGATCACCAGGCCCAGCTTGAGCGCTGCGCACAGCGCAACCAGGAGCTCGGGCCCCAGTGGATACAGAATGCAGATGCTCTCGCCGATGCCGGCCCCGCGCTGCTGCCAGGCGTCAGCCAGGACGCAGGCCGCGTCGTAGAGCTGGGAATAGGTCAGCGCGTGCAGCGAGCGCGCCGGATCCACCGCTGGCCCGTCCGCGAGGTACAGCAGGCAAGGACGCTCGGCGGCCGGCCCGAGCGCGTGCCGCACCACCGCATCGTAAAAGAGGTCATAGCCAGTGCCGAGCTGACTCTTGGGCGGACTCTCGGCGTGGGTCGCTGCATCGCGAAACAGAGCCGTGGCAAAGCCGGCCGGATCGGCCAGGCTGGCCTGCAGCCAGCCGCGCTGACGCAGAATCCCGTCCCCGGTTGGTCGCAGGACCTGGCGGACTTCTTCGATCGTAAATGACAACTGCGACTCCTTTCGGACGTGTACCCGCTGCGGTCCAAGACCCGCCGCCGCTAGTTCCTAAAGACTCGACACTCCCGCACCCGCTCGGCATCGACGCCCCAGCGGCCCAGCGGGACGGTGATGCGCCAGGGCAGATCCGGCTGCAGCCAGACCTTCCAGCTTGCCGTCGGCGCGCTGTAGAAAAAGTAAAGTCCTAGCGGACTACTCTTCTTGCTCTTGACCCACAGGACCCGCGAGCCCCGCTGGCTCGGCTCGATGATCAGCGACCGCTGCACGCTGGCATCCGGCTTGATCACCAGGGCCGCCACGCTGGCGTACGACTCGGCCCGGAACTGCTGCTCATCGACGCTGCGCACCAGCACACGCAGCGGCCGCCCGCCGTTGCTGTCTTCAGCTGGCTGCAGCGCAATGCGGACATAACCGGGCAGACAGCCCGGCCCTATCAGCAGGCCCAAAACCCAGCAAACCAGCCACCCACCCCAGCCCTTCCAGGCTCTGTCGCCGCCCCAGCAGCCCAGAGCCTGCGGCCGCGGGGCCCCCAGCCGTGCAGCCGCCG
>CAZVMD010000561.1:0-2806 GCA_964628555.1 uncultured Myxococcales bacterium | reverse complement strand
CCTCAACCAGCAGGAGCGACCCAGTCACCTCCTGCGCAGCACCCAGAAAACGAAGCCGCATGTTCACCTCCGAAGCTGCGCCACGATACTCTCTGGCGTGGCGAGCCCGAACATAATCTTCGCGAGCGGCACCTAGAGCGCGTTGGCCATGCTGTGCAGGTACAGCGCGAGTCGCGGCGCAGACGCCCCGAGCCGCTCCAGGCCGGCGGGCTAGGACACGGTGCGGACCAAGGGATTTGGGGGGCTGTGTGACGGAGGGCGACTTTGCTTACCGGTGATCGCGCAGGGCTTGGGGCTCTTCTGGGGGGGCTGGGCGAGGAGCAGGGAGAGGCGGGCGCTCGCGGGCGGGGCGGGTTGTGGAGCGAGCAGCTAGCAGGCGCCGGTGAGGCGGGCGTTTTCGACGCTGTCGGCTTGGGCGTAGTGCTTGGCGGTGATGTCGAATGACGTGTGGCCGAGGGCGCGGGCGACGGCTTCGCCGGAGGTGCCGTCTTCGCTGGCCAGGGTCGCGTGCAGGCCGCGCCGGCTGTGCGGGCAGACGCGCGGGACGGCGAAGGCAGCGGACGCCATCGCAGCCCGGCAGTGCTCGTCAGCCGCTCGGCATTCCTTTCATGAGCGATAGGCGAGGCTGGAGCCGGAGACTGCCCACCGTTGCCCGCGGCCGTTGCTGTACCCCAGCGGGCCCTGTCTAATATACATAAACAGCACCATAACGACGAAAGCCGTAATACGCGCCGGTTGCGTTTATTCCTGTCGCCATGCCGTTCTCGTAGGGGGCGCCGACCACTAGCTCGTCCACTGCCCCATTTTCCGATAACGCGACACTGGTACCAAAGGCATCGTCAGAGGTAGCATTTGTGGCTTTTAAATAGAAGTCTTGCTGCCAGCCATTGGCATATTTACGCAAGCGGTAAACGGCCCCGCTGTCCCTGGCACTGTTGGTTGCCCACTGCCCGCTTAAGTTGGTCCCGGCGCCATCCTCGCCGACCGCGCCCACCAGCAGGGTGTCTTGCGCAAGGGCGACACTGCCGCCAAAGCGGTCGCCCTGGTCGAAGAATGCGGCTCGCAGGAGAGCCTCCTCGCGCCAAGCTGGGCCGGCACGACGAAATACATAGACGGCGCCGCTATTTATGGCAAAGCCAAACGCCTCGGGGGTCTCGCCGGGCGCTCCAACGGCCAAGCCGTCGCCGGACAGCGCCAGGCTGCTGCCGAACTCATCATTGATATCTGCATTTGAAGATTTTATATATGTGGTTTGCTCCCACGAAGAGTTACTTCTTTCGAAGACATAAACCGCACCACTATTGCTGGCGCCGTTGCTTGCCTGGTCAGCATCGATCCCACGTGATGCGCTATCCTCATATGGAGAGCCCACGATAGTTGCATTTTCTGCTACGGCCAAGCTCGAACCAAATGCATCATCAGGGTCGGTATTTGACGCCTTTAGATAAGACACCTGCGACCAGGATTGTCCGTTAAATTCATATACATAAACTGCGCCACTATTCGGTGCACGGTTGTCGCTCTGATCGCCCTGGCTGCCGCGGGCCGAGCTGTCCTCCCCCGGGGCTCCGACGGCGATGCAGGTGTCAGAGAGCGCCACGGCGCTGCCAAAGCCGTCGCCCGCCTCGGTGTTCGAGGCCTTAAGATACGCCTCCTGGGCCCAGCGGCCGTCGCGGCGCAGAAAGACATAGGCGGCTCCGCTGTCGGCGGCGCTGTTGTCACTCTGCAGGCCGTCTATTCCGGTCGCGCTGCTGTCTTCCCCCGGCGCCCCCACCAGCAAGCGCTCACCTCTGAGTGCGACGCTGCTGCCGAAGCGGTCCCCGTCGCCGGGGTTTGAGGCTTTGATGTAGGCCTCCTGCGACCAGCGGCTGCCGCTGCGGCGAAAGATGTACACCGCCCCGCGCTGCGAGCCAGGGAGCAGGCTGCTCTGGTTGCCATCGATTCCCGACGACAGACCAGACTCGCCGGGAGCCCCCACCGCCAGCGTGTCGCCGGACCAGGACATGCTGTAGCCGAAGGCCTCATCGGCGTGGGTGTTCGATGGCTTGAGATAGGCCGCGGTGGCAACCGACAGGGCTGCGATGGTGTAGACCGCGACCCGCCCCCCCGGGGCCTGTACCCGGACGCTGACGACGCTGGGTTCACTGCCCAGTGGGATCGGGCCGACAGCGCGACCCGTGCCCACAGGAACCTCGTTGAACCAAATCTGCGCGTCCGGCGAGAGGGCCGTGACCGACAGCTGTACGCTGCTGGGTCGCTTGGTCACGAGCAGCGCGTAGTCCAGCGTCTGCGAAGAAAACCCCGGGCTCAGGCGCCCGAGCGAGAAGGACAGCCCCTGCAGAAGGGGCGAGTCTGGGTCGGCGGCAGGCTCGCAGGAGTCGCTGCAAGCCGCAGTCGGAGCGCTCCATCCGCTGCCGTCGCTTGAGCAAGCCCAGCAGAGCGGCAACAGACACAGATAGAGCAACAAAGCGCGCATACCCACCTCCTAGATTCGATCCTGGGTTGAAGCACAGACTGGGCCGCAGATCACGGTGACAGAGGCACGAGCCCGGCAGTCCGCCTGGCCGGCCATCGTCTGCCCCTAGCGCGACAGATTCTCTAGCAGGTACACAAAATCCGGAGTCACGCTGAGGAGATCCGGCCGACCATCCAAGTTGTAGTCGCTGACCGCCAAGGCCTGCGGTGTCAGTGCCAGCGAGATGGACAGCTCGGCCCCAAAGCCGCCATGCCCGTCTCCAAGAAGTACCCTAATCCCCGGGCTCGCCGAGACGACCAGATCGGGGGCACCGTCGCCGTTTATGTCCGT
>CAZVMD010000560.1:0-2812 GCA_964628555.1 uncultured Myxococcales bacterium | reverse complement strand
AGGCGCGGATGCGGCCGGTGTGCCGCTGGGTGCGATGACGCGCTGCGACCAGGGCCGCCCCCGCAGCGACGCTGCGGCCAGCCGCCAGCCAGCCGGTGCCCGGTCGCGCGCCCGGTCCGGCGCCCCAGCCCGAGCGCCCTCGCCTAGTCAGCCGTCTTGGCACCCTGCGCGAACCAGCGGCCGATCAGCGTCCGCTCGTCGTCGGTCAGGTGGGTCTTGTTGGCAAGCGGCATGTTGCGCAGCACGTACACCCGCTCGTGGATCTTCGCCGCGCTCTGCGCCACTCGGGCCGGCGTGTCGAACATCGCCCCATTCGGCGCGACCTTGAAGATGTCGTCGGTCGGGTGCTCCGAGTGACAGGGCAAGCAGCGCTCGGCCAGAATGCCGCGCACGCTAGCAAACGACACCGAAGGTCCCGCCGCCAGCTTCCTAAGCTCGGCCGCCTTGGCCCCTGGACCGGTCAGGTACATCAGCAGGAACAGGGTCGCGGCGGCCGGGATGGCCAGGAAGCGCTCGGCCGCTACCTTGGTCACCATGACGTGCCGCGACAGCGCTCCCGCCACGATGATAAGGATAAGAACGAGCCAGTTCTGCGGGTGGTTGTACGTCGAGGGAAAGTGATTCGAGAGCATAATGAACAGAACCGGGAAGGTCATATACGTATTGTGAACAGAGCGCCGCTTGCCCTTGAGTCCCAGCGAGTAATCGGGAGTCTGTCCGGCCTGCGCCTGGGCCAGCATCTTGCGCTGGGCCGGCAGGATATGCACCCAGACGTTGAGCACCATCAGCGTGCCGAACAGCGCGCCGATGTGGATGTAGGCGGCGCGGCCCGACAGCGTATGGGTGGTCAGCCACACCGCCGCCCCGGCCAAGCCAATCGACAGCAGCGACGCCAAGAGCGGCACCCGTGTCCCGAGCGGCGAGCGCCACAGCAGGTCGTAGGCCAGCCAGCCACCAAAGATTAGCGCCATGCCAAGGTGCGAGGCCTGGCCGGTGGTCAGCGACGAGACGCGCGGATCGATGAGGTACACGCCGCCGGTCAGGTAGTAGACCAAGACAAGCAGCAGGAAGCCGGTCAGCCAGGTGAAGGTCGCTTCCCACTTAAACCAGTGCAGGGTCTTGGGCAGGCTGCCGGGCGCGATCTTCTTTTTTTCGACTTGGTAGTAGAAGCCGCCGTGCACCATGAACACCTCGCCGTCGACGTTGGGGCGAGGCTGCTCGGGCGGGACAAAGGCCGAGTCGAGCCAGATGAAATAAAACGAGCTGCCTATCCACATGATCCCAGTGACCAGGTGGATGAAGCGCACCAGGAGGGCCGCCCACTCGGCCACGTTGCCGCCGTCAAACACAGCGCACCTCGGCTTCCTTTTTTATCGGCTTCCTCGCTTCGGCTTCCTTTTTTAGAACTCGGCGTGCTGCGGATAGCGCGGGAAGGGAATGACGTCGCGGATGTTCTCGACGCCGGTCGCGAACTGGATCAGGCGCTCGAAGCCCAGGCCAAAGCCGGCGTGCGGCGCCGAGCCGTACTTGCGCAGCGTCAGATACCACTCGTACTCAGCGAGGCTGAGGCCCGCTTCGAGCATGCGCGCCTTGAGCTTGTCGTAGTCCTCTTCGCGCTGGCTGCCGCCGATGATCTCGCCGATGCGCGGCACCAGCACGTCCATCGCCCGCACCGTCTTTCCGTCCTCGTTGACCTTCATGTAAAAGGCGGTAAAGGCCTTGGGATAGCCGGTGACGATGACGGGCCGCTTGAACTCGACCTCGGTCAGGAAGCGCTCGTGCTCGGTCTGCAGGCTCTGGCCCCAGGCCACCGGGTACTCGAACTTCTTGCCGCTCTTCTGCAGGATGGCGACCGCGTCGGTGTAGGTCAGGCGCTCAAACGGCGACTCGATGATGTGCTGCAGCGTCTCTTGCACGTTGTACTCAGCGCGCGAAGCGAGGAAGGCCATGTCTTCCGGGCAGGCGGCGAGCACGGCCCGCAGCACGGTCTTGAGGAAGTCCTCGGCCAGCGCCGCGTTGCCATCGAGATCGGTAAACGCCATCTCGGGCTCGACCATCCAAAACTCGGCCAGGTGGCGGGCGGTATTCGAATTCTCGGCGCGGAAGGTCGGCCCGAAGGTGTAGACCTTGCCCAGCGCCATGGCGTAGGCCTCGGCCTCTAGCTGGCCGCTGACCGTCAGGCTCGTCGTGCGGGCGAAGAAGTCCTGGCCGTAATCGACGCTGCCAGTCGCATTGCGCGGCGGCTTCTCGGGATCCAAGGTGGTGACGCGGAACATCGCGCCGGCCCCTTCGCAGTCGCTGGCCGTGATGATCGGCGTGTGCAGATAGACAAAGCCCTGGCTGCGGAAATAGTCGTGAATGGCGTAGGCCATCGCCGAGCGCACGCGAGCCACGGCGCCGAACGTGTTGGTGCGCGGCCGCAGGTGCGCGATGGTGCGCAGGAACTCTAGGCTGTGGCCCTTCTTCTGCAGCGGATAGGTGGCATCGGCCGGGCCCAGCACCTCGACGCTGTCCGCTGCAAGCTCGATGGCCTGCTTCTGCCCCTGGCTCTGCACGACAGTACCGCGCACGCGCACGCAGGCCCCGACGCCGATCTTGAGGATCTCGCTCTCGTAGTTTGACAGCTTCTTTTCGGCGACCACCTGCACGCTGGCCAGCGCCGAGCCATCGTTGACTTCCAGGAACGAAAAGCCGCCCTTGCTGTCGCGCCGGGTGCGCACCCAGCCCTGGACGGTTACGGTCTGACCAACGGGAGAAGTCGAGAACAACTGGGCAACGCGAATCGACGACATGCTCTTAGATCCGTTCTCTC
>CAZVMD010000559.1:0-2866 GCA_964628555.1 uncultured Myxococcales bacterium | reverse complement strand
TCCAGGCGCAGGTGGCCATCGCCCAGATCCTCGCCCAGCCCGACCGCGATCAGCGCGGCGGCGATCCTCACCACGCGGTCTTTTTCCAGTCCGCTCAGCATGGCCAGCACGGCCAGGTGGATGCCGCCGTGGCAGACGGCCAGTGGCGTCAGTGCGTCGCGGATGTCGGGGGGCAGGCGGCGCAGCGACAGCTCGACGCTGGCGTACAGCGAGTTTTCGCGGTCGCCGGGGTGCCGGCGGTCCAGGTCAGCCAGGATCGGGCCCAGGTCGGCGGTGATGGCGCGCAGGCCGCGCTGGGCTAGCTCGCCTGCGAGCAGCACCAGGGCGCGGGGGTGGCAGCGCACGGACTCGA
Organism: uncultured Myxococcales bacterium; assembly: GCA_964628555.1. Lineage (GTDB taxonomy): Bacteria > Myxococcota_A > Polyangia > Palsa-1104 > JAEUJZ01 > JAEUJZ01. The sequence continues at coordinate 2,514 of CAZVMD010000559.1, read as the reverse complement.
CCAGCGCCACGACGTCGGCACCGGGCGAGCCGTCGGGTTCTTGCTTGGGCGCGGCGCCGCGCTGCGTCAGCACCTGGCGCACCAGATCGATGGCGTCGGGGCGGGCCAGCGCCGATAGCTCGACGTGACGATCGGCGCGGGAAAACGGCGCGGGCAGCGGCGAGCGACTGGAAAAGACCAGCCGCGTCTTGGGCGCCGCCAGCAAGAGCTCGTGAAGCAGGGTCAAGATGCCGGGCAGGGCTTGACTGCTCGGCTCGTCGGCGCTGGCTTGCAGGCTCTCGACGTTGTCGAGGACCAGGATGGCGCCGCGCTCGGCCTCGCGCAGGGCGCGCTCGATGGCCTGGCGGGCCTGCGCCGGGTCGTCGAAGTCGCGCACCGAAAAGCGCTTGCCCTGGGGCAGAAGCTGCTGTCCCAGCGTATCGAGCACGGACTCGACGCCCTGGTAGCGTTCCAGGCTGACGAAGGCGGCGCGGCTCAGGCGGCGGCTCTGCAGAAGCCAGCGCGCAAGCTCGCAGGAAAGGGCGGTCTTGCCATGGCCGCCGATGCCGGTCAGCACCACCCAGCGCGGCTCGACAAACAGCAGGCGTTCGAGCCGCAGAAGCTCGTGGCGACGGCCGTGGAAGCCGTGCGGCGGCTCGGGCGGCACATCGCCCAGACGAATGCGGCGACGCTCGGCCGCCAGGCGCTGCACCTGTTCCGACGGCACGCGCGGGACAAGCTGCGGGTCGTGGCGGTCTTGATACAGGACGGGGACGAACCAGTCGGCTAGCTGCAGCGGGCCGGCGCCAGGGATCTGACCGCGGCTGGGATCGTCGTGCAGGCTGCGCTGCCCGGCCAGCATGGCTTCGCCGACGCGCTCGCCCTGGGCCAGCGAGCGATAGAACGCCTGCACAAAGCGGCGGGCGGTGGCGACCAGCACGGCGTGACTCATGGCGACGACGGACGCGGTGCCGGCCTGCAGCAGGCGAGCGGCGACCGATGCGGTGGGATCGTCGGTGGCCTGCGCCGTCTGACAGGCTTCCAAAAACACCAGGGGGACGCGGTGCTGGCGGAACAGGCCGGCTAAGCGCTCGGCGTCGACAAAGTCGGCCCGGCGGCGCTCGGGCAGCGCGGCGTCTTCGGCCCGTTCGAAGTACAGGCCGCCCAGGCTGGCCTGCTTGCTCCAGGCGCCGTGGCCGTCGAAGTGGACGACATCAAAGGGCTGTCCTTGCTTGCGCGCGGCGAGCAGCGCTTCGTTCAGGGCGGACAGCGTCGGCGGATCCAGGCGCGAAAGCTGCACTAGCTCGCCCAAGGTCTCGATCGCTTCGACGAGCGGCTTGGCCGAGGCGCGCGGGTCGATAAAGCCGATGGGGTCGCCGCTGTCCGTGACCTCGGGCCGCGGGCTCAGCAGAAGGACGCGAATCGGCAAGGCGGTGACGCGATGCGGCTGCTCGTCGCGATTGGGCAGACGGCGCCGCACGCGCACGGGCAGCGCGCCTTGGAACAGAAAGCTGCGCCCGTCGTGAAGAAGCTCCCACGGCAGGCTCAGCCAGGCTGCGGCGGCTTCGCGCGTCGTGCGCCGCTCGTCGGCAGACGCTCCCTCGGGCAGGTCTTGATCGACGTGGACCGAAAAGCGCCGTACACCGCGCTCGGCAGCGTGCTGCCAGGCGGCAAGCGCCGGGCCAGGAGCCGCGCCAGCCAGGGCCATTTGATACAGCTCGTTTCCCCACTCGGGCAGCTTGGCCTCGACGGTGCGGGCGCGCTCGCGGAACAGACCAAAGGGCCAGCGATAGTACTCTTCCAAGTACCAGCGCAGGTCATCGGCTTCGATGGGACCCAGCGGAGCCTGCACGCGATAGCGTCGGCTCTCGACCTTGGCTGCCGTCGAACGAGCCGGCTCAAAGACAAGCTCTGCCGTGGCGGACAGAATGCGCTTGCCGTCTTGGTAACGCAGCGATGGATCGCGCAGCAGCAAGACCAGATCCTCGACGGGCGGCGGCGGCTCGGGGGCGGCCTGCGGTAGCGGCTCGGGCAGCGCCTTGCCCAGGGCGACGAAGATCGCAGGCAAGACCTCGGCCAGGCCGCTTGGCCCCGACGGCACGACGATGGGCTCGGGCGGAGACGCAAACCAAAGCTCCAGCGCCGAGGGCTCAAGCCCCGGAAGGAGCAGCGGAATCACGCGATAGCCCTGGTCGGCACAGCGCGCCGCGGTCTCGATGGCATGGCCAAGCTCGCGACGCACCTGGGGGAAGTTTGCGGTCTCGGGCCCGAGCACGACGAGCACGCTCTGCGCGATGGCGATGGCGTTTTGCACCTCGCGCGGAAGCTGACTGCCTGCGGCCACTTCTGTGGCGGCCTGCCAGACCACGACGCCGTGTTCCTGCAGCAGCCGACGCAGCTCAGCGACGACCGGGGCATGGGGCGGAGCATGCGTGACGAAGACGTGTGTACCGATGGACATGGGGACCTGCCTGACCAAGTAAAGCGCGACGCGCCGTGTACTCGCCGCATCCTACGATACGCAGCCCAGCCCCC
>CAZVMD010000558.1:0-2868 GCA_964628555.1 uncultured Myxococcales bacterium | reverse complement strand
CAGCCGGTGTACGCGCAGCCGCAGCCGGTGTACGCGCAGCCGCAGCCGGGATACGACCCTGGTGTTCCTCCCGATCAGCTGATTGAGGTCGACGCTGCGCCGCCGCCACCGCAGACCGAGGTCATTCCGATGGCACCTTCTGCGGGCCACGTGTGGATTCCCGGGCACTGGAACTGGCATCCCATGCACCGTCGGCACGTCTGGGTACCGGGCCACTATGCGATGCGTCAGCACGGAGCCGTCTGGCAGCCGGCGCAGTGGGTCCGCTTTGGTCCCCGCTGGCGCTATGTTCCTGGCCACTGGCGTCGCTACTAGTCGCCAGTCGGACTGCCCGCTGCTACTGCCCGCCGAAAACCTCTGCGCCGGCTGAGTTCGCGCTTGGATCGCCTCCCGGCAGAAGCTACGCTGCAGCGCTGTGTCTACTGTTGAGCACCACCACGCTAAACGCCAACTGACGCTGATTGACTGCCTGGGCATTGGCATCAACGGCATCGTTGGTTCGGGCATCTTCTTCCTGCCCGCTGCTCTCTGGCGCAGCGCGGGAGGGCGGGGGCCGATAGCATGGCTCATCGTCGGCTCGCTCTGCTGCTTGGTTGCGCTCTGCTTTGCCGAGGCGGCTTCGCGTACCGATCGCTCGGGCGGCCCCTACCGCTACGCCTGTGATGCGTTCGGCCCCTATGTTGGATTTGGCATTGGCTGGGTGACGCTGCTTAGCACCATCCTGGGCTACGCCGCTGTCGCTCGCGGCTTCGGCATTACGGCCGCCGGCTTCATCGGCCAGGGCGGACATACCTTCGTCGAGATCCTGCTCTCCTGTCTGATGGTTGTCGGCCTCTGCCTGATCAACATCGTCGGGGTGCGCAGCAGCGCGCGGACTGGCGACGTCATCAGCGCGATCAAGATCCTCAGCCTGCTTTTGTTCCTGTTGGTGGGCATGTTCTTTGTGAAGCTGGCCAACCTGAGCGCACCGCCGCAGCCCGCGGCAGGCGAGCAGGTCGGCCTGGTTGCGGCGGCGTTCGCAGGGCTGTTTGCCTGTACCGGCTTCGAGTACATCCCGGTCCCGGCCGGTGAAGCCCAGAATCCTCGGCGTACGATCCCGCTGGCCATGGTGATCAGCGTGCTAGCCAGCACGGCCCTATACGCCTTGGTGCAGCTTGTGGCCACTGGGGTTCATCCCGCCCTCGGCACCTCTGAGACGCCGCTGGTCGATGCCGTCGGTAGCTTTGCTGGTCAGCGCGGCCGCAAGCTTATGGAGCTGGCGGCGCTGATCTCCTCGTTCGGCTTCTGCGCCAGCTCGGCGCTGGTCGGGCCGCGCTACCTCGAGGCCTTCGCCGAAGACGGCTTCATGCCGGCGGCCTTTATGCACCGGGCCAAGCGCTGGGGCACGCCGGCTTTGGCTGTCGGCACGCTGTCAGCGCTCGTCGCTGGGCTCCTGGTCTCGGGCCTCAAGTTTCAGCGGCTGGCCGATGTCTCGAATGTCGCCGTGGTGGTGCAGTATGTCGCGACCTGTGTCGCCGTGCTGGTGCTACGTCGCAAAGCTCCCACCGGCAAACAGAGCTTCGTCATTCCTTTCGGTCCGCTGGTCCCCTGTCTTGCCCTGGGCGGCTGTCTGGCCTTTCTGCAGTTCGTCGGGCCCTTTGAGCTCAAGCTCGCGGCCATCATGATCACGATTGGCCTGGTCATCGGTGCCATCAACCGCAGTGCCCAAGCGGCGCGCGCCAAGCGACGTGCGGCCGCGGCTGCTTCGGACGAGCACACCTAGGAGTCCGCTTGTCCGCGGAGGTCCCTGGTCGCTTGTCCCTTGGCCCGAGGCTGTACCGTCTGTCCAGCGGGCTGCGTCGCTGTCCCGAGCCGGGGCTTATGCCGATGATCGAGGCGGCGAGCTACCCGGGAAGCTGGGGGGCGCTGCACACTGCTGGGCTGTCTGACGCTGAGGTCGACGCGCTGCGCCGGCAGCTTTCGCGTCGCCGGTCGCTGCGCCGGCCGCTGCATCCCCTGCTGGCGATGGGACAGCGGATCGAGCATCGGCGGATCGCGACCTACCGCGAAAAAGACCAGGCGGTCGGTGAGCTCGCCGAGTGGTCGCAGAGCCAGGGCCTGGCGCGTCGGCAAGTAGCCGCGCTCGAGCAAGCCGCTGACGAGCTCTTGCTCAATGCTCTGTTCGACGCGCCCTGCGATCCAGCTGGCCGGCCGCGCTACCAGGCGCACTCGCCAGCGCAGCGATTGCTGCTGACCGCGCTGCCAGGCGAGGAGGCCGAGCTTCGCTTTGCCGCCGATGCGCAGCGTGTCGTGGTGGCCGTAAGGGACCCCTTTGGGCGGCTTCAGCGCAGTACTGTACTCGATTATTTCCGTCGCTGTGCAGTTGCCCAAGCCGCTCGCCAGAGCCCGATCGAGCAGAAGATCGGCGGAGCAGGGGTGGGGCTCTATCTGGTGCTGGGCTCCGCCAACGAGCTCATCTTCCGCCTCTGCCCCGGCCGATCGACGGAAGTAGTGCTGACGGTCTATCGGCAGCGCCCCTACACCCTGCGCGCGCTCTGCTTCGACGAAGAGACCGCCTGAAGTGGCACCGGCACGTGGGTCGCAAGTGACCCACAGTTGGGCCTAGCCGATCCGCAGGAGCTCGACGTCAAACACCAGCGTCGAGTTAGGCGGAATGGCCCCGGGAAAGCCGCGATCGCCGTAGGCGAAGTCGGGGCTGCAGGTCAGCGTGGCCTGCTCGCCCAGTGACATCTTGGCCACCCCTTCGTCCCAGCCGCGAATCACTTCGCCGCGACCGATGGTGAAGGAGAACGGCTGGCCGCGATCGCGCGAGCTGTCGAACTTCTTGCCGTTGGTCAGAGTGCCTGTGTAGTGAACGTGGACGCGCTG
>CAZVMD010000557.1:0-2868 GCA_964628555.1 uncultured Myxococcales bacterium | reverse complement strand
AGAAACGCCGACAGCCGCGGCCGATGCGCGCCGATGCTAAACGTCACGCGCGAGTAGCTCTGCCCGTACACCGCATAGGTGTCGCGATCGACGCGCACCTGCCAGCTGGGATCCAGCTTCCAGCCCACCACCACCGCCGAGGGATGGATGCCGGTCATCGGCAGATCCGGCTCATAGACAAGCTGCGTGTCCTGCAGCAGCCGATCTTCAAAGCTGATCGACAGGCGATGGGCATCGAAGGGAAAGCTGCGCAGATCGAACTGCGACATCAGCTCGCCGCGCAGCCGATAGACCTTAAAGCGGGGATCGTCGTCGTTCTTCTCGGCTGTCACTCGCCCGTTGAGCACGTCGAAGTTGCTGGGGTTGCAGTCGGTGTCGCAGCGAAACGACACATATAGATCCATCGAATAGGTGCCAGCGCCGATGTCGAGCTTGCCGACGTTGAGCAGGTAGACGCCGACCCGAATGACCGCAGGTCCGCGCGCCGCCGTCGGGCTGCCCGCTGCCGCCGGGGCCGGCGGGGCTGCCGCCGGGGCGGAAGCCGACGCTGGAACGGGCGCGACACCGGCAGCGGGAGCCGGCTCAGCCGCCCACAGCGGCGGGGGCCGCGTGGTCAGCAGACACAAGCCGAACAAGCCCAGCAGCAGCAACAGGCTGACGCGAACCGCCCGAGTCATGGGCCTAGCGCGCATGCGACCTCCCCCCAAAGAAGCCTCATGATATCGCAAAGTCCGCGCCGGCTGGGTCGGCGGCTCGGCGACGGCTCAGCTGCGGCTCGGCGGGTCCAGCGGTGCGCCGGGTGAGTGGTGCGGATGGCCGTCACGCCCGCGGTCCCGCTCGACATACAGCGCCACCCTGAGCCCGCCGCTTTGCAGCGGAATCGCCGCGGCATGCCGCAAGGCCAAGCGAGCCAGCCCGGGCTGTGAGGTCAAGAGCGCCAGCCGCCAGCCCGGGGCGCTGCGAGCGAGCCGCGCCAGCTTGCGATAAAGCCCGCCCAGCGCAGCGTCGCCCAGCCGGCGGCCATAGGGCGGGTTGGTGAGGATCAGCCCCCCGCCTGCTCCCGCCGCGGGCAAGCGCAGCGCACCGACATCAGCGACGGCAAACTCGATGCAGTCAGCCACCCCAGCCCGCTCGGCATTGCGGCGAGCCAGGGCCAGCACCGCCGGGTCGCAGTCGCTGGCGTATAGCGGCGCCTGCTGTCGCACCTCGGTAGCCGACCGCTCCTCGCTGCGCAGGCGAGCGACCAGCGCGGCAAAGCGCGACGGCTCGAAGCTCGGCCAGTCCGCAAAGGCAAAGCCGCGCCCCAGCCCCACCGCTCGCCGCCGGGCCCGCAGCGCCGCCTCGATGACCAGCGTGCCCGAGCCGCACAGCGGATCGCACAGGGCCCCCTCGCCGCGATAGCCGGCCAGCCGGCCCAGCGCCGCCGCCAGCGTCTCGCGCAGCGGGGCCGCGCCCGCTTCCTTCCGATAGCCGCGCTGGTGCAGAAGCGCCCCCGAGGTATCGAGGCTCAGCTGGAAGCGATCGCCGACCCCGCGCAGCCACAGCGCCGCGCTCGCCCCGGCCCCCGCCGCCCCCGCCGGCTCGTCCTCGCCGGCTGTCGTGCGCAGCCCGGCCACCGCGTACCCCGCCTGACTCAGCGCCTCGGCGAGGCTCTCGGAGAGCGCCCCGGTGTGATACAGGCGGCAGCGCTCGGCCGAGGCCTTGACCACAAGCGTGAGCGGCACCGCCCGGGGCAGGTACGGCGACAGCGTAAGCCCAGCGATTCCCCGCCGCAGCGTGGCAAAGTCGCGCGCCCCCACCTCGCCCAGCCGCAGCAAGATCCGCGAGGCACAGCGCAGCTGCAGGTTGGCCGCATACAGCGTCTCGGCGCTGCCGCCGAACTCGACCCCGCCGGGCACCAGCGTCCCGGCGACCGCGTCCCCCGCCGTCCCCTGGCCCACCTCGCCCAGTGCCAAGAGCTCCTCGCCGACCAGCCGCTCTAGGCCCGGTGCAGCGACGGCAAACAGCCGCAGCTTAGCGCTCGCGCTCACGCTCGCGGTCGCTCAACCGGAAGCGCTGCAGATACAGCGCCGTCAGGCCCAAGAACAGCACACCGAGGCCCTCCATGAACGCCTGCGACATCACAAACAGCCGCGTCAGCTGCCACAGCGTCGACAGCTCTGCCTCGCGCGGGCGGCCGGTCACCAGCGACAGCGCATCCGCCGCCGTGCCACCCAGCTTGCCCATCAGCGTCCGCGAGTGGACAAAGGTCACCAGCATGTTGAGCAGCGAAAACGGAATGTTCGCCCAGCAGGCCCAGGACCACGTCGACACCCCGCTTGGCTGTCGCCGCAGCGTCGCCAGCGATCCCGACAACAGGAGCCAGCACAGGATCAGCTGCAGCAGGCCCAGCGGCAGCGCTACCCCGCGCCGCTCGTACAGCGCATCGCCCAAAAGCAGCGACAGCCGCTCGAACTCGGTCCGCGGCAGCTTCAAGAACGGATCGATCAGCGGCCGCAGCACCGGCGACTGCGACTCGGGCCGCGCCTTGGCCTGATCGAAGAGCAAGAGCTGCCGCTCTTTGACCCGCACCACGTACACGCTGCGCTCCAGCAGCAGCGAGCGATTGACATCGGTCAGCGCCGACATCGCGCCCCATACCCCCAGGCACAGCGACAGCACCGCCAAGAGCCGCAGCAAAAAGGGCAGCCGCGGCAAGCTCGCCACCTGACTGCCTAGAAGCGGCAGCCCGCGCAGCCGCGGCGACGAAGACGAAGGAGGAGCCCCCCCTTCACGAGGCGTCGAACCGCTGCCCAAAGACCCATTAGCCATCCTGCCGCCACCCTAGCGCAGTTACCCGGCAAGAACAATCGCGGCGGGAAGCGAGCT
>CAZVMD010000556.1:0-2884 GCA_964628555.1 uncultured Myxococcales bacterium | reverse complement strand
GGCAGCTTCTCGATGTTGCTGTCGAAGTTGAGGCCGACCACTGCACCGTTGCGATCGACGACCGGGCTGCCCGAGTTGCCGCCGATGGTGTCGGCCGTATAGACGAAGTTCAGCGGCGTCGCTGGATCGATGCTGCGTCGCTGCAGCGCGGCCGCGATGCGCGGCGACAGGTCAAACGGCGGCTTCTGCGCAAAGGCCAGCGCGCGCTCGAACAGGCCATAAAACAGCGTCTGATACGGCACCAGCGTGGTGTTCTTCTCGTAGCCGAGCGGCCGCCCGAAGCTTAGGCGCAGCGTGAACGTCGCGTCGGGATAGGCGCTGGCGCCCAGCGTCAGAAAGCGCGCCTCGGCGAGCTGGGCCTGGGCGGGGACCTCCACCGCTTGCACCCGCTCGTCGTAGTAGGCGCGCAGCTCGCGCAGGATCGGATCGGCGCGGCGGACCAGCGCCAGCAGCGGGTCTTGGCTGGCCGCCACGCCTGCCGCGCCCGCGTCGAGCAGCGCCTTGCGTCCAGCCAGCGCCAGCAGCGAGGTGCCGGTCACCGCGGTGTGCGCCACCTCGGCCGGCGAGCGCCCCTGCAAGAGCGCCTGCACCAGCGGATCCTTGGGCGGGAGGGCCCGCTGCTGCTGCGCGAGCCAGTCGGCGAGCACCGCCTCTTCCAGGTCGGGATAGATCGGCGCCGACGACAGGATCTGGGCCCGCAGCGACGGAAGGCGCGAGTCACGATACTCCTCATAGCGCACGCCGTTGAGCTTCGCCGTCTCGGCCGGATAGCGATACAGATGCTGCGCCAGCGTCGCCAGCCTCGATGGCGACAGCGTGCCATAGCTGAGGCGCGTGGCCTGGGCCGGCAGGGCGGCATAGGCAGCGGCGATGCGCGCGATGGGATTGGCCGCTTCGCCCAGGCGGGCCTTGAGCTCCGGGCGCGAGCGCAGCGCCAAGAGGAGCTGCTCCTCTTCCTTCGCCTTGCGCTGCAGCACCTCGGGATTCTGCAGGCCCGCCTGCTGACCGCGCAGCCGCTTGAGCTGGTTTTCCAGCTGCGAGCGCAGCGCCGAGCAGCGTCGTGCCTGCTCGGGGCCCGCCGCCGCGTAGCGCGCCAGCGCCGCCAGCCGCGCCTCCAAGATGGTCAGCGACAGCGGATTTAGCACCTCGCGGTGATAGCGCAGCTGCGCCAGCGACAGCCCGCGATTCGTCGAGGCCGGATGTCCCGGCACCAGCAGCAGCTCGTCGGGCTGGGCCGGCTGCGAGCGCAGGTGCAGCGCCCCCGGCGTGGCCAGGGGCTTGCCGCCCTCGTAGACCCGCAGAAGCGTGAAGTCGAGCGCGTAGCGGGGATAGGTGAAGTTGTCGTACTCGTCGCCGAACGCCGCCGCCTGCTCTTCCGGGGCGAAGACCAGCCGGACATCGCTGTAGCGACGGTAGCGATACAGGAAGTACTGCCCGCCGCCGTACAGCGTCACTACCTCGCAGCGCAGGCCGCTGCTCTCGCTGCACTCTTTTTCCAGGCTGGCGATGACCTGCTTGCGCTGAGCGTGCGCGACCAGCTGCGAGCCGCCCGCCCGGCCCTCGCTCCCCGCCTGACTCGCCGCCCCGCGCACCCGCTCGCTCACATCGCTGTACGAGTCGAGCACCGAGATCTCGGCATCTGGGCAGGGCAGCTCGGCGGCCGGCGTCGCGGCATAGAAGCCCTCGCGCAGCAGATCGCGCTGCGCTGTCGACAGCTTGTAGATGAACGAGCGCGCGACGTGGTGATTGGTCAGCACGAGCCCGCTCGGACTGACGAACGCCCCCGAGCCACCGTCGGCAAAGCGCACCGCTGCGTGCTGCATGCGCCCCACCCACTCGGGACTGGGCGAAAAGCCATAGCGCTCCTTGAGCTGCTGCCGCGGCAGCCCATGCAGCGGCCACATCCCCTCGTCGGCCTGCCCGGCCCCCAGCGCCAGCGTTAGCCCGGCCAGCAGCGCCACGCTGCCCGCCACGTTTCGCCCGCCGGAGCGCCCGCGCTGCCCGCGCCACCCCCCCCGGCTGCGCCACCCCAGAAACAGAGACCCCATGAGCCCATGTTCCCGAAACCCTCCCCTTCGCTCAATAAAAAATTTGTATTTTCAAATACTTACATTTTCTGACCAGTATTGGCGGGCGATGGGAGGCTGGACGGGGCGGAGCCGTGGCCCGCGTCCGTTCGGCGCGTGCTAGCCTGCGGCTCATGCTGATGCGAAGTCCGATTCTGTTGCCGGTGGTGGGCTTGGTGGCCTGGACGATGGTGATGTGGCTGTGGATGTATGTGACGCGGATCCCGGCCATCTTTAAGGCCAAGATGGTGCTCGATCCCAACGCGCCGCGCGGCGAACAGATGAGCCAGCTGCCGCCGCAGGTGCGCTGGAAAGCGGACAACTACAACCACCTGATGGAGCAGCCGACGATCTTCTATGCCGTCGCGCTGAGCCTGGCTGTGGCCGGCGAGGGCGGCGGGCTGAACGCGCAGCTGGCCTGGGCGTATCTCGGTCTGCGCATTGCGCATAGCCTGCTACAAGCATTGATTAATAAAATCACAGTGCGGTTTTCCCTGTTTTTATTATCAAGCCTGGTGCTGATCGCGCTAATCGTGAATGCGCTGCGGGCGCTTTCGGCCTGAGGCCGGGGCGGGACGAGGCAGCCGCTACTTGCGGGCGGTCACGATCCAGGTCGCTGACGGCATCATCACCACACCGTCTTGCACGTAGCCCTGCAGCGCCGCGCGCACCGCGGCGATGGTCGCTTGGCGATGCTGCGGTAGCTCGCGCAGCAGGCGGCCGAGCGGGCCGATCTGCAGCGCCAGGGTCAGCGCGGTAGGCAGATCATTGCCGCCCATCGCCTGGTCGTGCGGCCGCAGCGCGATCGCCGTGAAGCC
>CAZVMD010000555.1:0-2895 GCA_964628555.1 uncultured Myxococcales bacterium | reverse complement strand
CGTCCGTGTCCAGGACTTTTTCGCTCAGGCGAGATCGTGCTGGACTCAGCCCCGCTGAAACCCGGCCCTTGAAATAAGGTTTATGTCGGACACGCCGCCGATCGCGGCGACTCTGGTACGGGATCGTGGTCTCTGTCTCGGGATGCGTGCAGTTCCGACGGACATTATCCCTGGGGAGGTCTGTCTATAGCCGGGCCTGATCGCCGACGGTTGTGTTGACGGATACAACGCTCGCTGCGACTGGTGCATGGCCGGGAATCGTGGATGAGCGGAGTCGTCCCGCCGTTGCTTATGAGGGGCCAAGGAAGCGTCGCGGGGTCTTGCCGGCGAGCCGGCAATGCCGGTCGGCATTCACTCGTGAAGACTGAGTACGACGGAGGTACTCCCTCTATCTGTGGTGTTTGGAGCGTCCCGAAAGGCCGCAGTCGACGACTGATTACTTGATGCGTCCCTTGGGCGGGCGGCATGGACAACAGCCTTGCCACGGTCAAAAAGGGCGACGACAACGTGCGCCAGAGCATCGTTGAGATGGCGGCAGGCACGCCGTTTCACGCCGCGACTCCAGCGTGCGAGGTGGAGGAGGAGATGGAGCGTCGCGGCATCGAGCGCTTACGAGCACGAAGTGCCGACGGTGTTCTGCGGTGATGCCTGGTTCGCAGAGCGCCAACCGAAGCGCGGACAGCATGATCCCGAAGACGTTCGCCGAGGACTCGAACCTGGGCACCCAGCCCGCGCAGGAGCCAGTGGACAAACTGCTCACACAGAGGCCAAGCGACCCGCAAGCTTCGCATGCCGCTTCGCGCTGCAGCGCCCTGGGCTCTGCCGCACCGGGCGGTATGGATATCGGCTTCACCGGGCATCGGATGACGCAGCCACGCACTCCACCGCCAGAAAGCGCCCCGGCCAGCCGCCATGGCTGTGCCCGTGAGCCGCTGCGCTGCGCCCAGGCAACCGCAGCGCTTCACGCTCGATAACTTCGAGATAGGGATTGCTGCCCGCTCTCTTTGGGGGGGATCGGGCACCCGGCGGTCCTTTTTCGTTCGTCGTTCGCCTGTTTCTGGAAGGAGTCTGTATGTCGGATCTCGCTCTTGCAAAGAAGTCGGAGTTTGGGCGACTGGCTGCGGCTGCGGCGCCCAAGACAGCGGCTCCTGCCGTCGCCAGTGCTGCGATGTCAGCGGCCAGCGGGGCGGGCTTGGGAGTGGCCGGGGCAGCAGGCGGCGCGCTCAGCGCGGCCACGTCGGCAGGGATCTTCGGACACCTCTCAGATGGTCGAGCGCTCGGGGGACGCGTCGGTGGAACAGCCTCGGCTGGCCTTGGTGCAGGCCTGGCAGACAAGCAGCCTGCATGGGGCGGACTAGATACGTCGGAGCGGGGCGGGGCGGGTGCAGGCTGGAAGTGGGCCGAGGGGGGCGACGGCAAAGCCGGTCCGGCGGGCGGGGATAGCGATACCAAGGGAGGCGGCGAAAGCGCGGCGGCTGAGTCCGCTCAGGATGACGAAGAAGAGTCAAAGAGCGGCGAAGCCGGGGCGGAGTCGGGTTCCGCCGGAGCCGGTGAAAACGATACCGCCAGCGACGGCGCGAAGAAGGGCCAAGAAGACGGCGAAGACCAAGACGAAGACCAAGACGAAGACCAAGACGAAGACCAAGACGACGAGGAAGATGGCGCGCGTCCAGACGAATCGACGGACGATTCATCCAAGGACGGCGACCAAGACGAGGACGAAGAGCAGGACGAGGACGAAGAGCAAGACGAAGACGGCGAGCAGGAAGGCGACGAGGCCGGGGAGGGTGAGCAAGACAAGGAGCAGGCTGGCTCAGTGCCCGACGCCGACAAGGAACAAAAAGAAGGCGAAGACGGCGACGACGACGAGGAAGAGGACGAGGCCGATGCGGAAGATGCTGACGACGGGGACGACGACGGCCAGGGCGGAGAAGAAGGGGCACAGGGAGGGGCTGGAGAACGCGAGGCGGGCAGCGAAGAGGCGGGCGACAGCAAGCAGGCCGAGCAGCTAGACGAAAAAAACGTCGAGCAAGCGGGCGACAAGCTGCCCGAAGTCATGGAGGGGATGCAGCGGGCCTTCGGCGAGGATCTATCGGACGTCGAGGTCTCTCACGATCTGTCGGCGGGCGCTCGCGATCAAGGCGCCAAGGCAGTGGCCAGCGGCAACAAGGTCTCGCTAGAGCAGGGCACCGACGTCGCCTCGGCAGATGGCAAGGCCAAGCTCGGCCACGAGCTGGCGCACATTCTGCAGAAGCGAAAAGGCAAGGAAGAGCCGGATGCGATCGATAAGCTGACTCCCGATCAGGAAGGGCTGGGCGACGATGTTCACACCGCCCGCGCCGCGTCCGAGCGCGACAAGTTGGAAGACGAAGCCGATGCGGCCGGCTATGCCGCTGCCCGCGGTGAGCGCGTGCAGGTTGGAAGCGGCGCGCGGGCTCCGGTCAATCAGTTCTGGGGTCTGCGCGACATCTGGAACAAGGCCAAGAGTGGTGCCGCCGCGGTCGTCAACACCGGCAAACAGGCGGTGTCCACCGTCGTCGACAAGGGCCGCCAGGCGGCATCCTGGGCGCAGAAAAAGTATCACGAGGGCGAAAAGCCCGGCGAGAGCTTCCTCGACAAGGCCAAGCGCGTCGCCGGCAACTTCGCGCCGATCATGCAGGACCCGCTGGCCAAGCAGGCCAAGCACGCGTTCAAGATCGCCAAGGGTATTTTCTCGCTGCCCGGCAAGATGCGCGAAGGCATCGAGAAGGGGATGAAGGCCGGTGGCTGGCAGAAGAAGGCCGCCGAGATGATGCAGAAGGTCTACGACGCGCCGGGTAAGGCGATGTCCAAGCTGAAGGGCCTGGGCGGCAAGGCGCTGTCTGGACTGAAGAGCTTGGGCGGCAAGGCGCTGTC
>CAZVMD010000554.1:0-2926 GCA_964628555.1 uncultured Myxococcales bacterium | reverse complement strand
ACCGGGCGGCGCACGATGTTGTGCATGCCCAGGATGCCGGTCTGCGGCAGGTTCAAAAGCGGCGTGCTCATCATCGAGCCGTAGATGCCGCCGTTGCTGATGCTGAAGGTGCCGCCCTGAAGCTCAGGCAGGGTGAGCTTGTTGTCTTTGGCTTTGACGGCAAGCTCGGCGATGCCCTTTTCGATCTCGGCGAAGCTGAGCTTGTCGACGCCGCGCAGCACCGGCACCACCAGGCCCTTGCCACCACCGACGGCGATGCCGAAGTCGTAGTGCTTCTTGTAGACGACGGCGAGGCCGCTCTCGTGCGGCCGGACCTCGGCGTTGAGGCCGGGGAACTCGATCAGGGCGCGGGCACAGGCAGCGACGAAGAACGACATGAAGCCGAGCTTGATGCCGTGCTTCTTGACGAAGTCGTCCTGGTACTTGGTGCGCAGCGCCATGATGTGGCTCATGTCGACCTCGTTGAAGGTCGTCAGGATGGCGGCGGTGTGCTGCGCCTCGACCAGGCGCTCGGCGATGCGCCGACGCAGCGGCGACATCGGCACGACCTCTTCGACCGGCTCGGCGGCGGCTGGCTTGGTCGCGACTTCGCTGGTCTTGCTGGCCTGGCTGGCCGGCTGCGAAAACAGCGCGGCGGCCGGATCCATCCCATGCTCGCGACGCCACTGTCGCTGCGCTGGGCTGTTGGTGATGCGCGGCGGCTCGCCGCTGCTGCCGTGGGCCTCGGCGGCAGCGGCGGGTGCGGTCGGGGCCGCGGGGGCCGAGGGCGCCTTCGCAGGAGCGGCTGCAGTCGGTGCGGCAGCCGGTGCGGCCGGAGCCTGAGCCGGGGCCGCCGGCGCCTTGCTGGCCGGCTGGCTGGCGGTGGCCGCGGGGTCAAGCGTACCAATCGCCGCGCCGACGCGAACGACGGTGCCGACCGGATGATTTTGCGCTACCAGGACCCCAGCGGCCGGGGCGGGCAGGGCCACCGTGACCTTGTCGGTCTCAAGCTCAGCGACGGGCTCATCGAGCTTGACGGCCTCGCCGGGCTGCTTGAGCCACTTGGCGATGGTTGCTTCGGCGATCGACTCACCAAGCGGGGGAATGACAAGTTCGATCTGGGTCTGTGACATGTTCGATGCGTACCTATGTTGCTTTTCTAAGAGCGTCAGAAGCCGCGACAGGACGCGGCGCGGTTACTTCGCACTCTCGCTGCCGACCGCGGTCAGCACCAGGGTGACAGTCGGGCGCGGCGTGCCGTCGGCGTTGGCCTCGGACAGCTTGGCCGCGGCACCGGCCTCGGTGAAGTCGGCAAAGGCGTCGTTCATCAGGGCCTGCTGCTCCAGCACATGTGCCTTGTGCGAGCCGGTCGCTGGACTGGCGCTCTCGACGCGGCTGACGGCGCGGAAGCGCAGCCGCAGGGCTAGCGGCTGTAGGCGCGGCACGATGAAGTTGAGCGCGCCCATGTTGGCCGGCTCTTCCTGCACCCAGATGATCTCGCCCAGGTTGGGGAAGCGATCGAGCGCCGCCTTAAGCTCGGCGGTGCGCAGCGGGTATAGCTGCTCAATGCGTAGGAGCGCCGTGCTGCGGTCGCCGCGCTTGGTCCGCGCATCGAGCAGATCGTAGTAGACCTTGCCGGTGCACAGGATGGCGCGCTTGACGTCAGCGGCTGGCAGGCTCTCGTCGCCGAGGATGGCGTGGAAGCGGCCGCCAGAGAGCTCGCTAAGTGGCGAGGTCGCGGCTGGGTGGCGCAGCAGGCTCTTGGGCGACATGACGACCAGCGGCTTGCGCCAGGGACGCAGCACCTGCCGTCGCAGCAGATGGAAGTACTGCGCCGGCGTCGTCGGATAGACGACCTGCATATTGTCTTCGGCGCAGAGCTGCAGGAAGCGCTCAAAGCGGGCGCTTGAGTGCTCTGGCCCCTGGCCCTCGTAGCCGTGCGGCAGCAGCATGACCAGGCCGGAGAGTCGACGCCACTTGTCTTCGGCGCTGCTGACGAACTGATCGAGGATGACCTGGGCGCCGTTGACGAAGTCGCCGAACTGCGCCTCCCAGATCACCAAGCCGTCGGGATAGTCGAGACTGTAGCCGTACTCGAAGCCGAGGACGCCGGCTTCGCTGAGCGCGCT
Organism: uncultured Myxococcales bacterium; assembly: GCA_964628555.1. Classification (GTDB taxonomy): domain Bacteria; phylum Myxococcota_A; class Polyangia; order Palsa-1104; family JAEUJZ01; genus JAEUJZ01. The sequence continues at coordinate 818 of CAZVMD010000554.1, read as the reverse complement.
GTCGACGATGTGAAACACGCCCTGCCCCTTGGCATCGTCGCGCAGGTGGGCAAGCGGGATGTACGGCGAGCCGTTCTGGCGGTCGTACAGCACCGCGTGGCGCTGGCTGAACGTGCCGCGGCGCGAGTCCTGACCTGAGACGCGGACCAGCACCTTGTCGGCGAGCAGCGAGCCAAAGGCCAGGTGCTCACCCATGCCCCAGTCGAGCGGCTGGTCGCCGCGGCCCATCGCTGCTCGCTGCTGCAGCAGGCGCTCGATCTTGGGGTGGGGCGTAAAGTGCGGCGGCAGCGTGGTGATGCTGCGCGCGACCTCCTGCAGTCGCTCCTTGGGCACGGCGGTGTCGACGTCGGGAACGCTGGCATCGGTGCCGCCGCAGTAGCCGGCCCAGACGCCGGTCATCCACTCGACCCGCGGGCGCTCGCCCTTGTTGCGGGCCAGGCGCAGCTCTTCTTCCAGCGCCGCGTTCTTGCGCGCGATCAGCTCAGCGACATCGCTCTCGGCGACGATGCTGCGGGCGACCAGGCTGCTCGAATACAGCTGGCGCTCCGACGGCTGGCGCTCGATCTTTTGGTACATAAGCGGCTGGGTAAAGCCCGGCTCATCCGATTCGTTGTGGCCGTAGCGACGGAAGCACACCATGTCGATGACGACGTCGGTGTGGAACGCCTGGCGATAGGCCATGGCCAGCTGCGTGGCGTAGACCACCTGCTCGGGATAGGCGCCGTTGACGTGGAAGATCGGCACCTCCAGCATCTTGGCGATATCGGTGCAGTAGTGCGTCGAGCGCGAGTCGGTGGGGTTGGTGGTAAAGCCGATCT
>CAZVMD010000553.1:0-2929 GCA_964628555.1 uncultured Myxococcales bacterium | reverse complement strand
GCCACATCTCGGCGTAGGGCAGGTTGTGGCCGGCCAGGATGTAGCGCTCGCCGCGCCGGCCGCGCTGCCAAGCGGCGATCATGCCGCGGGCGACATCGCGGACATCGACGAAGCTGTTGCTGCCCATCGGAGCCCCTGGGGCGGCGCGGGCTGCCACCTGGATGATCATGCGGCCCGAGCTAGGGCGGGCATCGTAGGGGCCGAACATGTAGCCGGGGTTGACGATCACCGCGTCGAGACCGCGGCCGACCTCGGCCCGCACGACCTCTTCCGCTTGGCGCTTGGTGATCGAGTACGCCTCATCGACACCGAAGTCGGCAAAGTTCCAGGGCTGGCTCTCATCCACCAGCTTTCCGTCGGTGGCGATGGCGCAGGTGACGACCGAGGAGCAGTGCACAAGCCGCGGTGCCTGGCCGCTGTGGGTTCCCAAGCGGCTGATGGCGGTGATGACGTTGCGCGTGCCATCGACATTGGTGTGCGTGATCTCGGGCGTCGGGCGGCGACGGTAGCTGATGGCGGCAGCGCAGTGAAACACCACCGCGCAGCCAGCAAAGGCCGCCTGCAGACCCTCGCGATCGTCGAGGTCGGCGGTCACCCACTCGATGGGGAACTGCGCCAGGTGCTCGACGACGCTGGTGCCACGTCGGGTACAGCGCACCTTGATCCCCTGCTGCAACAGCTGAATCGCCAGGTTGGCGCCGAGTAGTCCAGATGCTCCGGTGATTGCGGCCTGCATGAGCTCCTCTCCCGCAGCGAACAGTCGCCTTGTACCACAGAGCCGGCGATTGTTTTCGGCTCTGGCTGGGCGTGGTGCGGCGTGGTCCCTCTTGCGAATCTGGCGAGGCGCAGCCGGAAACCGATAGAATGACTGCCATTTGGAGAGTGCATGTCGCGAGTGCTGACCGAACTAATTGAGCTCCTGGCGCTGGAGCGGATCGAGGAAAACCTGTTTCGCGGGCAGAGCCAGGACTTGGGCTGGGGGCAGGTGTTTGGCGGCCAGGTGCTGGGGCAGGCGCTGAGTGCGGCCGTGCGCACGGTCGAGGCCAATCGCCATGTGCACTCGATGCACGCCTACTTCCTGCGGCCAGGCGATGCTCGGCGGCCGATCGTCTATCAGGTCGATCGGCTACGCGATGGCGGCAGCTTTACCACCCGTCGCGTGGTGGCGGTGCAGGGCGGGCAGCCGATCTTCAACATGTCGGCCTCGTTTCAGATCGATGAGTCGGGTCTAGAGCATGCCGATGTCATGCCCGACACCCAAGGTCCCGACGGGCTGCCCTCTGAGCTGGAGCTCTGGCAGCGCTATGCCCAGCGCCTGCCCGAGGGGACGCGGGTTCGTGCGCTGGCCGAGCGGCCGATCGAGCTGCGGCCGGTCGATCCGGTCGATCCGTTCGCGCCGCAGAAGAGCCCGCCCTCGCACGCGGTGTGGCTGCGGGCGACCGGACCGCTGCCCGATGATCCGGCGCTGCATCGCTATCTATTGGCCTACTGCTCGGACTTTGCGTTTGTGACCACGGCGATGCGGCCGCATGGTCGCACCTGGATCGATGCCAAGATGCAGGTCGCCAGCCTGGACCACGTGATGTGGTTTCACCGCCCGTTCCGCATGGACGAGTGGCTGCTGCACGTCATCCACAGCCCCTCTGCCTCGGGAGCGCGCGGCCTGGTGCGCGGCAGCATCTTTTCGCGCGACGGCCGCTTGGTGGCCTCGACCGGGCAGGAGGGCCTGATTCGCGAGCGCAGCAAGCCGCGCTGAGCTACTTGGCCGGCGTCGCGCCCTTGGGGGCCTGCTGCGCGTCGCGGATGGCGCGCCACTCCTCTTCATAGGTGCTCAGGCGCTCGATGACGATGTCGAGGTTGCGCTCGTTCATCTCGTTCTTTTCCGTGCGCGCCATATCGGCCATCTGCCGCGCCACCTCGCCAAGCTGGTCGCAGATCACGCTCATCGTCGCAAGATCGACGCTGCGGCGATCTTTGCCGGCAAACTTCTGACGATACTCTTCGAAGACATCGTTGGCGGCGCCACCCAGCATGCCCATGATGTCGGCGAGCGGCGCGGCCTGGCGAGCCTTGCGGATCTCGGCTAGCTCGGACTCGTTGTGACGCAGCGCCTGCTCGACGATACCGATGTTGTTGCGGTTGTTTTCGACGGCCGTGCCCGACAGTCGCAGCTCACGCATGCTGCTGCGAATGCGCCGCAGGTTTTCCACCACTCGCTGCAGCAGCGCCGGGCGGCGGGTGATGCGCGCCTTTTCGACGAAGTGGCGGTCGTAGATGGCAAACTGCGCGTTGGCCAGATCGGCCAGGCGGCTGGCCCTCTCCTCGGGAGAGCCCTCGCCCTGGGCGCGCTCGATCTGGGTTAGCTCGTCCTGGTACTGGTCGATGACTCGGGTCACCAGATCGGCATCCGCCTGATACGAGGTGTTGGGCTTGATCGACAGGATCACGCTCATGCGCTGGCGGAGGGTGCGCAGCTCTTCGACCATCTCTTTGAGCAGCCCGAGATCGCGGGTGCCGCGCGACTGCCCAGCGAAGTGACGCTGATAGCGCGCGAACACGAAGTTGGCCTGGGCCGCCAGGCGGGCGAACTCGACGGCGTCTGTGCCACCGGCCTTGGCGTCGACGATGGCCTTGCGCTCGGTCTCGTACATCGCCAGCCGGCCGCGCGCGTCAGTCAGCGCCTTGCTTCGGCCCTCACCCCCGCTTTCGGGCAGCTTTTCCAGCTCGGCGACGACAGCCCGCAGGCGGGCCAGGAGCTCGTCCATCAGCGACAGGTCGCGGGTCGCTCGCGCTTGGCCGGCGAAGTCCGATTCGTAGCGCGCGGTGACATCCGCGATCTCTTGTTCCAGGGTCGCAAGGTTTCGGTTAGCCATGGGGTCTCACAGTATGCGGAATTGCCCCCGGGATGAGGAGGCAAAAGAGGGCTGCC
>CAZVMD010000552.1:0-2939 GCA_964628555.1 uncultured Myxococcales bacterium | reverse complement strand
CCTAGCCGCCAGCCGGGGCCGGCGGATCTTCGTCTTCTGGCTCGCTGCCTTTGCCGGCTTTGCGGCGCGCGGCGCGCAGGTCCGCTGCCCGCAGCGGCGCGACGACGTGCAGCTGCAGCTCCTCGCCCCCCGTCTCGGTGCCGAGCTCGATCAGGGCCAGGATCGCCGCCACCGTCCGCACCCAGTCAAGCCGCGCCGCGTGTAGCTCGCCGGGCGAGGCACCGCGCGGCTCCAGGCTCTGGCGCTCGGTCTCGCGCCGGCCGATCTCGATGCCGGCGGCGACAAAGCGCGCGATCAGATCCGCCAGGCTGTGCCCGTGCAGGCTCTGGCCCTTGAGCGCTTTTTTGTCGGCGGCGGGCAGCCCCTCGATGCGCTTCTCCAGCAGCATGGCGTTGCCCGCCTCAGCGGCGTAGGTCTGGTTGATGATGCCCAGGCCCGCCGGGAACAGCGTCTGCCGCAGCCGCTCCCACTGCTCGCGCGTGGGCTCGTCGCCGGCCAGCAGCGACAGCGCCAGCAGCGCCGCATCCAGGCCGCGGGCCAGCGTGTCGTGCTCTTCGTCCAGCGCTTGCAGCTGCTTGGCCAGCTGACCCAGGCGCGGATCGATCACCGCCTGCCGCCCCAGCAGCTTGTCGTGCACCGTGCGCAGGCGACGCAAAAGCGACGTCAGCTCGGGCTGAGCCGAAAGCGCAGTATGCGCGGCGCTGCCAGGCGTGATCCAAGGGGTGCTCAGGGCGAGCATCTCGGCAGCAGTCAGGCGTGAAAGTCGCATCCGGGGACCTCCTCGTAGTACCTCGCAGTGTCCGCCAGCCCGCCCCCCGCTGTCAAAGGGCCGCCGCCCCCGACCGCGACGGCGCCACGCCTCGGCTCGTCGCTTACGGCCCGCCCAGACTGCGCCCGAGCTGCCCCGCAGCCCCCCGCCGCGCCACCGCGAGTGCGCACCGGCCGCCGACCAGCCCTTTCGCCCCACTCCGCGAGTGCCCGCCCCCCCCTTCTGAGCTGCCGCCGGCCACTCGGCAAGGGTCGCGCTGCAGCCGCAGAGCCGGATGTCGGCACTCGGCATGCACGAGCGGCACGCCTCGCAGCCGAGGTCCGCCACTCCGTTTGATCGATTCGCAGCCCGCGAGCCACCGGCCCGTCCTTCTGAAGCGCAGCACCGCTGGCTCCGACCTGCGCTCTGCCGGCAGCGGCGCTGTCCATGCCCACTCGCCAGCCCTCGCCCGAGCAAGACCGCAGACTGCACCCATCGCCGCGCACAAGGCCCCTAAGAGCGCTGCGAGTCCTTGCCCGCCCCGAAGACATAGATCGCTCGCCCCCAGGGCGGAGCATCCAAGGGCCAGTCGAACACCAACAGGCACTCCCGCGCCAGCGCTCTGACCTGACGCCACTCCGGCATGGTGCTAAGGGCCTCGGCCGTCCAGAAGGGCTTGTCTGGGCCGCTCATCGATTCGAGCAGCGCATGCACGGCCGCAAGTCCCCGCCACTGCTCGCGGCTCAGGTCTGGCTGGTCGATGCAGCGCAGCGCCTCATCAAAGTCCAGCGCGAGCTCGTCGGGCACGCAGACAAACTCTGGGTACAGCTGAAGCTGGACAGCGCTTGGCTGCACCAGCGCCTGAAGCGCCCACTTCAAGCGCTCGTAGCGCTGGGCTGAGTGACTGCCGACACCAGAGGAAGGAAGACGCATCGACTTAGCTGGCTGAGGGAAACCAGGAACGGGCTCCCCTCAACGATCCCTATGTCGCAGTCTATTTGACCGGGTGGCCCCTCGGCAACGCCGCGCCCCTCGGCAGGCGGACTTACCCGGCGCAGAGAGCTGCTGGGCATCTCTAGCGTCTGCCAGTTCGCGCTCGCCAGGCTGCGGCGGTGCTGCTCTGCCGCGCACGATGATCGCAGCGTGCATCGGCGCGGCTTGGGCGCGCTCACAGCGATGGCGGGACGTAGGTGCGGCGCGGCTTGGGGCGCGAGTCGCGCGGCTCGCTGCCCTTGCCGGACTTGCTGGTACTGGGTCGCTTGCCGTCGGCCGGCTTGTGCCCGCTCGGCAGCGCGGCTGCGGCCGGCGCAAGCTCTGGCGCGGGCGGTGCTGACAGGTCTGGGCGCTGCGACGGACTGGCCACCCCAGCCGCCAGGTCGGGCGTCAGCCTGGCGTCGGCGGGACCTGAGCTCATGCGGCTGCTAAGCAGGACCCAGCCCGCGGCGGCCAGCGAAACGACGGCGACGGCAGCCAGAGGCGCGCGGCTCTTGCTCAGACCTGATGCCAGCGGCCCCGGCGCCGACGTCCCTGGCTGTCCGGGCAAGAGCTCGGCGCGCAGGCTCTGCTCGGCGCTGCCCGAAGGCAGCTTCCGCTGAGCCAGGATGCGCGTCTCACCCTCCTCGATCTCGCGCCAGGGAGCCGGCCCGCGCTGGCTCGGCCCGTCGCTGCCGGCCGGCATGGTTGGGCTGCGATGATCGATAAGCGGCGGGATCTGCGCCCGCACCGCGGCCACCAGCTCTGGCGGCGGCTCGGCGTCCAGCGGGCCCGGCACGAGCAGGCTGGCGAGCGCCGCGATCTGCTCTGAGACCGTGGCATAGCGCTGGCTGCTGTCGCGGCTGCACGAGCGCGCGAACCAGGCATCGAAGCCCGCCGGCAGGCCGCGGCCGCGCTGACTGGCCGGCGCCATCGGCGCAAACAAAAGCTGCCCCAGATGCGCCACCAGCGAGTCGGCATTCCAGTACGGCGTGCCGTTGAGGAGCTCAAAGACGATCATCCCCACCGCCCAGACATCGGTGCACGGCCCAATCTCAGCCCGCCCCTCGCCAGCCTTGGCCTGCTCCGGCGCCATATAAAGCGGCGTGCCCAGCATGGCCTGCGTCGCCGTCAGCTTCTCCTTGTCCCCAGTATCCAGCAGCTCCTGGGCATAGCGCGCGATGCCAAAGTCGAGGATCTTCACCACCAACCGCCCATC
>CAZVMD010000551.1:0-2950 GCA_964628555.1 uncultured Myxococcales bacterium | reverse complement strand
GGAACGCGAACGCGCGCGCGTAGTGAGCATGCTCCACAGCAGGAACACGCCAAAGCCGCCGCAGGAGTACAGCGCGAAGTCGGCGCGCTCAAACTCGCCGCGCCCTTCCCAGATGATCGAAGCGGCGAAGGCGGCGATGCCGCAGGCGGCGTAGATGATCTGATGCCCCAGCGTGTACAAGAGCCGCGCGCCCTCATCGACGTCGCGAAAGCGCACCTCCAGCTGACCGCGCTGGGCCCGCGAGAGGAAGCGGCGCAGATCGCCGGGCAAGGCCAGCGCCGTGCCCAGCACATCGCGCGTCGTCTCGACCAGCAGCCGCGACAGATCGCGATCCTTGCCGAGCACGAACTCGCTGATGTAGGGCCGGATGACCTGCATCGGCTCCAGCTTGGGATCGAGCTCAGTACACAGCCCAAGGAGCAGGAGCAGCGTGCGCTCAAGCAGGATCCATTCCTTGGGCACATGAAAGTGCTGCAAGAGATCGCGCAGCGAGACATTGAGGCGGCGCAGATCGGACAGCACCTCGAACTTCATCTCGGGCCGTACGCGCACATCGCTGAGCGAGAACGAGTCGAGCTTGACCTCGGCCTGCAGCTTGTCGTGAAAGAAATCGACGACGCGCTCAAAGATGTCGGGGTCGGCCCCGCGGGCGATAAAGCCCATGTCCTTCATGGCGCTGACCAGGCGCGGCGTGTCGCGGGTCAGGGCGGCCTGCAGGGTCTCGACGATGCCGCGGCGCATGCGCGGCGACAGCTCGGCCACGGCGCCAAAGTCGAGGAACACCAGGGTCGCGCTGCCGTCGCTGGCCTCGCCGCCTCCCGGCAGCACCAGCAGGTTCCCGGGATGGGGATCGGCGTGATAGATGCCATCGCGAAAGATCTGCTGGCAGTAGGCAGTGACGACGGTGCGAGCCAGGGCCGAGCGATCGATGCCCAGGCCATCGAGCCGCGCCAGGTTTGACACCTTGATGCCGTCGACCCAGCGGGTCGTCAGCACGCGGCTGGTGGAAAAGTCGCGGAACACCTCGGGGAAGGCGACGGCCAGGGGCGAGGCGCGCTCGCCGTCGAGCCGCAGGCTGGAGGCCGACGAAGCGGTGAAGTTTTCAGCGATGCGCTGCGAGTTCTTAGCTTCGAGCTCAAAGTCGAGCTCGGCCAGGATCATGTCGCGGATCTCGGCGAACACCGCCTGCATGCCGTGCTGCGGCGCCAGCCAGTGCAGCGTCGAAAAGATGCGGCCGAGGGCGCGCAGATCGAGCCGGACGATCTCGTCGATATCGGGGTACTGCACCTTCACCGCGACGTCGATGCCCGAGAACGTGCGCGCGCGATGCACCTGCCCAATCGAGGCCGAAGCAACCGGCGTCTGCGAGAACTGGGCAAAGACCTGCAGCGGACCGCGCCCGCGAAACTCCTCGCGAAAGCGCTTCTCGATGTCGGCGTAGGGCCGCGGCGGCACACGATCCTGCAGCGTCGTCAGCTCGCTGCGAAACTCCTCGGGTAGGACGTTCGATAGGATGCTGATCAGCTGCCCGACTTTGATAAACAGGCCCTGCAGTCGCTCGATGCAAAACAGGATGCGGCGAGCGTTGCGCAGGTGGGTGTCGGTCATCAAGCGCAGCGCGCGCTCGTCGGAAGCGAAGCGCAGGCGGAAGCGCAGCCAGTAGTAGCTGGCGATGACGACAAAGGTCGCGCGATAGGCAATTAGCAGGCGCAGCCAGCCGCGTGGCGCAGCCTGCCGCGGCCCCGACGGGGTCAGCGCTTGCGATGAGCTACCACCGCTGATTTGCGAAGGCTCACTCATCGTCAGCGGGCACAAGCGGGCTGGGGCCGGGATCGCTGGGTCGCGGCGTTGACTCCTCGGTCGCGTCGGCGGCTGTGCCGATCTCTGGTCGCGAGGTCTCTTCCAGCTTGCGATACAGCGTCTTGCGATCCAGACCCAGGCGCTGGGCCGCCCGCGTCTTGTTGCCGCCCTCTTCCTTCATCACGCGCTGGATGTACTCGCGCTCTAGATCGGCCAGGGTCAGGTTGCGCTGCACGGCATAGTCGACCAGATCGCTCGGGCGCCGCTCGCGCATCACGGCCGGCAGATCACTCGGCGTCACCTGCGCTCCTTCACACAGAGCGACGGCCCGCTCGACGATGTTCTCTAGCTCGCGGACGTTGCCAGGCCAGCCGTGCGAAAGGAGGATCTTCAGCGCCGACTGACTAAAGCTAGCCACCCGCTTCTGGCTGCGCTCGGCGGCTCGCTGCAGGAAGTGCTCGGCAAGAGGGAGCAGATCCTCAGCGCGCTCACGCAGGGGCGGCAGATGAATCTGCAGCACGTTGAGGCGGTAATAAAGGTCCTCGCGGAAGGTGCCATCGCGCATGCCGGCCTGCAGATCTTTGTGCGTGGCCGAGATGACACGGACATCGACTTTTTCCGAGCGGGTGGCGCCGAGCGGCCGAATCTCGCGCTCGGCGATCACGCGCAAGAGCTTGGCCTGCAGGGCCGGCGAAAGATCGCCAATCTCGTCGAGAAACAGCGTGCCGCCATCGGCCTCGACGAACATGCCAGCCCGATCGCTGCGGGCATCGGTGAAGGCACCGCGCTTGTGGCCAAACAGCTCGCTCTCCAACAGCGCGTCCGGAATGGCGGCGCAGTTTACCGGCACAAAGGGGCGCTTGGCGCGCGGCGAGTTGTAATGGATGGCGCGGGCGACCAGCTCTTTGCCCGTCCCCGACTCGCCGGTAATCAGCACGTTCACGGCCGAGCTGGCCATGCGCCGGATCAAGTTGAAGACTTCTTGCATCTGCGGCGAGCGGCCGATGATGTTCTCGAAACGGTAGGGGCGCTCGACCTCGCGCTGCAGGCGGCTGACTTCCTGCCGCAGCCCGCGCTCTTCAAGCGCTTTGTCGGCGGCGAGGATCAGCACCTCCATGTTGAAGGGCTTGGTGATGTAGTCGTGGGCGCC
>CAZVMD010000550.1:0-2958 GCA_964628555.1 uncultured Myxococcales bacterium | reverse complement strand
GCCGGCGCTGACGTTGCGCGTCGCCCGCGGCTGCTGCCCCAGGCGGTTGCGCTCGGCCAAGCGCTTGCTGTTGAGCAGGCGCCCGAGCATATCGACCTGCCACGCCAGGCTCGGCTCAAACTCCAGCAAAAGCAGCAGCAAGAGCTCGCCGACCGGCTGCAGCAGGTTGACAAACGGATAGGTGTCTTTTAGCGGGTTTACGACCTTAATAACCAATTTACTACCGGCCGAAACTTCCAATTCCACTGGCGCAGGCTCACCGCGCGAGAGCGCTGAAACAATGGCCCGCAGACCGGTCCAATCATTGGCATTAGCATCGTCATAGCGATTGCCATGTTCAATCAGCGCGCGGCCCAGGCGATAGGCGCGACCGTCCATGACATAGTGGACGTCATGCGGCGAGGAACGCAGGCGGTCCAGCAGCGCCGCTTGCACCTGGGGCAGCGCCAGCTCGACGTCGTGGTTGCCCAGCAGGATGGTCAGGCGGTGGCCGCGCTCGACGTGCTGCGCCAGCGCATCGAAGACCGGCGCGAACTGCGAGCGGTCGGTGACATCCTGCAGCTTGCGCACGGCCAGCCCCGGATCGGCGGTCCAGGCGGCATATTCTTGAATATTTAAATAATCAATAAAATCGCCGGCGATAATCAATTCTAACTGTTCGCGCGACTCGTTATCAGAAGGAAAGAGCTGCGGCAACTGAACGATAAACTGGGTCAATACCGCCGGATTCGAGATCATATCCGGCTGACCATTGGCAAGATGGATATCGGAAATCACCACGGCTCGGGTTGCACGCTGTCTACCTGCTTGCATTTCGAAGTACCCCATCTGGCTGGTGGTGCCGCTTTATTCCAGGGTGGTCAACGTCTCTTCCGCCAAGGCCCAGCGCTCGCGCAGGAGCTGCCGCGTAAAGGCATGCTCGGGTAGCTCTAGCTCGGGGTCACGTCGCAGCAGGGCCGCCGCCTCGCGTCGAGCGATCTGTAGAAGATCAATATCTCGCAACAGGTCGGCGTAGCGCAAAGGTGGCAGCCCAGCCTGGCGCGTGCCGAGGACCTCGCCGGGGCCGCGCATCCGCAGATCGGCCTCGGCGATATGGAAGCCGTTGCTCGATCGGGCCAGCACCGCCAGCCGCCCCCCGACTCCGCTGCCCGAGCTGGCCGGCTCAGCTGCCACGGGCTCACCCTCGCTCGCGACCGGCGGCGACAGCTCGCTGCTCGCGTCGGCTAGCCGCTCGTCGTCTGCCCGCTTGGGGACCGGCGCAGCGGCACTGGCCGCGCGAGCTCGGCGTGGGCGGCTGGGCTTTTCGGCGCTATCTCCGAGCGGATTGTCGACGCTGGCACCGGTGCGCGGCAGCTCGACCTGGCCGACCCCGTCGCGCGGCAGCTCGGACGGCGTGTCGTGCAAGAGCAGGCAGGCGCTGGCCCCGCTGCCCCGACCGATGCGGCCACGCAGCTGATGCAGCTGCGCCAGCCCAAAGCGATCCGCGCCTTCGATCACCATCAGCGAGGCGTTGGGAACATCGACGCCGACCTCGATCACCGTCGTGGCACAGAGCACGTGCAGCTCGCCGCTGCGAAAGCGATCCATGATCTCGTCGCGCTCGCTGGCCAAGAGGCGACCATGCACCAGGCCAATGCGCAGCTCGGGCAGCGCCGCCTGCAGCGAGGCGTGGCGGGCGGTGACGCTCTGAAAGTCGATCTTTTCGCTCTCCTCGATCAGCGGACAGACCCAGTAGGCCTGCCGCTCGGCGGCCACGGCGCGCCGGACGGCCAGCAGGGCTCGCGACAAGCCACCGGCCCCCGACAGCACCCGCGTCACCGGCGGCGTCCGCCCAGGCGGCAGCTCATCAAGCTGCGTGATGTCGAGATCGCCGTACAGCGTCAGCGCCAGCGTGCGCGGAATCGGCGTCGCGGTCATGACCAGGAGGTGCGGCGTGCGCCCTTTTTTCCGCAGCCGGGCCCGCTGCGCCACGCCGAAGCGATGCTGTTCGTCGATCACCACCAAGCCCAGGTCGGCAAACTCAACCCGGTCGGCGATCAGCGCGTGCGTGCCGACGACGATATGGATGTAGCCGCTGACCAGCATGGCCATGATCGACTCGCGATCCAGCCGCTCGCCACCGCGCTCGGCCTGCTGCCAGACATCGTCGAAGCGCCCGGCCTGCAGCAGCGCCAGCGTCGAGCGGCGGGCCGTCTTGGGCGTCGTCGCGGTCAGCAGCACCAGCCGGCGCGAGGTGGCCCGGGCCCAGCTGCCCAGGGTGCGTGCGTGCTGCTCGGCGAGGATCTCGGTGGGAGCCATGATCGCAGCCTGCCGCCCCGCCGCCATGACTAGCTCGCAGGCAGCGTAGGCGACCAGCGTCTTGCCGCTGCCGACATCGCCGTGGACCAGCCGCTGCATGGGCAGCGGACGCGCCAGATCGGCGGCGATCTCGCGGATCGCCCGCTCCTGCGCCCGGGTCGGCACAAACGGCAGCACCGCGCGCAGCGCATCCAGCGAGTGCTCGTCGGAAGCGCAGGGCGAGCAGGTCTCGGCGCGCACGTTCTTGCGGCGCTGGATCAGGCCCAGCTGCAGAAAGAACAGCTCCTCGAAGATTAGGCGGCGCTGCGGCGGTGCGAGGCCCTGATTCAGCAGATCCAGCAGCTGCGGCGAGGGCCCCGACGCGTCATCCTCGGTGCTACCCGCCCCGACCAGATGCAGCGCGCGCAGGGCCTGCGGCAGGGCCGGCAAGCTTAGCTTCTGGCGCAGCGGCTCGGGCAGGCCGTCGGGGACGGCGTCGGCGAAGCGCTCGCAGACGTGGTGACACAAGCGCTCCAGCGTCCGCGGCGGCACGCCTTCGACATCGGGATAGCGGGTGCGCACGCGACCAATCGGTGCCGCGGCTCCGCCCTCGCTCGACGTGGCTTCGTCGCTGTCGAGGTAGTCGACCTCGGGATGGACGATCTGCAGCACTCCCTTCCA
>CAZVMD010000549.1:0-2964 GCA_964628555.1 uncultured Myxococcales bacterium | reverse complement strand
GGCACGCAGGGCTATCCGCCGCCCGGCACGCAGGGCTATCCGCCGCCGAGCGGCCAGCCAGCCTACCCGCAGCCGGCTGGGCAGCCGATGTATCAGCCGCCGCCCCCGACCTAAGCACCTCGCCCTTGTGATCTCGGAGCCCCAGGCTCTGCTCCGCGCTCTCCCGCCCGTCGTAGCGCCCGCCCCTTTTTTACATCTAGCTAGTCGCGACCCATCCCCGGTTAGGGCTTGCTCTGCTCGGCAGCGTCGCCAAGCCGGGTCTGGCACAGGCGGTCCCACAGCGTCATCGCCTCGCCGAAGTTGGCGTTGGCGTGCGAGTGGTGGATGTTGTGAAATGCCGACGTGTTTAGCCCCAGCGGGCTGAGACAGCGCTCCAGGATCTCGACGCGCACGCCGCAGTGCAGGTAGTAGTTCAGCGCGATGAAGCCCGCCACCAGCGCAAAGTACGTCGGCGCGTAGTGCGTCGCCTGCGGCACAGCCACAAGACACAGCGGCCAGAAGGTCAGCACCGACTCGACGGGCCCCACCGCAAAGCCGGCCAGCGCCGAGGGATCGCGATAGGCGTGATGGGCGCGATGAAATGGGAACAAGAGCCGCGTATGCAGCAGGCGATGCTTCCAGTACAGCCAAGCGTCCAGCACATAGACCGCGATGAGGTTCGACACCAGGACGAGCGGCAGCCCGCCGGCCTGCTCTAGCGACCAGGTCAGGCCAATCGGCCGCCCGCTCCAGGTCCGCCACAGCGGCCAGGCCAAGAAGCAGGCGGCGATGAAGGCGGCCAGCGCCGTGTCAACCGCCTCGCGCCGAAACGCCCCCGGCTGCCGACGGGGGCCCTGGATGCGCTGTGCAACTCGCTCGCTAAAGAAGGTGACCAGCGCCGCGCCACCAATCACCGCCGTGGCGATGGCCACGAAGCCGACCGCCAGCCCGACGTAAAACAGCCGGCGATGATCGGGCAGAAGCAGTCCCAGAGCAGGCAGCAGCAGCGGCAGCCCGCCATCGATCGCTCGCGCCCACCCGGGAGCGGCAGCGGGTTTCTTCCGGCGGGCCTGCGTATCGACAGACAGCATGGTGGTCTTGGCTCCTGGGGACAGAGTCAGCTTCGTTACATGGTGTAATAAAAATCGTTCCTAGCTGTCAATTGCCCGGCCTGCGCTAGATTGCCGCCATGGTTGCAAGGTCGGCATCAGCTCGGGGGCCCAGCCGCGCCCGACGAGCAAGAGCGGATCGCGTCGGTCACAGCGGCTCGGCGGCCACGCCGGCCAGCGGTCGCATCGCCAAGGACGTGCGGCGGCGACAGCTGCTGACGGTGGCGGCCCACATCCTGACCGCCCACGGCATCGAGCAGGTGCAGATCACCGAGGTTGCCGAGCAGGCCGGGGTGTCGCGCCCGCTGGTCTATCGCCTCTTTCCCACCCGCCAGCAGCTGGTCGAGGCGCTGCTGCAAGACTTCGCCAGCCGGCTCGGGGCGCGCTTTCACGCGGCGCTGCTTGCGACCCTGCCCGGCACCCTGGAACAGCTGACCCGGGCCTTTGTCGAGGCCAGCTGCACCGCGATCGTCGAGGGTGGTGCCGGTCCCTGGCTGCTGCTCGATGCCCGCGCCGACGCTGAGCTGGGTCGCATCGGCCACACCATCCTCGCCGACCTGCTCAAGCCCTGGCAGCGCCGCATAGCTCAGCTCACCGGGCTGCCGCCGCGCCGGGCGGAAAACGTCCTTTGGACCGTGGTCGCCGCGGGCCGTGCCGCCCTCGATGGCTGGATCCGCGGCCGGATCGGTCGCCAGGCGGCGATCGCCGATGCCACCCGCGCCGTCAGCGTGCTGCTGCAGGCCTTCATCCAGCCCGCCGAGCGCTCTGCCCCCTCCCTCTGACCCGCAGATCGAGGCGGCTGCGCGGGCCCGCTTCGTCCCCACAGCGGCCGAAAGTTATTGCAAGTCTTTTGCATTCGGGAACGGGCAACGAGCCTTGACATTGTTGCAAATCGCTTGCATTAATGGCTGCTCATGGCCTTGCCGGTTCCACCGTCTCTGCGTTCGCGCCTCGTCAGCCTGCTGCCGGTGCTGTGCTTGATTCACTGCGTAGGGACGGCGCTGTTCGCCGCTGCCATGCCCGCCGCTGCTCTGTGGATGCGCAACGAGTGGCTGGAAGGCAGTCTGACGCTGCTCTCGGCCATCCTGATCGGTGTGCAGGTGCTGCGGCGCAGCCCCGACCGCGATCCGGCCGGCGCCAGCCTGGCCATCTATCTGTCTGCCGTGGGACTAAGCGCGCTCGGCTGGCTGTATGGTCAGGAGTGGCCACGCCACATCGGCCTCCTGCTGTTCGTCGCCGCGCAGCTTACCTGGCTGCGCAGCCGTCGCACCCGCCCGGCCTGTGACTGTGTCGAGCACCGCCACAGCGTCGTCCTCGCCTCCGACTAGCCCCCTCCCCCAGCCCTGCCTCGCCGTCGCCAAGGAGGCCGCATGCCGATCCCGGGACTGAGCAAGAGCCCCTTGCCCTTTACGATGTTCGACCTGCAGCGCGATGTCGGTGCCGCTCGTCGGGCCGACAAGCTGGCCAACATCTATCACCGCGGCCAGGATCTGATCTGGAATGGCCGCCGCGTGCTCGCCGAGCTGAAAGAAAAGCACGGCGGCATCCACGTCGCCGAAGAGCCGCGGCAGGCGCTGGGCGCGGTGCTCGGCGTGCTGATGTGGGGAGAGCTGGCGGCCTGGAAGATCGCCGCGCAGCTTGCCGACCGCCTGGAGCCCCTGGAAGCCAAGCTGGCGGCCACCTCGCAGACCCATGACGAGGCCCGCCACTTCTACGTGATGCACGACTATCTGACGGCGCTCGGCATCACGCCGCAGCCGCTCGATCGCCAGAGCCGGGTGCTGCTAGACACGGCGCTCCTGGCCAGCGATCCCTGCCTGAAGATCCACGGCATGCAGCTGCTCATCGAGTCGATGGCGCTGACGCTGTTTCAGGC
>CAZVMD010000548.1:0-3030 GCA_964628555.1 uncultured Myxococcales bacterium | reverse complement strand
GTAATTCCGCGCGGAAACATCCTCACCCCCTCTGAGCCGGTGGCTCATCCTCGGTGTCATAGTCCTCATCGTCCTCGTCCCCCCCACCCTGCTCGGCAAGCGCCGCGACCACCGCAGCCTTGGCCGCGGCAATCGCGCCGGCATCGCTGGGGCTGCTGGCGCTCGCTTCTTGACCGGGAATCTCGATCGCCTCAATCGATAGCTCGCGCTCGCCAGAGGCCACGCGCAGCGTCGCCACATCGCCGACTTCCTTGCCGACCAGCGCCCGGCCCAGCGGCGAGCTCCAGCTGATCTTGCCCTCGCGCGGCTCGCTCTCATCCTCGCCGACGATCTGATAGCGCAGGCGCTTGCCGTTTTCGTCTTCCAGCGCCACAACCACGCCGAAGCGCACCCGGTCGCCGGGGTGCTGGCGGGGATCGATGACCTCGGCCAGGGACATGCGGCGCATCAGAAAGCGAATGCGGCGATCGATCTCCCGTAGCTGCTTCTTGCGATAGATGTACTCGGCGTTCTCGGAGCGATCGCCCTCGGCAGCCGCCTCAGCCAGCTTCTGCACGACCTCGCGACGGGTCTTGAAGCGGAGCTCTTCGAACTCGACCTGCAGTTTGCGAAAGCCAGACGGCGTAATGTAGTTCTTGCCGGCCGGTTTCTTGTCATCGTCTCGCGCTTGACGTGGCACGCTGGCCATCTTACTCCATGCCTCCCTGCGTCGGACCTGTGATGCCTCCTGGCGTCGGACGCTCCCTGCCTTCTGATGTCGGCGGCATGCCTAGAGGTGGCGCATCCCCATAGCAGTCCGCGTCGAGCAGCTCAGGGCGATACTCGAAGTGCATGGTGTCGTAGTGATACCAGCGACCGCCCCAGATAAAGCCTTCAGCTTCGAAGGCGTCGACGATCTCTTGCGGATAGCTATTGTCCCAGGCCATGCCCGCGTTGTTCATCCGCCAGCGCCAGTAGTGCGAGCGCTTGACGTTGAGATCAATGGCGATGCCGTACGAGTGGGCGCTGCGGCGCTGGGTGCCGGCGATCGGCCGCCACGCGAAAGTCCCGCCGATGCCAGTGACAAACTCGCGCAGGGCTGGCTTCTGACGTAGAAGCGGCCCCAGGCGACCGGCCACGGCGCGAAAAGCCGGCGCCACCAAGCGATGCACGCGCACGCGGGTACCGACGAAATCGACCGGCTGCAGCGCCGCGCTCACCGCCGCTTTCGTCCGGCCGTAGCGCACCATGAACAGCGCCTCGACGCGCGCCCGCCCCGGGTCTTCCTCCGCGCGCTGCACTTTGCGGATCGGCCCGCTGCGGTAACGCTCGCTAAACATGTCCTGCAGATCGGGGGTCTCGATGCGCTGGATGGGGTTCTTGCTCTGGCCGTCGTCGTAGGGCTGGCTGCTCTGGCCCAGACGGACCAGCCACTGCCCGCCCTGCTCGACGCTGCGGACGCTGTAGTACCGCTCTAGGCAGCGCAGCCCGGCTGGCTTGTCAGGCGGCCCGGCCCAGCCCGGAGCGGACAGCAAAAGCGTCGTGACCCAGGCCCCAGCGCGGCACTCACCGACGGCGCGACTGACTCGCCGGACACCGCTTGCTCTGAGTTTTCCTACCTTGTCGCACATGGGCTACCGCGCGGCAGTATACGCATCGCTATGCGACTGAGCGGTACAATCAAGCCTCCCATGTTGGGATCCTCTCCGCCGTCTGAGCCGCCACTCGGGCCTGCCTCTGACCCGCTAGGCACAGGCACGCCAGCCGGACCAAGCGGACCGGGTCCGCGACGGCTCTTGCGTCTGCGCCGTCGCCTGCACCTGCCGTCGTGGCTGGCCGCCTGGGTATCGATTGGCGGGGCAGCGATGACGATCTTTTTCGCGGTCTATCTGATCGACTTCTATCGTGCGTCGAACCGGCCCGCCCTGTCACCGCTGCGGCTGCTGTTCCGCTTCGATATCGAGACGGCGCAGAACGCGCTCGGCAACCTCGCCCAGGTGGTCGTCGCGGTCCTCGGCATTGTCATCACCGTGGTCAGCATCGTCGTGCAGCTGGCTGCGACACGCTACACGCCGCGCATCGCGACGATGTTCTTTCGCGACCGCAAGAACCTGGTCATGCTCGGCTTCTTTGTCGTGACCTGCATCCTGTCGCTGTGGGTCTCGCTGTCGGTCAGCGCCGAGCTGGTGCCGCGCCTCGCCATCGCCCTGACGCTGGGCCTAGTGACGCTCAGCCTGCTGCTCATCCTGCCGTACTTCGGCTACGTCTTTAACTTCCTCGACCCCGAGAAGATCATTCATCGCATCCAGGAACAGACGCTGATCCTGTCGGTGCAGAGCCAGGGACCGACGGGAGCCCGGCAGCGCGCAGTGCTCGATGGCATCGAGCAGCTCTCGGACATCGCGGTCAACGCCATCACCAGTCGCGACCAGCTGATCGCCGCCAGCGCCGTCGATGCGTTCAAGGATCTGGGAGTCGGCTATCTGCCGCTCAAGATCGCGCAGGAGCCGCCGTGGTTTCAGCTGTCACGCGATGTTCGCCACAGCCCGGACTTTGTCGCTATGGCCCCCGAGTCGCTGGCCGCGCTGATCGCCGACAGCACCTGGGTCGAGTGGAAGATCCTGCGCCAGCTGATGAACGTCTACTCCGTCGCCATCGCTGAGCTGCCGGACATCGGGCACTTGATCGCCATCAACACTCGCTACCTGGGGGAGGCGGCGCTAGAGACCAGCGATCCCGCAGCGCTGCGACTGTGCATCAAGTTCTTTAACACCTTCATCCGCATCGCGCTCAACACCCAGAAAGTGCGCAGCGCCTACAACGTCCTGCACCAGTATCGTCAGCTTGCCGAGAAGCTGCTGCTGTTCGAGCAGCCCGAGATCTTGACCGATGTCGCTGAGCACATGCGCTACTACGCGCAGACCGCGCTGCATCTGCACCTCGGCTTCGTCACCGAGACCCTGGCCTACGACCTGGCGGCGCTGTGCGAGCTTGCGGCGCACAAGCACTCGCCGGCCCACGACGCCATGCTGGGCTGCCTGCTGTCGATCG
>CAZVMD010000547.1:0-3050 GCA_964628555.1 uncultured Myxococcales bacterium | reverse complement strand
CGCGTACGAGCATGATGAACAACCCCCGCTGTCCGCGCCCAGCGAGAAGGAGTTCTGGCATGACCACCCAGCCGCAGCAGGCCCCGATCACCACGCTGTCCGATCTGATCCTGCGCATCCCCAAGACCGATCTGCACCTGCACCTCGACGGCTCGATTCGCCTCTCGACCATCGCCGAGCTCGGCAAGCGCGGTGGTGTCACCCTGCCTAGCTACACCGCCGACGGCCTCGACGAGCTGGTCTTCAAATCGCATTACCGCAATCTCGAAGAGTATCTCACCACCTTCGGTTATTCCTGCGCAGTTATGCAGAATCCCGAAAACATCGAACGTATCGCCTATGAATTAGCCGTTGATAACCAGAAAGAGGGCGTACGTTATATTGAAGTTCGCTTTGCACCACAGCTCCATATTAACAAAAATATGGACATGCGCCGCGTGCTCGAAAGTGTCAATAACGGCCTTTATCGCGCACAAGAAGAATACAATCAGCGCCCCGAGATCCGCAGTGGTGCCGAGCCGCCCTTTAAGTACGGCATCATCGTCTGTGCCATGCGCTATTTCGATGGCAACTTCTCGGACTACTACGGAACGCTGGTCAATGTTCACTCCTACTCGACGCTCAAGACCATCCGCGAGCTAGCCTCCTATGAGCTGGCGCAGGGGGCGGTGCGGGTCCGCGACGAGGCCGGCATCCCCATTGTCGGCTTCGACCTAGCCGGAGCTGAAAACGGCTTCCCCGCCTCGCAGCACCGCCGAGCCTTCCAGTACGCGCACGAGCACTTCATGGCCAAGACGGTGCACGCCGGCGAGGCCTACGGTGCCCCCTCGATCTTCCAGGCGATCAGCGACCTGCACGCCGACCGCATCGGCCACGGCTATTACCTCTTTAACGCCGAGAAGATCGAAAACGAGGACGGCATCCCGGACCGGGCGCTGTACATCGAAGAGCTGTGTAACTACATCGCTTCGCACCGTATCACCATCGAGGTCTGCCTAACCAGCAATATGCAGACCAATCCCACCATCGGCTCGCTCCGCAATCATGCATTCCAGCACATGCTCGCGCGCGAGCTGAGCCTGACCATCTGCACCGACAACCGCACCGTCAGCAAGACCACGGTCTCTAACGAGATCATGCAGGCCCTCAAGCACTTTACGATCAGCGAAAAACAGTTCAAGAACCTGATTATCTATGGCTTTAAGCGCAGCTTCTTCCACGATAGCTACGCCAACAAGCGCAAGTGGGTTCGCCAGTGCATCGAAAACTATGAGCAGGTCATGGCCACCGTCGATTACAACGCCCTGCTCAAGGCCAGCCTGTAGCTCCCCGTCGCCCAGTCCGCTCGCGCGCCGCGCTCACCTCGCCCTCGGTCGCTCCCTATCCCCGTCACTCTCCTATCCCGCCTATCCCGATTGACACGTAGTGGGGTGCTTGCGACGATGGGTTCACCGTGGCCAACGAACCCTCTTCCCCAGCGTCCGCTTCGCCTGCCAACCCCGCCTCCCCCGCCCTGGGACCGCAAGCCCGCGGCGAGGCGCGCGTGTTCGACCTGTCCAAGCTGCTGCCGTCGCAGCGCGAGGCGGTGCGCAGCGCCCAGGATCTGGTGGCGCGGATGGCCGAAAAGACGTACAGCCCGCGCCCGCGTCGCTCGCACGAGGATCTGGCGACCGCGCTGCGCGTCAACATCGATCCCGATCGCGAGAGCCGCGCCCTGCTCCTCGACGGGCCGCGTGGCTCGGGCAAGACCTCGGCGCTGCTAACGCTTCTGCAGGGCTGGGGTGACAGCAGCCTGCTGAGTCGGAGCGCCCCCGGAACCGGCTACGCCAGCCCCGAGCCCAGCCCCGCCAGCCCAGAGACGATCAGCAACCCGCGCGGACGCATCGTCCCGGTCGGCATCATCGATCTGCAGCCGCTCGCCGACGGCACCAACCTGCTGCAGCTGATTGCCAGCCACTTCGCCCACATCGTCGATGCGATAGACGGCATCGGCTCGCACAGCGACGCGCCGCCCTCGCTCGCCGCCGCCTGGCAGGGGGGCTTAAGCCGCGAGCCCGAGTCGCGCCGCCTGTGGCGCAAGCTCATCGCCACCATCGCCGGCGGCTTCGATCGCAGCCTGCAGGGCCGCGCCGCCCAGCTTGACCTCGAAGCCTACGCCCTCGAATTCGAGCAGCAGGGCCGTCACCGCCTCGACCTCGACGTCTTTTACGACTTCATCGAGGCGCTGCTCGGCGACCTCTGCACGCGCCTCGGCCGAAACCGCAGCGAGGCGCCGCTGTTTGTCCTGGCCATCGACGACGCCGACATGGCACCGCAGCGCTCGGTCGAGCTCCTGTGGACCGTGCGCGCCCTCTGGCATCCGCGCTGCGTCTTCATCCTCACCGGCCACAGCGACCTGTTCCAGCTTCAGCTTCGCCAGCACTACATCGGCGAGCTCTTGCGTCCGATCGGCCACCGCCCCGTCCCCAGCCAGGACCAGGACGAGATCGCCCGCCACGCCACCACCATGGCCAGCGAGGCCTACGAAAAGATCATCCCGCCCAACCAGCGCCTGCTCATCCGCCCGCTTGAGCCCAGCCAGCGCCTGACCTGGCCCCTGCAGCGCGGCAGCCGCAGCGACGGCAACACCAGCACCCTGCTCCAGCTGCTCGGCCAGATCCGCGTCCCGACCTACGGCAGCGAGCCCCTGACCCTCGCCGACTACTTCCAGATCGACGACGAGACCACCGCCCAGCTCGCCGAAGCCCTCCCCGAGCGCCCCCGCCGCCTCCTCGACCTCAGCCTCCAGCTCGAAGCCCTCGCCGCCCGCCAAAAAGCCGCCCCCCGCTCCGAGCCCGGCCAAGCCACCCCCGACGAGCTCCGCCCCACCAGCGAAGCCGTCCTCGCCATCTGGGAGACCGCCCTCCTGAGCACCGACCCCATCCGCTTCGACAAGCTCCGCCGCCAAGTCCGCCTCGACCCCAAAACCGGCGCCCTAATCGTCGGCACCACCGATCCAAGGCAGCAGCTGGAAGGTCCGCTCACACCGGAGCTGCAGCTAGTGAGGGAGC
>CAZVMD010000546.1:0-3060 GCA_964628555.1 uncultured Myxococcales bacterium | reverse complement strand
GATCGTCCCGCCATCGCCGGCGATCCAGATGTCGGTGGCGGAGGGGGTGGAGACGGCGCGGAGGGTGCGGGGGGTGAGGCCGGAGAGGGTGCTGTCGAGGATCCAGTCGGCGCTGGTGTTGCGCAGGACAGTGCCCTGCTCACCGACGGCGTAGATGGCGCCGGTGGTGCGGGCGGGGAGGTTGCTGACGCCGCTGACGCCGTACAGGGTGCGGGCGGTACGGCCGACGCTGTCGAGGGTCCAGTAGAGACCGGCGTAGTGCAGGATGGTGCCACCGGCCCCGACCGCCCAGAGGTTGGACGAGGTAGCGCCTGAAATTGAGTACAGGTTCTGCCGAGTGCCGCTCTCGACCTGCGCCCACTGGCCATCCATGTAGCGCAAGAGCAGGCCGGCATCGCCCGCGGCCCAGATCTCGGCTCCACCGACGGAGTAGATAGTGCGGAGGCGGGTGGTGGCGCCGGTCAAGAGGAGCTCGACCTGGCTGCCGCTGAGGCGCGCGCTGAGGCCGCGATCCCCGACGACCCAGGCCTGCCCGTCGTTGGCCAGCCACAGCCCATAGAGGGTGTCGGTGGTGGGGAAGGCCAGCTTGCTCCACGTCGAGCCGTCGTAGTGCAGCACGGTGCCAGCTTCGCCGACGGCATAGATATCGCTTGGGCTGCGACCGCGGATCATCTTGAGCCCTTGCGTCACGCCGCTCACGGCTGCGGCGGTCCAGACGTTGTTGGCCCAGTGCAAGAGGGTGCCTTTTTCGCCCACCGCCCAGAAGTCATCGAGGCTGGTGCCCCAGATGTCGTTGAGGTCGACGGTGGTGGGCCGCTCGGGGCAGCGCCACTGGTTGTCGAGCAGGCGCAGGACATAGCCACTGCGCCCCACGGTCACGATGGAATTTTCCGGGCCGACCAGCACGCTGCTCAGTGTGCTGGGCAGCGCGATCCGACGCGGCGCCGTCCAGTAGGTCCCGTTGTACAGTAGAGCGTTGCCGTCGCCGACGGCCCAGACCTTGGCCGTGTCGATGCCGGCCACTCGCAGCAAGTCCTGGCCCTGCGGCAGCGGATGTTCCCAGCAGGTCCGGCCAGAGCCGCACACCGAGGTCCGGCTGACCAAGAGCAGCACCGTCGAGGTATCGGGGCTGATCGTGATCTCGCAGCCACTGCCGCCTGGGGGACAGCCTTCCATCAGCGCCACATAGGAGCCGCGGGTGGACTCGGTGCTGACCGTGCGCACGCTGACCTTGCTGCTCAGGGGGAAGGTCTTGCTCTGCTCGCTGGCCACCAAGGACTCGATGGGGCAGCTAGTGCTCGGCGGCTCGGGCACAGGAAAGTCCCAGCTGGTGTCGTCGGAGAGCACGACGCGCGTAGCGCCCTCACCGAGCTTGCGCACGACCAGCCGGCAGCCGATGGTGCCAGCGAGGGGAATGGTGGTGCTGTAGCGGAGCTGACTGCCGATGGTGAGCTCGCTGCTACCGCTCAGTGTGGTGCAGCCATCTGGCCCCTGCGCGCTGACGAAGATGCCGAGCGTGCCTTGGGTCGCGGGAGGCAGGTGAACCTGAAACTGCGACAGGTTCTGGCGCAGGACCGACTGCGGATTGGCCTCGGCCTGGCCATCCAAGGTCAGCTTCACCCCGACGGTCTGGCTATCGGCCGCAAGGCCACTTAGCGTCACATAGACCGTAGCGCGATCGTCGGCGGAACACGACAAGCTGCCGTACAGGGCGAAAAGGGCCAGGACCCATTGAGCGCTGCAGCCGACTCGGCGACTCCACGAACGGTCCCATGACATCGCGTCTTTCTCCTCGGGTCCGGGCACGCCGCGAGCGAAAGGAGCGCGGCACATCGTCGCGCCCCTTTTGCCATCGCAGACCCCAGCGACCCTTGCGGTCCCCCAATCGATGATCGCCCACGCTACCGATGCCAAGCAAGGACTGCCCGGCGAGTCGCGCAGCCACGGAGCGGGCGAGGCGGCTACGTAGGCGCAGCTTGCAGTCAGACCGCGGGCCGGAATATCGCGACGGTGGGCGGCGGAGCGCAGAGCTCTTGCGCCCTCAGCCAGGCGACCCGCCGAGCGCGCTGCGACCGACCTAGCGACCGCAGCAGCGCTTCCACTTCTGCCCGCTGCCGCAGGGACAGGGATCGTTGCGCCCCACGGACGGCTGGCTGCGCGCCGGCTGGCTGGAACCAGCGGTGCCTGCGTCGGCAGACGGCGAGGGCGACAGACGGCCGTCGACATACAGCCAGGCCTGACCCGCCCGCCGAAAGCGGCTGCGCTCGTGCAGCTGAGCACGGCGGCCGCCTTGCCGGAACTCGGCGATAAACTCGACTTCGCCGTCGGTGTCTGCCTCGCCACCGGCCCGGCTATCGACGATGCGCAGGCCCAGCCACTGCGTCTGGTCGGTGGTCAGGTCCAGTCGCGGCGGGCGCTGCTGGGCATCCCAGGTGCGCAGCAGATAGGCGCTGTCACCGATGACATAGGCGCAGTAGCGCGAGCGCATCAGCGCTTCCGCCGTCGGCGCCAAGCGCGAGCCGCGCAGATACAGCCCGCAGCAGCCAGCGAACGTCGCCGCCCCACCGCAGGGACAGGGCGCCTCGTCGGGAACTAGCCGCACGGACCGCCGGGAGCGCGGCAGGTATAGCTGCCACCGCAGTCGGTGCAGACTAAGCTCGACTCGCAGTCGCCATCGGGATTGGCCGGAGTGCAGATGACGCCGTTTTTGCCGAGCAGGCAGACTCCGCTGAAGCTGTTGCACTGGTTCTGGCACTCGGCGTTGCGGCTGCACGGCTTGCCGTCGGGCTGCTTGTCGATGCAGGTGCCGTAGATCTTGCTGCAGACCAGCGGCGAGCGGCAGTCGCCATCATCGCGGCACGGCGTCGAGGTCCCGCCGGGGATGCAGATGCCGGAGACACACTTGCCACTTATGCAGTCGCTGTTGAAGTCGCAGTAGTAGTCGTTGTCGAGTGGGCCGCACCACGACTTGGTCGGCAGGCAGCGCATGGCGCCCATCATGTCGCTGCCGCAGTCGCTATCGCGGAAGCAGTACTCGCCGCGGATGCGCTTGGGCTGACA
>CAZVMD010000545.1:0-3062 GCA_964628555.1 uncultured Myxococcales bacterium | reverse complement strand
TCGCCGAACAGCATGCGGGTGGCGGGGTGGAAGAACAGCGGGTTTTCGACGCCGGCGTAGCCCGAGGCCATGCTGCGCTTCATGACGATGCAGGTCTTGGACTTCCAGACTTCGAGGACCGGCATGCCATAGATGGGGCTGGCCGGATCGTCGAGTGCGCCGGGGTTGACGATGTCGTTGGCGCCGATGACCAGGACGACGTCGGTCTCGGGGAAGTCGGCGTTGATCTCGTCCATCTCTAGCACCACGTCGTAGGGCACCTTGGCTTCGGCCAGGAGCACGTTCATGTGCCCAGGCAAGCGACCCGCGACGGGGTGAATGGCAAAGCGAACGCTGCAGCCGCGCTTTCGCAGGAGCTGCGCGACCTCGTACAGGGGATACTGCGCCTGCGCCACGGCCATGCCGTAGCCGGGGACGATGATGACGCTCTTGGCCTCGCGCATGAGCTCGGCGGTATCGTCGGCGGTGACCGACTGGACCTTCTGGTCCTTGGCGTCCTTGCCGTCCTTGGGCTTGGCCGGGGCCGCACCCTCGTCAGCACCGAAGCCGCCGAAGATGACGTTGACGATCGAGCGGTTCATGGCTCGGCACATGATGTAGCTCAGGATGGCGCCCGAGCTACCGACGAGCGCACCGGTCACGATGAGTAGATCGTTTTCCAGCATGAAGCCGGCTGCCGCCGCCGCCCAGCCGGAGTAGCTGTTGAGCATCGAGACGACGACCGGCATGTCGGCGCCGCCGATGGCCATGACCAGGTGAATGCCCAGCAGGCCCGCCAGGCCGGTCATGATGTAAAGCTCGTTCTGCACCGACAGCGGCGCCGCACCGACGAAGCGATAGCCAAGGTAGACCGACACCGCGACCACCGTCAGGTTGACCAGGTGACGACCGGGCAGGAGCAGCGGCTTGCTGCGGATCTTGCCGCGCAGCTTGCCAAAGGCGATGAGCGAGCCGGTAAACGTCAACGATCCGATAAAGACACCGACGAAGATCTCGACCTCGTGGATGTGCAGCTCGGTGGCTGAGAGCTGGGCGCCGGGATCGAGATAGGAAGCGATGCCGACCAGCACCGCGGCCAGGCCGACGAAGCTGTGCAGAATGGCGACGAGCTCCGGCATGCTGGTCATGGCGACGCGCGCCGCCAGCACCGCGCCGATCAGGCCCCCACCGAGCAGCGCCCCGGCCAGCGGACCATAGCCGCCGGATCCGCCGAGCGCCGTGATGCCGACGGCTATCAGCATGCCGATGGTGCCCAGCAGGTTGCCGCGCCGCGCCGAGTCCTGCGCCGACAGCCCGCCTAGGCTGAGGATGAACAGCACGCCAGCCAGCAGGTAGGCGACGGTTGACAGGTTGGTAAGCGGCGACTGGGCAGCGCTAGCCAGAAGCGGTGCGACAGAGGGGAACATGGCCAGACTGCTCATTTCTGAAACATCCTCAGCATGCGCTGCGTAACCAGGAAGCCGCCGGCGATGTTGATCGCCGAGAACAGCACCGCCGCGACGCCGAGCCCGATGACCAGGGGCTGGCTCGAGTGGGCGATCTTCAACATGCCGCCGAGCACGATGATGCCGGAGATGGCGTTGGTGACGCTCATCAGCGGCGTATGCAGCGCCGGGGTCACGTTCCATACCACCTGCCAGCCGATGAAGCAGGACAGGATAAAGACCGTAAAGTGGGCCAAAAAGGCCGGTGGGGCGACGAGGCTGAGCCCGAGCAGGGCGGCTGCCAGCGCCAGCAAGCCATAGCCCTGCGTGCGGGCGCTGATGCGATGCGCGCTGTGGCCGGATTCCTTGCCCGACTTGCCGCCGTGGCCCGCCGCCTTGTTCAGCTGCAGGGCGGGGACTGCTGCGCTCGATGATGCGCGAGGGGCGGGCGGCTTCTTGGCCTGCGTCGCATCCGGGGGTGGGGCAGCCGGTCGCGGCGGCGGCCACATCAGCTTGCCCGAAAGGAGGATCAGGGCGCCGCGCACCACCTCGTCAGCCTCGTCGATGTGCCAGGACTTGGCCCCACCCATGTCGGCCAAGAGGTGCACTAGGTTGTTGCCATACAGCGCACTTGCCGTCGGTGCCAAGCGGCTGGGCATATCGACATAGCCGATGATGGTCACACCCTTGTGGTTGATGACCGCGCCGGGCTGGGTCAGAGCACAGTTGCCGCCGGCTTCGGCCGCGAGGTCGACGATGACGCTGCCGGGCCGCATCAGCTCGACGGTCTTTTCCAGCAAGAGCTGCGGCGCCGGTCGCCCTGGGATCAGCGCGGTGGTGATGATGATGTCGACCTCGCGCGCCTGGGCCGCAAACAGGGCCATCTCGGCGGCGATGAAGGCCGGGCTCATCTCACGGGCATAGCCACCCTCGCCGCTGCCGTCTTCCTCTAGCTCGACTTCGAGGAAGTCAGCGCCCATGCTGCGCACTTGTTCGCGCACCGCTGGTCGGGTATCAAAGGCGCGCACGACCGCCCCCAATCCGCGCGCTGCGCCAATCGCCGACAGGCCGGCCACACCGGCACCGATGACCAGCACCTTGGCCGGTGGCACCTTGCCAGCGGCTGTCATCTGCCCGGTGAAGAAGCGGCCAAAGAAGCTGGCCGCCTCGATGACTGCGCGATAGCCGGCGATGTTGGCCATCGACGACAGGGCATCCATCTTCTGGGCGCGGCTGATGCGCGGGATCTGGTCCATGGCCAGCACGGTCACCGCTCGCTTGCCCAGGCGCTCGACAAGCTCCTTGTTCTTGTGCGGCCAGATGAACGAGATCAGCGTGGCTCCCTCGCGCAGAAGCTCGGCCTCGTGGCAGCCCAGCGCGGGATTGTGCTCGGGCGGCTGCACCTTGAGCAGGATGTCGGCCTCGCTCCAGACCTTGCGCGTATCGCGCTCGATCTCGGCTCCGGCTTTCTCGTACTCACCGTCGCCGAAGGCGGCCGCTTCCCCCGCGCCGCTCTCAATCAGCACCGAAAAGCCCAGCTTGGCCAGCTTGGCTACGGTCTCGGGAGTCACGGCCACTCGTCGCTCGCCGGGCCGGATCTCCTTGACGATTCCCACTTTCATAAAACGCACTCCCAGG
>CAZVMD010000544.1:0-3065 GCA_964628555.1 uncultured Myxococcales bacterium | reverse complement strand
GCACCATCAACGATCCGGCCGGCCAGACCGCCGGCACCGAGCTTCAGCTAGGCGCTGCCATCGCCTATGCCAGCTTTGAAAAGCGCCTGGCGATCGGGCCCGAGTTCATCGTCTCGACGGCGCTGCTCAACGGCAACGCCTTCAAGCTCGACTACACCAGCTTCGAAGCGCTGCTCGGCATCCACTACAACATCGCCCGCATCCTGCAGCTTGGCATCGGGGGCGGCATCGGTGTCCTGCGCCAGCCGGGTACGCCCGACGGCCGCGTGCTGCTGCGCTTGGCCTACGCGCCGATGCCCGGTGAAAAGAAGCCAGAGCCCGAAGGTCCGCGCGATCGCGATCGCGATGGCGTAGTCGATGAGGAGGATCTGTGCCCCGACGTGCACAAGGGCAATCGCCCGGATCCGGATCGCCTCGGCTGTCCGATCGGCGATCGCGACAAGGACGGCGTGCTTGATCCCGATGACAAGTGTCCCGATGAGCACAAGGGCAACCGGCCCGATCCGGATCGCCTGGGCTGCCCGATCGGCGATCGCGACAAGGACGGTGTGCTCGATCCCGATGACCTGTGCCCCGACGAGCACAAGGGCAACACGCCGGATCCGAAGCGCCTGGGCTGCCCGGCCGGTGACCGCGACAAGGACGGCGTGCTCGACTTCGAAGACATCTGCCCCGATGAGCACCAGGGTCAGTATCCCGATGCCGCCCGCAAGGGCTGCCCGTCGCCGGACCGCGACAAGGACACCGTGGTCGATCCGGTCGATGCCTGCCCGGACAAGCCCGGCGCGCCGAACCCCGATCCGAAGAAGAACGGCTGCCCGGGCCTGGTCGAAGTCAAGGGCGGTCAGATCGTGATCGTCAAGCCGGTGTTCTTCGCCACCAACAAGGACGTCATCCTGGCCAAGAGCTTCCCGGTGCTGCAGTCGGTGGCCGACGCGCTCAAGGCCTCGCCGCAGATCAAGAAGGTCCGCGTCGAGGGTCACACCGACGATCGCGGCAAGGTCGACTACAACATCGATCTGTCGGATCGCCGCGCCAAGAGCGTCATGAAGTGGCTGATCGAGCACGGCATCGAGGCCGGTCGTCTAGAGGCGCAGGGCTTCGGACCGAAGAAGCCAGTGGCCGACAACAAGACCGAGCCCGGCCGCGCCAAGAACCGCCGCGTCGACTTCGTGATCACCGATCCGCCGCAGCCGGCCGGTGTGCAGGTTGAAGACGCCAAGGCGGCCGTGGTCCCCGACTCGCCGGATCAGAGCGATGGCAAAAAGGGCGGCAAGGGCAAAAAGGGCGCGGCTCCGGCCAAAGACGCCAAGCCCGCCAAGGGCAAAAAGGGCAAGAAGTAAGCCCCTCGCTCTGCCCCCCGCCTAAGTAATCCTCGCCGTCCGCTCCCCTCCCCCCTCCACAATCCCTTAGCCGCCCGGGCCCGCCCAGGCGCGGCACGCCGTGTCCATAGCCCCGTCGGAGAAACCACCGCTGCGGCAGCGCTGCGGCAGGGCCTTGCGGGCCGGCCGGGCCGCGGGCTTAGGGGTTTGGCGCGAGCGCGACGCCGCGATAGGTGGTGTTGCTGGCTGCGGTCGCGACGAGCTGAACGTTCACCGCACTGGTGGCGCCACCGGCATCCGTCAGGCGCAGCACGCGGGTGGGTGTGGTGTCGTTCATCTCGGCGGTGCTGACCAGCAGCGTCGCCGTGCCGTTGCTGACAAAGCCGTCGAGGTAGCGCCCGCCGGAGTTTGCGCCAGTGGTGATCGTGCCCTCTAGCAACCAGGTCGTGCCGTTATAGCGAAAGCGCTGCACGCCGCCGACGATCGGCCGCGTATCGGCGACATAGATCTGATCCGGGATGCCGTTGTTGTCGCGATCGAACACCACGAAGCCAACGCTGGCCGGACTGTTGGTGTCGGTGAAGCCGGGCAGGCGAGTAACGCTGGTGCCGACCGTGGTGGGCAGGCCGCTGCCCACTCGGTTCATGCCAAGGTTGCTGCCCGCTGAGCTGGAGACATAAAGCTGCGCGCTAGCCCCACTGGCAAAGATGCCGATGGCGCGCACGTTGTCGACCGTGAGCAGGGTGGGTACGGCGGTGCTGTTGAGCGTGGTGTAGCCGATGCCGCTGTCCGAGCTAACCCACAGCATGCTGCCATCGCTGCTGGTCGCGCCTCGCACTGCGGCGGCGGTAAACGCGGTCGAGGCGGTGGCCGTGTTGATGTTGCCGGCGGCATCGATGCGGCCGATGACCCGGTTGTAGGTCGCCGAGCTAGAGGTCGAGATGTCCTTGGCCCCCGGCGCCGCGGCGTAGCCGGCGAGGATGAGATAGCGACCATCGCTGGATCGGCTGAGCTGTCCTTCGACGCTGGCCAGCCCCGACAAGGTCAGCGGGCGATTGCTGCCGCTGGCGGCCACCGGCATGGCCAGCGCGTTGCCGACCAGGGCGCCATCTGCGATCTGGCGCGTCTCTAGAAACGTCGCCGTCGCGTCGTTGTTCAGCGCTGCGCTGCCGCCGGTGCCGATGCGCACGACGACAAAGCGGGTCGGCGTGCCAACGGGCGGCGGGGTCATATCCGGCTCGCCGCCGCCTGCCAGGTCCGGCGAATCGCTGCCGCTGAGGTCGGGCTCGCCGCTGCCGAGGTCTTCGTTCGGCGTGCTCCCCGTCTGTTCGTTGTTGCAGTGGCTCCCCAGCAGAGCCGAGAGCGCGAGTGAGGTAAGGCAAGCTAAGGTCCTTCGCATGTACGTGTCCCCCTGCGGTGATGGCGTTTCTGGCTGTGTGCGGCCCCCTACACGCTGCCGTGTCGACCTCGCGTAGTGAGCAACTTTTTGATGACAGCTGCAGCGACGCCGATAAGGCCTGGATCTGGGTGACAAATCGCGGCCAGCGCAGAGCGCCGCCTGGGTGGCGGACTGCCCAATCGGCCAGCGACCGCAGGCTTGTGGATCCGCAGCGCGTGCAGGTGGCGCTCTGGCCATGGCTACGCCGCCCCGATCCGCCGACGATCGATTGCGCTTCCCAGCTAGCGAAGATCCCCAGGCCAGCTCGCGCCTGCACTTCCGTCTGGGTCAGCTGCGCCTCGCCA
>CAZVMD010000543.1:0-3068 GCA_964628555.1 uncultured Myxococcales bacterium | reverse complement strand
CAAATGAACCTGACACAGAAACTGCTTTCTCTGACCCTGGTTGGCGCCGAGTGGGTGCTCTGGCTGCTTCTGCTCCTGTCGCTGCTCAGCATCGCGGTGATGATCGAGCGCGGCCTGTACTACTTCAGCCTGCGCTCGGACTTCGCGGCTCTGGCCGAGGATCTGCGCCGCCTGCTGCTGGACGGCAAGTTCGGCGACGCGCGCAAGCAGGTCAAGGGAGTGCGCGGGCCGGTGGCCTTCGTGGCGCAGATGGGCCTCGAAGAAGCCGAGCGCGGTGCTGACGCAGTGGAGTCGGCGATGCTCGGCGCCAAGGCGCGGGTCAAGCTGGGCCTTGAGCGCAACCTGGCCTTCCTCGGCACGCTGGGCTCAAACGCGCCGTTTATCGGCCTGTTTGGCACCGTGCTCGGCATCATCAAGGCCTTCCACGATCTGGCAGGAAACCAGGCCGGCGGCATCCAAGTGGTCATGGCCGGCATCTCGGAAGCGCTTGTGGCGACCGCTGTGGGTCTGTTGGTCGCGATCCCGGCCGTCGTCGGCTTTAACGTCTACAACCGTCGGGTGCGGGCCCTGACCTCGCAGATCGACGTGGTGGCGCAGGTGATCCTGGCCGCGCTGCGGGCCGAGCTGGTCAGTCACTCCACGGAATCGGGCAAGCCCGCGACCGTCGCTGAAAAGGCGAACCCAGCCGAAAAAGGCGCCAGCCAGAGCGAGGAGAAGAAGTAATGGCCGGGGGGGCGCAGTCGGGGTTTGGCGATGATGATGCCGGCGGCGGCATGATCTCGGACATCAACGTCACGCCGCTCGTCGATATCACCCTGGTGCTGCTGATCATCATGATGGTCGCCGCGCCGATCATCGCGAACAACCCCTCGATCAAGGTCGAGCTACCGAAGGCGGCCTCGGGCGACGAGACGCAGAAGACCACCCTGTCGTTTACGCTGAGCAAGAAACCAGACGGCAGCGCAGGGTATGATTTGTACCTCAATGGCGAGAAAGTCGACGAGACCAAGGCCACGCAGGTGACCACTGATCTGGTTACCAAGAACCGCGATATTCAAGCGGTGATCGCGGGCGACAAAGGCATCGCGTATGGCGACGTGATGCATATCGTCGATCTGGTCAAGACCTTGGGTGTGACCAAGTTCGCCATGGCCACAGACGGAACGTGAACGCGCTCAGCTCGAAGTTTGACGGAGTCGGGTTCGCCCTGGCGCTGCTGCTGCATGCGGCAGCGCTTTTCTATATTGCCTGGGCCCCAGCGCCGAAGAGCAAGGGCATCACGACGGTAGAGGTCGAGATCCGCAAGCGCAAGCCGCCACCGCCGCCGCCGCCCGAGCCGCCGCGCGAGCCAGAGCCACCGCCGCCGCCACCCGAACCACCGAAGAAGAAGCTGGTGCAAAAGACGCCGAAGCCGGCGCAGGCGCCCAAGCCGAATCAGCCTGAGCCGCCGCCGACCTCCGAGCCGCCCAAGCCGGTCTTTGGCATCAAGGCCACCGACGCGGTGGGTCAGGGGATCGCCGTGCCGGTCGGCAACACCACCATGGCCGACCCCGCCAAGCGCCCGAATGTCAAAGAGGTGCCGCCGCTGCCGGCCGCCGAAGCTCCCGGGGGGGCCGAGTATCGCCCGGTCGCCGAAGAGTCTCTCAAGCGCCTGCCCGAGCGCGAGGACGAAGATGCCTGCGCCGCCGCCCTCAAGGCCAAGTGGGAGGCCTCGGAGACCCACGCCAGCGGGGCGACCGGCGAGGTTGTTCTGCGCATTGAGCTCGACGAGCGGGGCATGCCGCGGCGCATCAAGAAGGTCAAGGGCATGAACGCCGAGGTCGACAGCATCGCCATCGGCTTCTTCAAGTTCGATCCGCGCTGCCGCTTTCGTCCAGCGATTGGGCAGGACGGCAAGCCGGCGGCCTTTGTCATCGAGCGCTACAGCGTCAAGTTCGAGCGCGAGTAGGGCCGTGTAGCGCCTGGCCCCCCGCCGGGGCTGACTTCATGCAACATGGTCAAGGTGCAGCCAGCGATCGCGCTGCGGCTGCACACTGGCCTAAGCCTTAGGGGGGACGCATGAAGACGAAGCTGTGGTTATCGCTTTTGGCGCTGTCGGCGGCTTGCGACAGTGCCATGACCGGCTCACCCAACAACGGGGCCGATGGCGGCATGAACGGCACCGACTTCGGCATGAGCGGCGCCGATGGGGGTGGGCCGGGCAGCTCACCGACGCTGGCGGGCTGTCCGCTGCTGCCAGCCAGTCATGTCTTTAATACGCCGATCGACGGCCTGCCGGCCCATCCCAGCTCGGCAACGTTTCTGAGCACGATCGGCACGCGCAACCTGCACCTCGATCTGGGACGCACGGTCGATCAGCAGTCGGCGACCTACTACGGCATTCCCTACAACGTGGTGCAGGGCAGCTCGCTTGGCTGGTCCAAGATCGCGTTTTACTCGCCCGACACTAGCCTCAACTGGAACCCGCGCCCGGAAGCCGACTGCGCGATCGGCAGCACGCACACGCTGGTCTCGCCATGCCTGGCCACGACCGCACCGAGCCCACTTCTGCCCATTCCCAGCGGCGTGCTGGTCGAAGGCGGCGTCAACACCGCGGCGAACCAGCTGCCTTATGGCGATCACCACATCCTGGTCCTCGACAGCGATACCTGTCGACTGTGGGAGACGTATCACTCGTACCCCGACGGCAGCGGGGGCTGGAACATCTTTGGCTCGGCGACCTGGGATCTGCGCTCAGCCGCGCTGCGCCCGGCCGGCTGGACCTCGGCTGATGCCGCCGGCTTTCCCATCCTGCCGCTGCTGCTGCGGGCCGCTGAAGCGAGCAGCGGCGAGATCAAGCACGCGCTGCGCTTCACCATCCAATCGAGCAAGATCCGCGCATCGTACGTCTGGCCGGCTCGTCACCTCACCGGCAGCAACAACTCGACGGCGCTGCCGCAGATGGGCCAGCTGTTCCGCATCAAGGCCAGCTACACCATTCCGGCCACGTTCAACCCGCAAGCGCGGGCCATCGTGCAGGCCATGAAGACCTATGGCATGTACATCGCCGACGGCGGCAGCGACTGGTA
>CAZVMD010000542.1:0-3068 GCA_964628555.1 uncultured Myxococcales bacterium | reverse complement strand
TAGAGCAGGTGGCTGTTAACCACCGGGTCGGGGGTTCGAGTCCCTCCGCCGGAGCTTCCCCTTGGGGGGGTAAGCTTTTTCTCTCACCCAGGGGAGATCGCAGAGCGGCCTCAGAGATCAGTCTCTGGGGCCGTTGTGTTTTGCGGGCTGTGGATCGCGGCTACTCGCGCAGCGTGCCGAGGTCGTAGACGCTGCGGATGTGCGCGAAGCTGTGGTCGAAGTTGAAGTGCAGGTCCTTGAGCAGGCCGGTGTGCACATCGACGACGCAGCCATGAACGCGCGGCGCGCCGCGGGTCAGGAAGGCGCGCTGAAAGGCGGCGGTCTTGATGACGTTGACGCACTGCTCCTCGACGTTTAGCTCGACGAGGCGGCGATAGCGGGTCGCCTCGTCGGTGATGCTGCGAAGCTCGTCGAGGTGGGTGCGATAGACGTCGCGGATGTTGCGCAGCCAGGGGTTAAGCAGGCCGAGATCTCGTGGCTGCATGGCGGCCCGCACACCGCCACACTCGTAGTGGCCGCAGATGACGATCTGCTTTACGCCGAGGTGGACGATGGCGTACTCGATGACGCAGAGCGCGTTGAGGTCGGTGGGGGGCAGCAGGTTGGCGATGTTGCGATGGACAAAGACCTGACCGGGCTCGGCGCCAAGTAGATCCTCGGCGGTGATGCGGCTGTCGGCGCAGCCGATGTACAGCATCTCGGGACGCTGGCCGGCGGCGAGGCGCTCGAAGTACTGCGGGTCGCCCTGCAGCTTGCGCTCGGCCCAGGCGCGGTTGTTCTCGAACGCGCGCTCGATGCTAAGCGGCTCGCTCATGGCTGGCCCCAGAAGGCGCAGTGCAAGGGCAGGGGAGGCGAGGTTGGGGACATCATCGCGGCCCGGATGGTTAGCACGCTGCTGCGGCGGGGCCGGAAGAAAAATGCCAGCCCCACGTCGTCGTCGCCCTAGGGTTGTGCGGCGAGCGCGGTCATCAGCCGTTCAGCGACGGGCGCCGATGGCTGACCGAGGATCAGCTGATCGATGTAGATGCCATTTCGCGATCGCCAGCCGACCAAGCTCGCCGCCCCGCCGGCCGCAAGCGGCGAGTCGCCGCGCAGCCTGACAACCTGTGCGCTGCTGTTGTTGCGCACCTCGGCGACGAAGCGCGAGCCCTGGCCGAACAGCAAAAGGTCGTAGCTGGTCTCGACGCCGCTTTCCATGCGCAGCCCGGCCTGCGCGTAGCGCACCCAGCTGTCGGGGCCGGTGCGCGTGCGTAGCTGCACCGTCTCAGCGTTGCCGGCGACGAGCAGCACCATGCCGGCGGTCTCGTACATCGCGCCGTCGGGATTGCGCAGGGTGAGCTCGATCGAGTTGTCCCCGGCGGGATCGTTCTTCTGCGTCGTCAGGCGCAGCCGGGCGCAGAGCAGCACATCCCCTGGCTTGCCGCGCGTCGTCGCTGGGCTGTAGTTTTCCCACCAGTCGGGGCTCAGTGGATGCGGACCCATGGCCAGGTGGCCGGCGCTGATCTGCGGCTTGCTCCAGGCCAGCTGCCAGCCGGCTTCGAAGGCGGCCTGGCTGCTGAGGTCTTCCGGCTTGGTACCGTCGGTAAACAGCTCGCTGCCGCAGCCGGCGAAGCTGCCGAAGAGGGTGGCCGGAGCCGAAAGGTCGCGGCTGGATTCGGCGAGATCCGGCCCGGGCTCGTCGAGCGGGCCCTGGCCCCCCTGCGAGCTGCAGCCGACGGCGAAGAGCAGCGCGGACAGCGCGAGCGGCAAGCGGGCTGCCTGGGATCGAGCGCAGCCAGACAGCAGCGTGACTGCAGCCGCGGGCGCGGCTTGGCGGACAGCCGACGAGGAGACAAGACGGGACGAGGCAGGCGGCGACGTAGGCATGACAGAGCAGCTCCTTGGCCGGGCCGGGCCGCACCGGACAGCGCGCGCCGCAGCTCGACTGGGCGCGCTTATAGCACGGATGCTGCCGTCGGTGGGCGACGCCTAGGGCTAGAAGTCCTGCGGCGAGGCGCAGTCGCGCGGACAGCTGTCGTCGCTCTCGCTGCCACGGCTGCGGCTGACGCTGTAGCGGCTGCCATCGCTGCTTAGGCTGACGGTGCCATTTTCGTCGGTGCGCAGCCAGCGCAGCCCGCTTCGCGCCTTGAGCTTGCCCATGGTCTGGCAGTGCGGCATGCCATACGAGTTGGTGCCGCTGACGCTGATAAAGACGTACTGCGGGGCGACGGCCGACAGATAGGTCGTGCCCGTCGAGGTGCAGCTGCCATGGTGGCCGGCTTTGAGCACCGTGCTGCGCAAGCGCATCGGGTCGGCATCGTACGCCGCCCGCTCGGCACTGCTCTCAGCGTCGCCCTCGAACAGCATTGAAAAGCGACCGTAGCGCAGGCGCAGCACGACCGAGGTGTTGTTGACGCCGTGCGAGTCATCGCTGGAGCCGAAGCGGCGACTGTGGGCGGACAGGACCGTGACCTCGACCGCCGGATCGATAAGCAGGCTGGCCCCGATGGCGATGGCTTGATAGTGGCAACCGGCGGCGCTGCGGAAGCTGTTGTAGCCGGCGACATCGCGACGATTCAGGCCGGGATCGAACACCCGCGGCGCGCAGTCGGCGGGCAGCATATCGAGGATCGGCGTCAGCCCGGTGTAGTGATCGTTGTGGCCGTGCGACAGCACCGCGTAGTCGATGTGGCTGATGCCGCGGCTGCGCAGATAGTTTTCGAACTTCGTCTCGCTGGGGCCGCCGTCGACCGCCATCACCTTGCCGTTGGGGAACTCAATGAGGAAGCCGTCGCCCTGGCCGACATCGACCATGGTGATGCGCAGCCGACCCGCCTTGGGGTCCAGGCTGCCGTCGGAGCTGACCCAGATGGCGTCACCGTCTGGACCGAGCTCAGCGCTGGCTGCGGCAAGCGGGCTTTCCAGGCTGGCGCTGCCTGGCTCGGTCTCGGCCGGCTCAAGGGGACCACAGGCTGATCCGGTGATTAAGCCAATACTACCGATGAGGGGGAGGAGGAAGGCGGCGCGTAGATTCATGCCGCAGGCGTATCACTACAAGCGGCTAGCTCTGCGAAACAATTGCGCAAAAC
>CAZVMD010000541.1:0-3069 GCA_964628555.1 uncultured Myxococcales bacterium | reverse complement strand
AGCAGCTTGCCGCCAAGCTGCGTGAATCCCTCGCGGTGACGCGGCAGGCCGATGTCAAGCTGCCGCCGGGCGTGGTTGGGCGCTGATGCTGCTGCTTTGCAGCGCCGTTTTGCAGGAAGTGGTGCGAGAGGACGAAGCGGCACATCGCGATCGGCCCGCGCGTAACCTGACCGCCGGTGTTCAAAGGGAGCGGGCGCTCGCTGCGAGGCGCGCCAGGCGTTCCTTGCGGCACAGTGCCGCCACTTGTCTCAGCTCTTCGGGGTGGTCGGAGAGGAGTGCGCAGGCGGCGGCGACGTAATCGGCGAGGCGCAAGGAATAGACGATGGGTTGGCGCTCGAAGCCCGCAGTGAGGACATGGGCGCCGTCGGGCGATAGGAAGCCGATGCGGATGGCGGCGGCGAAGCGGGCGATGAGCTCCCCGGTGCTGGCATCCGAGAGCTTTAGGTCTTCGCTCACCGTAAACAGGCGCGTACCGCCGGCGGTGAAACGACCGGTAGAGCTCCAGTCGCCAACCTTGAAGGTGATCCCATCCTCCGCAGTGGCCAGGTTCCACAGGTGGACCTCCCCTTTGAAGTCGATGGTGAGCAGGCGGTGGCCGTCGGGCGAGAAGTCGAGGTCGCTCACTCCGGTGCCGCGGTCTGCGATGCTCTTCTGCGGCGCGAAGGTACGTGCGTCCCATCGCTTCACGACCCCGTTGAGTCCGCTCGTCGTAAACAGCGTCGTACCGTCGGGCGAGAAGCGCGCGAGGGAATGATCGCCGCTGGGCTGATCGAAGGTAGCGAGAAGCGCGCCGGTACGAGCATCCCACAGGCGAGCGGTATCATCGATCGAACTGGTGAGGACGCGGGAGCTGTCGGGCGAGAAGACCGCGCTTGATGCCGGCTTCAAATGACCTGCGAGCGTGGCGCGCGCCGCGCCAGTTGCCACGTCCCATAGGCGGACGGATCCATCAGAGTAGGTCGTGGCCAGGCTGCGACCGTCGGGCGAGAAACCGACGGCACGGATCGTGAGCTCGAAGTGTTTTCGCACGTCAGCGATCGGAGCCGTTCCCCAGATCATCTCCCGGCGCAGCATCCTTTCGTGTTTGGTAGCGCCGGGCATGTCGGGGATATCGAACAGGGGGTCCGGGGCGAGGACGACACCATCGGGGCGGGTGAGCGTGGCGATAAGCGTGCCGCTTGTTGCGTTCCAAAGCCGAGCCGTGTCGTCTTGCGAAGTGGTGGCAATGCGGGCACCGTCGGGCGAGAAGGCGGCGGCGCGGACGGCACCGCCGTGGCCGGTGAGCGTAGCGACAAGAGCGCCGGTCGCTACATCAAAGAGATGGCAGGTTCCTATGGCGTCCCCGGTAAGAACGCGGCGTCCGTCGGGCGAAAAGGCGCCGGCGGTGAGCTCGGCCTTGGGGCTGGGCAGCGTGCGCTTGGCGTCCCCGAATCCGCCCCCTTTGGCGGTGTGCATGGAGAACAGCTGCACGCTCTGCCGCTTTTGCACGAGCAAGAAGCGGTTGTCGGGCGAGAAGCTCAGGCCATACAAGTCGCCTGGGGTTTTCGGCAGCGTAACCAGCTTGTCGACGTCACGGCCATCCACCTGCCACACGAGCACGGAGCTCTTGTCCGCGGTGACGAGGAGGGTGCCATCGGGGGAGAAGACCACGGTAAGCACCTTGTCGGTGTGGCCCTCGAGCTCGTTCTGCTGCTTGCCAGTCGCAGCGTTCCACAGGCGGACGGTCCTGTCATCGCTGGCCGTGGCGACGCAGGTACCATCCGGTGAGAAGATGGCGCTATGGATCGCCGCGCCGTGGCCGCGGAGCACGAGCGGGGCGCTGACTCCCTTGCGCGGACTTCCGGCGAGGTCGAAGATCCGCGCGGTGCCGTCTTTGCTGGTCGTGAGCACGCGCGTACCGTCGGGCGAGAAGCGGGCGTCGGTGAGCAGGCCAGTATGGCCAGAGAGCTCCATCAGGACCACACCGGTCTCGGTGTCGCGGACCGTGGCGCCGAGGTCCTGGTCCTGGACGACAAGGCGGCTACCGTCGGCTGAGAAGTTGACGATGAGTTCCCGAGTGCCATAGGGAACGGTCGTAACCAGAGAGCCGATGGGTCGCGTCTTTTCCGGTCGCGCCTCCCAGATCCACAGCTTGTCCCCGCCGATCGCGTAGACGTAGCGGTCGCCGGGCGTGAATCCAAGGGAGCGGTCGCCGCGCACCCGGCGGTCGGCAGATGGGGATCTGGGCCAGAACTTCGGCGCATCGAGGACGGCCAGGCGAGACTTGGTTGCGGTGTCCCAGAGCAGCAGGCCTTTGTCGGAATCGAACACGACCAGACGCAAGCCGTCGGCCGACAGAGCGATCTGGCTGCCGTTGCAGGGGAGCTGAAAGCGACCCATTTCACCGCCGCTCTGCACGTCGCGCCGGCGCCAGTCGCAGCCGTCCCCTGCCGTGATTACGGCGCTGCCATCTGGCGTGAAGCGAGCGTATTCGATGTCCTTGTCGTAAGGCCCTCCGGGCCATTCGTGGACCCAGGGTGGGAAGCGGGGGTAGCCGCGCGCCGCCACGGCCTGAGTCAAGCCATACAGGGCGCTGGGGGGAAGCTCGGCCGGCGCTCCCTCCGCTGCGCTACTCGTCGCCAATAAACCGAGGCGCAGTGCGGCGAGATCGCCGGGGTGGTCCCCTGCAAGCAGCGCGGCCCGCGCGCCCCGCTCGGCCGCAAGCAAGCGCTCGGTGCGCCGGCGGGCTTGGCGTTCCTCCTCGAGCGCTGCGGCGTGCCAGCGCGTTGACTGCTGCCACCCCCGCTTCTGGATCCACAAGGCGGAGACTGCAAAGGTCGTGGCAAGCAGACCAGCGGCAAGCAGCAAGAGGCGGGGTGCGCGCAAGGGCATCGGAAGGACAGCCTCGGCCCTG
Organism: uncultured Myxococcales bacterium; assembly: GCA_964628555.1. GTDB lineage: Bacteria > Myxococcota_A > Polyangia > Palsa-1104 > JAEUJZ01 > JAEUJZ01. The sequence goes on along the minus strand of CAZVMD010000541.1, from coordinate 176 downwards.
ATTGTCGCACGGGCGGTCGAGGTCGGGCACGGCTTGGGCGAACCGTGCAAGGAAGGCCCCGCTGTGGTCGTCGCCTTGATCTGGGGCAATGCACTTGCACCTGCCTTACCTCGGGCGCTTGGCGGTACCTCGCCCAACACCTTTCACATACGCGTAGCGCTGTCTGGATACCGATC
>CAZVMD010000540.1:0-3077 GCA_964628555.1 uncultured Myxococcales bacterium | reverse complement strand
GCCCGAGCGCTTCGATGTCATCGTCACCATGAACCTGTTCGGCGACATCCTGTCGGATCTGATCGCTGGCCTAGTCGGCGGACTCGGGGTCTCGCCCGGCGCCAACCTCGGCGAGCGGGCGGCGATCTTTGAAGCGGTGCACGGCTCGGCGCCCGATATCGCCGGCCAGGGCATCGCCAACCCCTCGGCGCTGGCCATGGCCGCCGCCATGATGCTCGATCACCTCGGCCAGACCGCGCCCGCCACACGCCTGCGCGGCGCCCTGTACCGCGCCCTGGCCGACGCGCGCACCCGCACCCGCGACCTGGGCGGCCAAGCCAACACGCAAGAGTTCACCCAGGCCGTCATCCAAGAGCTCTAGGGACCGCTGCCACACCGGCACCCGCCCGCACAGGACGAGATCCTATGTGCCCAGCCGCCCGGCCGCCACCGACGGCAGCTGGCCGGCATTGGACTAGCCACAGCGGTCGGTCGGCTGCGTTGCCTTCACCCCCAGGACTTGCTAGGGTCGCGCCCATGCAAAGCGTACGCGGTATTGGTGGCGTGTTTTTCAAAGCGGTAGACCCCAAGGCCCTATCGGCCTGGTACCGAGACGTCCTCGGGCTGAGCACCGAGCCCTGGGGCGGCGCGATTTTCCGCTGGGATGCACTCAAGGGGAGCGACGGGGCCGGCACGGTGTGGTCGCCGTTTTCGCAGGAGACCAGCTACTTCGCCCCCAGCCAGAAGCCCTTTATGTTCAACTTCGTCGTCGATGATCTGGATGCCATGCTCGCCCAGGCGCGAGCGGCGGGTGCCGCCGTGGAAGACAAGATCCTCGACGATGACAACGGTCGCTTCGGCTGGCTGATGGACCCCGAGGGCAACCGCGTCGAGCTGTGGCAGCCGCGGCAGGCCGCTTAGGCGCGCCGTCGAGCCCGCCGCCCAGCAGCGGCTTTCCCGCGCCGCCCAGCGTCGGGAAGCGGGCTGCTTCAGGTCGCCGAGTCGGGGGGATCGATCGGCCGGCTGCGCGGTAGCTGACGCATCTGCCAGGTGCCGTTTTCGACCAGGGCGTCGCGGCAGGCCGAGCAGACGAGGATCGGTCGACCGCTCTGGCTGATTAGCACCCGCACCACCACCCGATCGGTGATGCCTCGCGCGGTGCAGGATGCGGCTCGGACCTGGCATGTACCCACGGTCACGCCTCCTCGGTCTTCCATGATCAACGCAACGGCATCGTTCATCGGCATCCCCCGCGTCGAGCACGGGCTCGACTTGGCTAGCTGCGCACGCAGAGAACCTTATTATACAGCGCGGAAGGGGATGCCACGGGAAATCCTCGCGAGGATCCGCGGCGCTATTCACCTAGGCGGAAGATCTCGGCTTGTTGCTCGCTACGCCCGGTCTGGGCCGGGGGTTCGAGGCGGCTCTAGCCGGCCGTAGGCCGAGCGCGCCGGGTCGCTTGTCGCGAGGTCACGGTGCGGTTCCATTGGTAGGTCGCGACCAGCACGGCAACCGCCAGCACCGTCGAGCCGATGCGCGTGGCCTGCGCCGGGAGCAGCGCCGCCGTCCCCGCCCCAAGCAGCGCAAAGGGGATGATCGGCCACAGCCGCGGCATGACCAAGCCGGTCATCATGCCGGTTGTAAACGACAGCGCGAGCAGATCCAGCGTCGCTAGCTGCGCGTCGGAGAGCCCAAGTGGTAGCGCGAGCCCGCGCAGCCCTAGCTGGTGGCCTGCGAAGACCAGGCCGTAGACGATGGTGGCGCGATGGAAGTCGTTGCGTAGCTCGCCCGAGAAGCGCAGCAGCAGAAACACGAACGTGGCGCAGAACAGCAGCGCCAGGCCCAGCGAGCTCTTCCAGGCCGGCACGCCGAGCCCGCTGAGCAGCTCCATACCGCCCAGGCAGAAGCCGGCGAGCAGCGTCATGCTGATCATCACCCGCCGCCGCGAGCGCGGCCCAGCCGTACGATCCGAGAGGGGATCGAAGGAAAGCGCGGCCAAGAGCTCGGCCATGCTCGGGAAGCGCGCCGCCGGGCTCGGCGACAGGCCGCGCAGGATGGCCTCGTGGACCGCCATCGGCACATGGCTGCCAGCCGGCCGCGGCTTGATGCGACCAGCGACGGTGTTGAAGGCCAGCGAGGCCAGCGTGTCGCCGGCAAACGGCAGCGTGCGGTACAGCGCCTCGTACAGCGCGACGCAGAAGCTGAACTGATCGCTGCGGGCATCGATGGGATCGCCGTTGTGCTGCTCGGGCGACATGTAAAGCGGCGTGCCGACCACCACACCGGCCTGGGTCAGGGCCGGCTGCACCGTCTCGGCCATGGCCATCCCGGGCTCGGTCGAGGGTGGCTGCCCGGCCGGAGCCGACGGCCCCTGCCCCCCATCCAGTCGCGCCAAGCCAAAGTCGGCAACCCGCGGCCGCCCCTCGTGATCGATAAGCACGTTGTCGGGCTTAAAGTCGCGGTGGACGAGCCCGGCCTCGTGGGCGGAGAGCAGTCCCTGACCGGCGGCGAGATAGGTGCCAAGGATGTGCTGCCAGCTGCGCGTGGGCTCGGCTTGCCACTTGCTCAGCGTCGTGCCGTTGATGAACTCCATGGCGATATAGACCTGCCCAGCGACCTCGCCGACTTGATAGACGTGCACGACGTTGGGGGCCGACACCCGGGCCAGGGCCTGGGCTTCGCGCAGGATGCGAGCGCGGAGCTGCGGGTCGCCCTGGCGCGCCGGATGGATCAGCTTGAGGGCCACCTTGCGCTCCAGCTCTTCGTCGTAGGCGGCCCAGACCATGCCCATCGCTCCTTCGCCGATCGGCCGCAGCAGGACGTAGGGGCCGATGCGCGGCGGCGGCGGCGGCGCAGACGGTGAGCCGGGGGGCGAGCTGGGCTGCGCCGGGGGCTGGGCGGGCTTTACCTGCAGGTTCGTCCAGGCGAGCGGCGCCGCGGGGTCTGGCTCGGGCATGCGAGATTGTACCGCGCGTTGGCCGGCTGCTGCTTGGGGCTGGCGGCAGCTGCACTGGGTCGGCGGCTGGTTGCCGACCACGGCGCCGAGCGAGGCTGCTGCGACCCGGGCCAGCAGCGGCCACAGCGACCGGCCTTAGCTG
>CAZVMD010000539.1:0-3086 GCA_964628555.1 uncultured Myxococcales bacterium | reverse complement strand
CTAGCGCGATCGAGGTCGCGAAGAAGATGACGTGCGCGAAGTTCATCGCCACGGGCATAAAGATCCCGCCCACAGGCGGCACGACGACGTACAAGAGGAAGGCCACAGCGACGAGGGCGATCGGGTTTAGGGCCGCCATCCAGCGCGGGTACGAGGTCTGCCCGCGCAGCACCAACACCACATACAGAGCAGAGCTGGCCAGCACGCCCAGCCGCACACCGATGAGGATGTTCTCGTTGTAGAAGCTGGCTTGCGCGAGCAGCGCGGACAGCAGCTTTGCTGTGGCGGCCTCACCCGCTGTCGCCGCAGCGGCGCGTGCCTGCGCTAGCTGGGCGAGATAGACACGCGAGCCGAGCCATGTCTCGCCGAGCGCAAAGGCATACAGACCGAGCAGAAGAATCGTCAGCCGCGCCCACTTTGGGGCCGGCTTGAGGCGCTCATACAGGTGCCAGTAACCGACGAAGTAAAGGGGGACGGCGAAGACCGACAGGAAGTGGCCCAGGTTGAGCCTCCAGGCGGCCACTGCGACGAAAAAGCCGTAGGTCTCGGCGTGAGCGTAGCCGCTGTGGGAGTAGTGCAGCGCGCACTCGCCAATCCCGCTCAGGAGCGCGCCAAGGAGGCCGATGAAGCCGGCGATCACGACGCTGCGCGGTGCGGGTGTCTCGCTCACTTGCCACCTCCTTTGTGGTGTCCCTTGGCTGGCGCTCTGGCCGCTTCCGGCGTTGGCTTGGCTGGCTCGACGGGGGCCGCGCTGGGGGGCGCTGCCGGGGTGGGCGGCGGTGGGCCCTGGCAGGCCAGCGTCGTATCCACCTTGGGGCTGTCGATGGTCTCGACGCCGCCTGATAGATACTGGATGCTCACCTGCTTCACGCTCGGCTCGGCGCCCAGTCCGAAGGTCAGCACATGCGAGGAGTCAGAGCACAGCCCCTCGCTGGTGACAAAGTGGCCATACAGCTTCTTGCCGGCCCCAGTCTCGACGGTGACCACGGCGCCGATCGACTGCGGCTCATCCTTGAGCGCGACCTTTAGATAGTGCGCCGCGCCGCCCCGGTTTAGGAATACGCGAGCGGGTCCGTTGAGGTTGGCGTAGACCAGATCGGGATAGCCATCGCCGTTGAAGTCAGCGGTAAGCGGGGTGATGGCAAACAAGCGGTTCTCGACACCGGCCTGGGACTCGGCAGCGGCGAAGCTGCGATCTTCTTTTTGCAGCAGCAGGCGCCCAGGCAGGCGGAAGAACCTGTGGCCTGGGAAGTCGATGAAGTTCTGCGCAATCGCGATGTCCTGACGACCATCGAGGTTGAAGTCCTCCATGAGGATGCCCCACGAAAACTCATAGTCCGCCGTCTTGGCCTCGGCGCCGACATCGGTCAGCTTGAAGCCGCCATCGCTGCGGAAAAAGAGCAGCTTGGGATTAAAGACCTGATCCGCGCGCAGGTCACCCCGGGCCATAAACTGCGGCACGGTCGGGCCGACGTTGGAAAAGAACAGATCGGCGCGGCCGTCGCTGTTGTAGTCACCGACCCCAATGCCCATCGGGTAGCTGTACGCCGACGAGCTGGGATTGGGCATGTCCGCGAACTTGCAGCCGCCGAGGTTCTTCCAGGTCTTGACGTGACCAGTATCGTGCGCGACCACCAGATCCAGCCGATGGTCCTCATCCAGATCGACAAAGACGCCCTGAAAGGAATTGTGAACGTACGCTAGCCCCGACTCCCCGGTGATGTCTTTGAAGGTATTGTCGCCGTTATTGAGCAACATCAGGCTCGTCGCGCCATAGCCTTCCTTGTTGAAGATGTTCATTCCTTCCATCTTCGCCTTGGGCAGATAGGCCGGGACGTACAGGTCGATCCAGCCGTCGTTGTTGATGTCGGCCAGCGCAAAAGACATCGGCACCGACTTGTCGTTAAACGGGACCGCGAGCTTCTGGCCCACGAAGGTGCCGCTGCGGTTGCTGTACAGATAGATGCCGCTCTGGCGGGCGATGAAGAGGTCGCTCTTGCCGTCCCGGTTGGTATCGATCGTGGCGGCACCATAGGTCGGATCGGAGCCCTCTTTGGTCAGTCCGCTGCCGGCGCTGATGTCGACAAACGCTCCGTCCTTAAACTGGTACAGCGCGTCGGCTTGGTCGGCGCCGCCGCCCAGAAACAGCTCGGGCACACCATCGCCATTTTTGTCGATGATCGCCGAGGCCAGAAACGGCAGAGAGCCCTTGGCGTGCTGATGCACAAAGCCCAGCTTCAGCTCACTGAATGTGGGAACCGCGGTGGTCTCTAGCGTGACATCTGGGTACGGCTGAGGATGCGCCTTCCTATAGAACATCCCCATCATCATCGTGCCTGCGACCATCGGAACGCCCAGCACGGCCAGCACAACGCGCTTCATCGCCTGTTGCCTTTCCTCACCCCGGATCAGGGGTGACTCTTCTGCTCTGTGAACAGGGTAGAGGCGGGGCAGGGGCGGGGAAATGGGCTGGATTGCCCATTTTCATCGGCGCTGGCGAGCGGCGGCGACCGTCAGTCGTTCTTGTTGGCGCGGCGCTGCGGCTCCGGCACAAGCTCGGAAGCCGGTAGCTGGGGCAGGAAGCGTGCGCTGGTCAGGGTCTGGCGGTGCCGCAGTCCCGGCCTTCCTGGGCAGTCACCGAGCGTCGTGCCAGATAGACGAGGTCGTAGGTGCTTCCGGCCAGCGCTTGGCGACCGGCGTACTCGGCGATCTGCGCCTCTCTGCCCCTGCCGTGGGCCCGACAAAAAATCGAGCCGCGAGCTGTCGCTGCCATGGGCATAGGTGAAGCGCAGGCGCTCGCCTGGCTGCCAGGGTGAGCCGACTCGGCGCACAAGAGTACTCGCCCACTCGTCGCTGTACTCGACCTGCGTGACGCTGCGCTGGCGATAGCGATCCAGCCCGCCGTAGCGCTGCGCCATGCTCTCCAGGGTTTGTCGATTCCGGTGACGCCTTCAGGGTAGCGGGGGGACCAGCCCGGTCGATGGGCTGGATTGCCACGCCGAGGGGGCCTTCGCTCGCTTACCTCCCCCTGTTTTGCTGCGCAGCTAGCTGCCTCCTGGGAGACGAAACCAAGGCAAAGGGTGAGG
>CAZVMD010000538.1:0-3092 GCA_964628555.1 uncultured Myxococcales bacterium | reverse complement strand
ATAGCTTGTGGGGCAGGCGAGGTGCGGAGTGGGGAGGAGCGGGGAGGCGGGGACTGGGGGGAGAGCGCGGGTGGGGTTAGGGGCGGACGCAGGCGTTGGTGTCGCTGCTTAGGAGGCAGCCGGGGACTTCGCCGCAGGCCTTGCTGTAGCAGGCGGCCTGCTTGCTGCGGATCTCGCCGGCGTTCTTGCAGTCCTTGGCGAGCTGGTTGTCGGCGTCGGAGAAGGTGCCCTTCTTGTCGTTGCAGTTGTTCAGACAGTTTGTGCGGTCGACGTCGCTGCTGCTCAGGCACTTCTTGTTGTAGTCACAGCCCATGTAGCAAAGTTCGAGAGCGCTGGGAGAGCCGCAGGCGGCAAGCAGGCTAAGCGGCAGGGCGAGGATCAACGCGGCGACACTAGATAGGGTTTTGCGGTTCATAGATCAGTCCTCCTGTGGTGTGGTCAGCCTAGCGCAGTTTCACGGGGAATGCGCTCTGCAGATGGGCGACGACTCGCTCGTGCGCTTTCTGGGCGTCCTCATCGGTCAGCGTGCGATCGCTGTTGCGATAGCTGAGGCTGAGCAGCAGGCCCTTCTGGCCGGCCGGAATATGCGTCGGATGGCGATAGTCTTCGAGGATGCGCACGTCGGTAAGCAGCGGCTCGGGGGCGGAGAACAGCACGCTGCGGATGTCGTCGGCGGCGACGTCGACGGCAATCAAGAACGACAGATCGCGCGAGGTGCCAGGGAAGCGCGGCGGCTCGTGATAGGTGCCGACGGGACGGGGCGCCGCCGGAATGTCGAGCTCAAAGGCAAACACCGGCAGGGCGGGCAGGGCCGGGTGCTGCAGGTCCAGGCGTCGGCGGAGCTCGGGATGGACCTCGCCGAAGTAGCCCAGGATCTTGGGGCTGTCGTCGGCATTGAGCTGGGAAGAGGACAGGATGACCGCGCCCAGGCCGGGATGCAGCCACGGCTGCTTGTCTGGACTCGCGGGTCGGATCAACACCTCGCGGCCGGCGGCTTGAGCTGTTTCGCTGTGGCCGGCCGCTGGCGAGATGACATAGCCCAGGCCGTCGAGCAGCTCTTCGACGATGCCGCGCACATCGGCGAAGTCGAGGGCGTCGGCCGGCGTTGGCTTCAAGTAGAACGAGCGATGACCGCAGAGCACGCCGCCGATGCAGGTCTTTTGTAGCTGGGCGGGATCGCTGATCCCGCGCTCAGCTGGGCGCTGGAACACCTCGCCGACCTCGCACAGCCGCACTTCCGACAGGCCGTGGTGCAGGTTCTTGCGCAGCGCTTCGAGCAGGCCGGGCAATAGCAGGGTGCGCAGCGCCGACAGGTCCTCGCGCAGCGGATTCTCCAGCACCAGCAGTCGGCTCTCGTCGAAGGCGGCCTGGCTGACGGCGCGCAGCTTGTCCGGGCTGGTCATCGAAAACAGCTGCACTTCGTCGAAGCCGAGGGCGACGCAGAGGTCGCGGGCCCGCTCGGCGTTGTGGGCGCGCTTGGCATCTAGCCAGATCTGCCCTGTGCGCTCTTCACCGCTGCCGCTTGCGCTCTGCTCCTCCATGCTCAGCCGCGGGATGTGCCCCACGATGTCGTTGTAGCCGACGCTGCGGCCGATCTCTTCGATGAGATCGATCTCGCGCGTCAGATCGGGGCGACAGGTGGGCACGCTGAAGGCTGCGCCCTCGTCGCTGCGCTTCTCGACGGTTAGGCCGAGGGCGGTCAGCGCCGCCAGCTGGGTCTCGGGTTCAATCGGTGGACTGCGTCGGTCGCTCGGTGGACCGAGCAGGATCTGGTTGGTGCGGGCAAAGCGCAGGGCGACGGTCTTGGGCGGCTGCGGTCGCGGATAGACATCGAGCGCGCCGTCGAGGATCTGGCCCCCGGCCAAGGCCAGGATGCGATCGGCGCAGTAGCGCGCGGCAAGCTCTAGGCCGGCGTTCGGATCGACACCGCGCTCGAAGCGATGCGAGGCCTCGGTGTGCAGCTTGCAGCGGCGAGCGGTGCGGCGAACCGTCGTCGGATCGAAGTAGGCCGCCTCCAGCAGGACTGAGCTGGTATCGCTGCGCACCTCGCTGTCGCGGCCGCCCATGACCCCGGCGATGGCCACGCCGCGCTCGCTGTCGGCGATTAGTAGATCGCTCGGCAGCAGAGCGCGCTCGACAGCATCCAGCGTGGTCATTTTTTCGTCGGGGAGCGCGCGTCGCACGACGATCTGGCGCCCGGCTAGGCGCTGCAGGTCGAAGGCGTGCAGCGGCTGGCCGATGAAGAACATCGCCAGGTTGGTGGCGTCGACGACGTTGTTGATCGGTCGGGCGCCCAAGCGGGTCAAGAGCAGGCGCTCTTTGATCGGGCTGTCGGCGATGCGCAGGCCGGTCAGCACATGGCCGAGGTAGCGCGGGCAGCCTTCGGCATCGGCGATCTCGATGCGGGCCGCGGTCTCGGCGCGCTGAGCAGCGGTGCGGCCGGTGAAGTCGAGCCGCGGCAGCCTCAGCTCGGCGCCCTCGCTGGCAAAGGCGGCGGCGACCTCGCGCGCCACCCCCAGGTGACCTAGCAGGTCGGGGCGGTTGGGCGTGATGTCGAGCTCGAAGAGGACATCGGGCAGGCCAGCCCCGGTCGCAAAGTCACTGCCGATCGCCAGACCATCTTGCGGTCGCAGGAGGACGATGCCGCCGTGATCGCTCGATAGGCCGAGCTCATCTTCGGCGCACAGCATGCCGGGCGAGGGGATGCCGCGCACCTCGCGCACGCTCAGCGACAGGCCACTGGGCAGCGTCGCGCCGGGCTTGGCCCAGACGACGCGCGGCGACTGACCGGGCTCGCTGGGGTCCGGCACATTGGGGGCGCCGCACACCACCTGGGTCACGCTCTGGCCATCGAAGACATCGACCAGGGTCAGCTTGTCGGCCTTGGGATGTGGGCGGCGGCCCCGGATCTCGGCGACGATGGCGCCGCTTAGCCCCACAGCGACGGGAATCAGGGCATCGACGGCGACGCCGCGACGGATCAGGCGGGCCTCGACTTCTTTGGCCGCTTGCAGCACCGGGGCAGACGACAAGCTGTCCGGCAGCTTCACAAGCTCGCGCAGCCAATTCCAAGAGATCTTCATGGCAGTTCC
>CAZVMD010000537.1:0-3118 GCA_964628555.1 uncultured Myxococcales bacterium | reverse complement strand
TGCTCGCCGACGAGATCAACCGCGCCGCGCCGCGCACCCAGTCCAGCCTGCTGGAAGCGATGAGCGAGGGCCGGGTCTCGGTCGATCACTACACCTACACGCTCAAGCAGCCGTTCTTGGTGATGGCGACGCAGAACCCGCTCGAACACTACGGCACCTACCCGCTGCCCGAGTCGCAGATGGATCGCTTCCTTTTGCGCCTGCGCCTCGGCTATCCCTCGCGCTTCGACGAGCGGCGGGTGGTGGTACGCGGCAGTCAGCACGATGCCGTCGAGGAGCTGCAGCCGGTGGTAACGCTGGATGAAGTCACGGCGCTGCAGGACACCGTGCAGCTGGTGCGCGTCGAAGAGTCGCTGCTCGACTATGCCGAGCGCATCATCGCCGAGACCCGCCGCTCGCCGCACCTGCAGCTGGGCGTGTCGCCGCGTGGCTTCCAGTCGTGGTATCGGGCGGCCCAGGCGCGCGCGCTGACCGAGGGCCGCGACTACTGCGTGCCCGACGACCTGCGTGAGCTGGTGCTGCCGGCGCTGGCCCATCGCCTGGCTCTGCCAAGCGGCAGCCAAGGCGGCTACAGCGATGCCCAGGGCGGCAGCCGCGCCGAGGCTGAGCGCATCCTGAGCAACATTCTTGAGCGCATCCCGATCCCGTAGTCACCGCCGCAGCGGCGGCGCGGCCAGCCGGATCGTCATTGATATTGATAGGCGAAGTACCCATGGCAAAGTTCGATGATTTTGATCCCAGCTACTACATGTCCACACCGCGGCTGGATGTGCCAAGTCTGATTGGGCTCGGGCAGAAGCTGCTGCTCGCCGCACCCGCCGCGCTGCCGCGAGCCGCCGAGACCTGCAAGCTGACGCTGCAGGCGGCGATCGAGGCCCTGCTGAGTCGCTGGGAGAGTGGCCCGCAAGAAGATCCGGCACAGCGCATGCGGCCCGTCGATATCGCGGCCGATACCAGCTGGGCCTGCCTCAAGGGGCGGCTGGAGCCGCACGCCTGGCTCGATCCCTCGCGCTCGCCAGACTCGACGGTGGCGCGCGAGCTCCTGGGCAAGCTGTTTCCCAGCGGTCTTGCGTTCACCCAGCTCGAATACGCCGCGCAGTGGGCAGAAGCGACCCGCCGCATCCACCTGATCGAAGACGGCGGCCTGGAGCCGACGCTGCGCCGGCTGTGCGGCGACCTGTTCGTCGATGAGCTCCTGCACTGGCATGGCGAGTACACCAAGATGATCGGTGCCGTCTCCGAGCCAGAGCCGGGCCAGCTCGCGGGGAACCCAGCTGGCGATGCGCTGCCGTCGCTGCATGTGCTGCGGCGCCAGGCGGCGCAGGCGGTCTTGGCCTGGCAGGTTCAGCTGGTCGCGCTGCATCTGACCGGCCACCCGGGAGCCCGCGAAGGGCTGCACCCGACCGACGACTGCCGCAACGTCCCGCGCAGCTAAGCGGGTTTTTACCGAGCCGACAGGGACCTCGGCCGGGCCGCGCTCTCCGCGGACCTTGGCGTCGCTGACCAGGGCATCGACCGCCGCGGCAAAAGCGGCCGCATCGACGACGATCTGCGATACGATAAATCGGTTACTCGAGGGGATTGGCGATGACAGCGCAGAGGAACAGAGCTCTTCCGAATGGTGTTTCGCGGCGGTCACTTCTGGGGGCGGCTTTGGGGTCGGCGCCGCTCCTGCTGGGGCCGGGTCAGGCGCTGGCTGCGCCGGCGGCCAAGCCTGGACTTACCGCGCCCAAGCTGGTCCTCCTGCTTGTCGCCGATCAGTTTCGCGCTGACAACCTGGCCCGCTACAGCTCGCTGTTCGTCGAGGGCGGGCTCAAGCGGCTCTTGCGCCAGGGCGCGTTTGCCATCGGTCGCTATGGCCAGCAGAACACGTACACCGGCCCGGGCCATGCGCTGATCGCCACCGGTTCGTACGGCTACCTCAACGGCATCACCCAGAACAAGTTCTGGAACCGGCAGAGCGGCAAAGCCGAGTCGATGCTGTACGACCCGCAGGCGACGATCCTCGGTGAAAAAGAGCTCTCGCTCGACGACGACTCCTCGCCGCGCAACCTGGTGGGCAGCACGGTGTTTGATGAGCTGCGGCTGACCAGCCGCGACTCGCGGGTGCTCGGCGTCGCGCTCAAGGCCCGCGGCGCCATCCTCCTCGGTGGGCACCTGGGACGCGCTTACTTTTTCTCGGATCAGACCGGCGAGTTTACGACCTCGACCTTCTACGCCAAGGACCTACCCGACTGGGTCAAGGACTGGAACAAGAAGAAGCTGGCCGACGCTGGCTTCAACAAGCCATGGGAGCGCCTGCTCCCGGCCGAGTCGTATCCGACGCCCGATGACTCGCCCTACGAAGCCGACTTGAAGGGGCTGGGGCGCGTCTTCCCGCACAGCGTAAACGGCAAGCTGCAGGCCCCAGGGCCGGCCTTCTACGAGACGATCAGCTATGTCCCGCTCGGGCTCGATCTGACGATGGACTTCGTGCGCGCGGCGCTGGCTGGCGAGCAGCTTGGCAAGCGCGGCGTCACCGATGTGCTGGCGGTCTCGGTCAGCACCACCGACCTGGCCGGCCACCTATTCGGCCCGCTGTCGCACGAGTACCAGGACATGGTGCTGCGCCTCGATCGCGCCATCGCTGCCCTGCTGGCCGACCTCGACAAGCAGTACAAGCCAGGCGAGGTCATGGTGATGTTCACCGCCGACCACGGCGCCGCCCCGATTCCCGACGAGATCGCGCAGCGCAACATGTTTGCCACGCGGGTCAAGAAGCCGTCGATCAAAGAGAAGATCAACAAGGCGCTGTCGGAGCACTTCGGCGTCGCCGGCGACTGGGTGGTAGCGCTGGAAGATCCCTCGGTGTACCTGTCGGCCAAGCTGATCGCGCAGGCCAAGGCCGATCCCGCGGTCGTCGAGGAAGTCGCCGGGCGGGCGGCGCTGGAGCTGCCGGGCATGCTGGGCTACTACACGCGCACCCAGCTGCTGCGCGGCTGGCTGCCACCGACCGATGCCGCGCTGGCGGTGTCGCGCAGCTACTTCCCCATCCGAGGCGGTGAGGTGGTGCTGGTCTCGGCGCCGTTCTGCTTCTGGGGCAAGTACGGCGACAAAGAGCTCGGCACCTCGCACGGAT
>CAZVMD010000536.1:0-3161 GCA_964628555.1 uncultured Myxococcales bacterium | reverse complement strand
CAGAGCGGCGAGGTCAGCGGCTGGGGCAGCCTGCTCATGCGGCAGCGCTCCAGCTTCTTCCGCCAAGTCTTCCTGTGGCTGCTCGCGATCTCGCTGTTGATGTCGGTCGGCTCGGGCGCCATCTACTACAGTCGGCAGCTCACCTTCGCGGCAGAAGATCGCGAGCAGCGCGCTGAGCTCTTGCTGGGGTATCTGGCGACGCAGTCGGAGCTCGGAGCGTACGCCGGCGACCGCGTCCTCTTGGATGGGCCGATGCGACGCATGGCCGACCTGCAAGACATCGTCTACGTCGCGGTCTACGACGGCAGCGGCCACGAGCTCAGCAACACCGGCATGCGCAGCGGCGAGCATCCCCCCGAGCCGCCCCCTGGCCTGATCAATGAACTCCTGCGGCGGGCGCGTCAGGAGACCGAGGTTCCTCAGCCGCGCGGCAACATCTTTATGCAGTCGGCATCGCGGCTGCGGCACCAGATCCAGAACGACAAGCTCAACTGCCTGGATCTTTACGCGCCGATTGTAACGAGTGAGCGCGGCCCTCCCGGGGTGACCGCGTTTCTTTATCCCAGCGACCGTTTGGCGCGCGACCGCATCGTCGGGGTGGCCCGCGTCGGACTCTCCCTGGCGGCCGCCAACGAGCGCCTCAATGAAGTCGCGCGCTGGGGCGCCGGACTCGGGCTGCTCCTTTTGGTCCTCGGTGCGACTGCGGCCTACTTCATCGCCGGCCGCATCAGCGTGCCAATTTTGGAGCTGGCCCGTGGCGCCGACGAGATTCGCAACGGCAACCTGCACCCGCGCATCAACGTCAACCGCAGCGACGAGCTGGGCATGCTGGCCGAGTCGTTTACGCGCATGGCCGAGCGCCTGCGCGAGACCATGTCGGCGCTGTCTCGTCTGAACCGTGATCTGGAGAGCGAGGTCAAGCGCCGCACCCGCCAGATTCGGCTGGCATACGCCTTTACCTCCGTCCTCAACTCGCCCATCGATCGCAGCGACGAGGTCATCGATGCTGCTGACCTGACCGTCATGCTGGATCAGGCGCTGGCCGCCCTGGTCGAAGCGACCGGCACCAAGGGAGGAGGCGTCTTTCTCATCGATGACAACAACCCCGATGGCGAGCTGCTGGTGCGGGCGGCGTCCGGCGTCTCGACGCATTCCTTGGGGCCGGCCCCTTCGATGAAAGACTTTCTGGCCGAGCGGCCAAAGAACCCCGATGGCAGCTCGGTGGCGCTCACCGAGTCGGTGCAGGTCAGCCATCGGCGCCTCTTGGTGCCGCTGGTCTTCCGAAATCATCCGCTCGGTCTCTTGGTGCTGCTGCTCTCGGGCGATGACATGCCTGAGCCGGCGCTGGTCGAGTTTGTGCGGCAAGCTGCGGCGCAGCTGGCGATCGCCGTCAGTAATGCCCGCGCTTATACCCGTCTGACGCAGATGACCAGCGAGCTGCGGCAGCGCAACGAAGCCCTGGCCGCGCAGCGCGATCAGGTGCGAGCGCAGCGTGACCAGCTTGCCGAGCAGCGCAATCAGCTAGAAGAGCAGCGCAATCAGCTGGCGGCGCAGTCGATTCAGCTGCGCATCCAGCGCAACCAGCTACGCGAAGTGAACCGCCTCAAGTCGGAGTTTTTGGCCAACGTCTCGCACGAACTGCGCACGCCGCTCAACGCCATCATGGGCTACTCCGAGCTGATCCATGATCAGATCTACGGCCCGATCCCCGTCGACGCCCAGGATGCGATCGCCGGTGTCCTGGCTTCTTCGGCCAACCTGCTGCGGCTGATCAACCAGATCCTCGATCTGTCGCGCATCGAAGCCGGGCGGATGGAGGTGTACTTCGAGAAGCTCGATCTGCACGCCCTGGTCACCGCGGTTATCCGCGAGGCGGAAGCGATGGGGCGCGATCGACCCTACAAGGTGCAGCTGATCTGCCCGCACGATGTGCAGGTGCACAGCGACTCGGTCAAGCTGCAGCAGGTCTTGACCAACCTCATCGCCAATGCCATCAAGTTCACCTCGCAGGGCGCCGTCATCGTCGAGGTGCGAAGCGGCGAGGGCGCCGACGATGCGATCTACATCGCCGTCAAAGACACCGGCATCGGCATTCGCGCCGAGCACTTGGAGCTCATCTTTGAAGAGTTCCGTCAGGTCGATGGCTCTTCGACGCGGCGCTACGGCGGCACTGGCCTGGGCTTGGCCATCGCTCGCCGCTTGGCCGAGATGCTGGGCGCGACGCTGACGGTCGAGAGCACCTATGGCATCGGCTCGACCTTTACGATGCGTCTGCCGCGCACGCCGCCCTCCCGCAGCTCGCGCAGTCGCAACCGCGAGGGCGACAGCAATCCGGCGCTCAGCATGTCGGACCCAGAGATCCCAAAGCTCTTGATCGCTGCAGCGGCCGGGGACTCGTCGCTAGCGGACGCGGCGATGCGCCACCACACGCCGCTGCCCATGCCCAACCCGCGCCTTTCGGCGAGCCCGGCGACTTCCCGCGGAGCAAGTGGGCCGACTCCCGCTGAGCTTGCCGCCGAGCCGACCCCGCCGCCGATGCCGCGGCCCGAGCTCCCCGGGGAAGGCAGCTAGCCGCGGCGAGCTCGCCGCGACAGCGACGAGGACTTCGGACGACAGGAGCAGGGGTTTGCTAGGCATTCTGAGCGACACGAGGTAACGTGACCGTGGCAGGATGGAGCGGCTGGCTGGGATGGCCGCTAGCCTGCCTCGCAATGTCCGGTCGGCGATCGCCGCCAAACCTAGATAGAGAGCCGCCCTTGAGTACGGAACCTAGCGCTGCTGCGCCTCAGAACTACACGGTGCTGCTCGTCGATGACGACATGCACAACCAGAAGATCTTCGACACCGTGCTGCGCCATCACGGCTTTTCTGTGCGCATGGCGACGACGGGAGAAGAAGCGCTGCGCGAAGCGCGCAGCAGCCTACCGCACCTGATCTTGATGGATCTGTCGATCCCGGTCGTCGATGGCTGGGAATGCACGCGCCAGCTTAAGGCCGCGCCCGAGACCAGCCACATCATCATCTTGGCGCTGACGGCGCACGCCATGCGCGGCGATCAAGAGCGCGCGATGGCGGCGGGCTGCGACGGCTACCTGGCCAAGCCCATCTCGCCCAAGCGCTTGGTCGATGAGGTCAAGCGCATGCTCAAGATCAGCTGACCG